>CAZHOV010000167.1:0-12535 GCA_964534315.1 uncultured Saprospiraceae bacterium | reverse complement strand
TTAATAATATTTTGCAATTTTACAAATCTTTCGCTTGCGAAAGATCAGTTATTAACTAATAAGTAAACAATAATGATTGTAATAATAATAGCAGGGAAGGAAGTTAGATTTTTTCCATCGAGATAACCAATAATTGCTGCCAATACTGGAATTAACATTGGGATCAGCAATGAAATGATGTATCTACTCAAAAAAGAATTGTTATCAAAAAACAATACCATACTACTTACGGTTTTCATTACTTTTTGTATTCTGAATTTCGTCTATACTTTCATTTTTGGCATCATCGAATGTTTGGTTAATGGAAATAATTATATTAGCCCCAGTTACTAATTTACCAGCACTATTCAAAAATCAGGTGCTTTTTTTCCAATATTTGGTAAATCCAATGTTATTATTCCGTCTAAAACACTTGCCGTACCTCTAATTTTAGCCCTGGTATTATCATTTTCCAAAGTTACAACTGCAGGCATTGTTAATCCCTCTAAAAGGGAAGTGGGGATCTGATCTGATTTATAAAACTCTCCCTTTAGATCAAGAGCTAATTTTGCTGAACCGCCGGAAATTGAAAAAATTCCAGTTGTGGTGCCAAAAAGAGCTAAATAAGCTGGAGTTGACGTCCCAAAGGAAGCAACTGTTGTTAATACTCCTCCTGTAATTATTAAACCATCTCTCATAGATCTTCTTGCAGTTTCTAGCTTTCTTTGCTGAAATTCCTTATAGCCTGGGACATCAAGTAAGGTTTCAAATTGCTTTTTATTGTAGAAAAACACATTGTTTTGTTTGTAACCGTTCCAATCACCATTATTTGAGATTCCACTTGGTCCGAGTTGTTGGACCTTAAAATTTGAATGTCCATTCGTAAGAATTTCTTTTTGAACATCATATACCGTGGTGTTTAAATACTGCAACACCCAAAGGTCAATACCGTTCGGCACTCGATTCTCTGTATAATTAAACGGGCTAACCCAGGCAAATTGATCCGCAATCGGAGCTACCGACAAAAACCTACCCCCTCCTTCATCATACACCTAGCCCTACCCCCCAATCACAACCCGCTTTACATCCGACTGAAAAACACGACCGTTAGCATAACTCACTTTGAGGAAAAGTACTGTTGCGCCTGAATAATTATCAGTATCAGGCGACCATTGCACCTGGTACACTCCGGGGGAATGTACTTCATCATAAAGGGTACCTTGAGCCTGACCTAAACTGTTGAAAACTTCCAATACTACCCTACCCTTTTCTTCAATTTTAAAAGAGATCTGGGCATCGTCTGCAACAGGGTTGGGAAAGACCGAAAAGGCTCCGAGCTTTGACTGTTTGGGTTCAAAGGTGGATGTCGCCGGGGGAATGCAAATCAGGTTGACATCCTGACAATAAGAACGCTGGGGTAAGGTGCAATCCAGCACAAATGGATTGGGCTTGCCTTCCTGATATTCAGCAATCTTAAAGGTGCGGGCCCATTCTAATGAATCTACGGGATCCTGATGGTGCCACTCGCAAAGCGTGGTGCGCATCTTTTCAAAAAAGGTGGGATCAGCATCATCGGCTTCGTCGCGATACATGGTGTAAAAGTAAAAAATAGCACGTGCGGCATTGCCCTTGAAGTCTTCCCTGGGCTCAAAGCGGAAGATGTTGGTCTGGCCAAAATCGCCCCGCTGCTCGCTGTATAAGTCTTTATTCACCACCGGCTCCGAGCTAAAATTGAACGTCAGGTAAAACCACTGCTCCGTCAAATCATCATCAATCTCTCCATAAGGCGCATTTCCCCTGGCAGAATTCACAGCCGCCCGCGTAGGAAATAAATGATGCATATCTACCTTGGGGTTGTTGAACTCCGCCCCCTTGGATCTGGGATAGGAATGTTCGGTGTTGATGCCATTACTGGACCCGCCCTGCAACAAAATAGTAGTCGGATCACCGGTAGGAGGCAGATAAATCTGGTGACCGGTATACACGCAAGTCACGGAATCTTTATATCTATATACTCTGCTGTATAGCGTATCCCGGGTTTGCCCGTAGCTCATTAAAAAACCCGATGGCTTGTAATCCATGGGCAGTTCGTTTAATAATAACTGACCGTCTAAATCGGGCAAAACCGGAAGATGAGCATACTGACTGGTAGCAGATAAGTAGGAAAAAAGGAAGCAAATTAAAAGACCAAAAAATCGCATAATTAATTTTTGTTTGGGAACAATAGTTTCAAGTCAAAGATATTTAATAAAATCAGGATTGCGACAACTTTCAAAAAGATAATGTACCCAAAGTAAAGAAGGTGACCTATAAAAAATATTGCCGCGAATCATTTTTTCTGCAATTTCGCTAAAAGCAGTATCTTTTTTTAGCATTTCTCCAACAGTTCTACTCAATTTGAAAAAGCGATCCATATCATGCGTAGCCGGAATCTTTGCACTTTCTACTATTTTCAAAAAAGCGCAAAAATCATCAAAACTATAAAGGGTATATTGCTCCGGATAGCGGAATCCCAAATAAAGAGATACCATGCGGTAATCGCCATGATCATGGTTATTCTCTATAGAGGTTGGATGCAGACGTTTATATTCTTCCAACAACTGATCGCAATAAAAAACAAACCGGCTGATTCTACCATCAATACTTTTGGATTCGTCGAACAGGTCATTGAACATATGCCGTACAAGATCTGTATCCATCTTGATAAAGCGTAACATTTGTTGTTTGGGCGAATAATTTTTGGCATTCCAAAGAGATCTTGATATGGAACTCTGCAGGCTTTGATCATACATCTCACTCAGGTTTGCTGCTTCCAGATCCCAGTGTTGTTGAAAATTTTGTAGGCATTCCCATTTGTAAGCAGCCCGGAAATCCCGCTGTTCCTGAAGGTATTTTTTAAAGTGGTGGATTAAATCGTTTATCTTTTGCAGTTTCATTCGAACAGATTCTTATAAAAGCAATTTTTCTAAAAAATAAGGTGCAGATCAATTTCGTGAAGTCGCCTTTTCGGGATTCCAATCAGTTTATTAACTTCGCAAACTTTTATAGAAGTTATTTGTAATCCTTTATTGAAAAAAGCAAACATTGGTAAATCGCAATAAATGTACTAGTTTTAACTTTATAAATCAGTACTTAGTTGATTTTGTTGATTTGTTGATTGCTGTTTAATAGCAGTTGCTCCACCCCTAATTAACCAATTAACTTTTATTCCAAAGTACTAAGTATTGCCAATAATCCGATACGATAGAAAAATTGCATTTAAATGTCTGTTATAGTAGAGCATGTTACTAAAAAATACGGAAGTCAAAAGGCGGTCGACCAGATCAGCTTTAAAGCTAAGAAGGGAGAAGTGCTTGGCTTTTTAGGCCCCAACGGAGCGGGCAAAACCACCACTATGAAGATCATTACCTGCTTTATTCCTCAAACGGCAGGAGAGGTTTCGGTATGCGGATTTTCAACCCTCGACGATCCACTCAAAGTGCGCGAACAAATCGGCTATCTGCCGGAGCATAATCCGCTTTACAAAGATATGTACGTCAAAGAATACCTTTCTTTCGTAGCGGGTTTGCATCACCTGCGCGACAAAAAGCAACGGGTCAAGGAGATGATCGAAATGACAGGCCTGGAAAGAGAACAAAACAAGCTGATCGGCTCCCTTTCAAAAGGTTATCGGCAACGAGTAGGACTAGCTCAGGCGATGCTCCACGATCCGGAAGTGTTGATCCTGGACGAACCCACCTCCGGGCTTGATCCCAACCAACTGGTGGAGATCCGACAATTGATCAAAAATTTAGGTAAGGAAAAAACCGTTATATTCTCTACACACATCATGCAGGAGGTCCAAGCTATCTGCGAGCGGGTATTGATCATCAACAAGGGCCAACTGGTAGCTAATGACCCTATCGAACACCTACAACGCCGCATGTCGGGCGAATCTATGGTCACCGTTCAATTTAAAACAAAGGTGGCGAAAAACGCTCTGGAAAAAATCCCACACACTAAGCGAGTGGTTGAACTGGATAATAACGCCTGGCAGCTGATTGCCGGTTCAGATATGGATATCCGGGAGGATGTTTTTCGCTTTGCCGTAGACCAAAAGCTGATCATTCTGGAATTACACCAGCAGGTTTTTTCTGTAGAAGATGTTTTTCATCGGCTCACAAAACAGTAATTTTACTAAAATATTCATAGGTATTATCGAGTGAAGTTATCAACCTACATATTAACCCTAATCTTCTTTTTTCTTGTTGCTTCAAGCACACAAGGGCAAGACACGACCTCCGTATTGTCTAATAAATTTGATTTTAAAAATGGGATCTATCATGCTTTCAGTTCTTTTCAACAAAATAATCCGGATGTGCAATGGGCTGACCTGAAAGTAAGTTACTTTATCAACTCAAAGACAGGTATGGCACATGTCGGACCGGTCATTGACCGCAAGACGGGCAATGCCATTCAGCTGAATAAGGTTTGGGGGATGAGCATTGAAGGAGTTCCCTACATTTTGATGCAGCCCACAGAAGAGCCGAAACTTTCGGTTACCTTTACGCCTATCCGCCTGAGGGGCAAGATCTGCTACCTTAGCTATGAACAGGAGGTCGAAAAATACGTCACCTTTTCTGCCTACAACCCGCTTACCGGAAGACCCTTCCGGACAGCAAAAGAAAAACGGACCGTAGTGGAAACGGTGAAGCAAATTATGCATTTTGATTCCGGGGAGTTTAAAAACTTTACCATCGGGAATTTTTTGGACTGGATCGAAGATGATGAACAACTCTATAATACCGTCAAGGATCTGACCCTGAAAGAAGCAGAAGAAAAGCTTTACAAGTGCCTGCTTATTTACAATGATCGAAATTTAATTCAAATAAAGTAGAAAATACGATTTAAACGAATGCTAAGTATTTTTTGGAAAGAACTTAATTCCTTTTTTAGTTCATTAATAGGGTACATTGTTATTGGTGTCTTTTTGGTAATCCTGGGATTGCTGATGTGGGTTTTTCCCGATTTCAGTATTCTCAATTACAGCTACGCCTCCTTGGATCAGTTGTTTTATATTGCCCCTCTTATCTTTATGTTTTTGATCCCTGCAATTACCATGCGCTCGTTTTCTGAAGAGATACAGACCGGTACTATTGAGCTGTTGGCTACGAGGCCGCTCCGTGATTGGGAGATTGTTTTAGGAAAATTCTTTGCCTCCCTGATGCTGGTAATTTTTGCCATACTCCCAACCCTACTCTACTACTATACCGTGTATGAATTAGGAGCCCCGAAAGGAAATTTAGATTCCGGAGCAATTGCCGGCTCTTATCTGGGATTGATCCTATTAGGAGGCGCTTTTGTTTCGATCGGGTTATTCGCCTCTTCGATCACTAAAAATCAAATTGTGGCGTTTATATTGGCTACTTTTCTTTGCTTTTTCTTTTACTGGGCATTTCTATTTTTGAGTAGAATGCCTGTTTTTGTGGGCAAAATAGATGATCTCATTCAAATGGTCGGCATTGATTATCACTATGAATCCATCAGTAGAGGGGTTATTGACAGCAGAGATGTAATTTACTTTTTAAGCTTTATCGGAAGCTTCATTTTTTTGACACAACTATCATTAGGAAGAAGAAATTGGTAATCGGATGACAACGGAAAAGCAAGCAACAAAGTTATCGGGTATGGGAAGAAAGGGACAAGCCATTCTTCAGGGAATTCTTTTTTTGGGAATTGTAATTTTTCTAAACATACTGGGGAGTTATTTTTTCACTACTATAGATCTTACCGAAGAAAAGCGGTTCACCCTTACCGAACCTACTAAAGAATTACTCCAAAACTTAGATGAAATTGTAGACGTCCGGGTATTGCTTGCCGGAGAGTTTCCGGCGGGATTTAAACGCCTTCAACGCTCTGTCAATGAGCTTCTAGAAGATTTTCGTTCGGTATCCGGTTACATCGAATATTCATTTGACGATCCATCTCTCGGTTCAACCGAACAGATTAACCAACTGCGTGAAAATCTTGCAAAAGATGGTATCGAACCTATTAATTTACGCCTTCGGTCTAGCGGAGAAACTACTGAAAAACTCATCTACCCCTATGCTATTTTTAATTACAAAGGCCGGTCAATCCCTGTAAACTTTTTGGAAAATGAGGTGCCTGGCCGCTCTCCCGAGGCTGTGCTCAACAATTCGATTAGTTTATTGGAATACAAATTTGCCAACGCCATTCAAAAGTTAAAAACAACCCGTAAATCAAACATTTTCTTTACAGAAGGCCATGGAGAACTCAGAGCGTTACAAACCAAAGACCTCGAAGTTTCCCTTCGCCAATTTTACAACACAGACCGGGTCAATTTAAAGGATGTTGTCCGTCTACCGCCTGACACGGTTGATATGCTAGTGGTTGCCCGACCAAGAGCTCCTTTTTCTGAAAAGGAGAAATTTATCATTGATCAATATGTAATGAATGGCGGCAAGGTCGTCTGGCTGATTGATAAGCTTAACGTTCACCTTGACAGCTTGCAGGGAACGGGATTTTACACGCCCTTGGAATATACCCTCAATCTCGATGATATGCTTTTCAAATACGGCGTCAGGATACAAAGCGACCTGGTGTTGGATCTGGAATGCTCCAGAATACCGCAAGTCATCGGAAGAGAGGGGAATGCTCCGCAGATGGAATTATTCCCCTGGTATTATCATCCCCTTGTTACGCCCAAAACAGATCATCCGATTGTAAAGGGTTTGGACCGGGTTAATTTATTTTTTCCAAGCAGCATTGATACGATAAAGACCCAGGATGATATTGACAAAACGGTGTTGCTGGCTTCTTCCCAATATAGCAGGCTACAATTTATACCCGTCAGGTTGGGCTTTGAGATCCTTCGCTACGACCTTGATCCGGCTAAGTTTAACAAGCCTTATCAAAACATGGGCGTACTGCTGGAAGGTGAATTTACGTCCCTCTATCAAAACCGGGTAACCGAACAGATGACCGCCGGACTAAACGCTCTGAATATTGAGTTTCAACCGACTAGTAAACCCACCAAAATGCTGGTCGTTTCTGATGGCGACCTAATCAAAAATCCGGTCAATCCTAGATCCCAAGCTTACGGCCCGTTAGGCTTTAATCGCTATGAAAAATATGCCTTTGGAAATAAAGATTTTATTATTAATGCCATTGAATACCTTTTGAACGATCAGGGAGTAATTCTTGCTCGCAATAAAGAAGTTAAACTACGTCTTTTGGATACGGTACGAGCCCAGGATGAAGCGTTGAAGTGGCAACTAATCAATATTTTAATACCGCTGATCTTTCTCCTGGTATTTGGAATAGGATACCGCTACTGGAGGGAGAAAACCTATGGAGGAATCAAATCACAGCAAGTTTAAATTATCAACTCATATGAAGAAAAGGACTACGATACTACTTATTATTTTTTTACTGATCGCCGGGGGTACAACTGTTTTTTTAATGAACAGAAATGATAATGCCGGTACTATTGACACTACGGAGCGAGACTTTAGAGTAGATGATATATCTAAAATCCACAAAATTTTTATTGCAGATCGAGGTAAACCACCTGTAACCCTGGAGCGGGCAGACGGATACTGGATATACAATGAAAAATACAAAGCCCGCCCTAGCGCGGTACGCCTAATTCTTGATATGCTGCAGCAGTTACAGATCAAATTTATTCCTCCGGGGGCAGCGATGGACAATGTCGTTACCCAATTGGCGGCCAACGGCATAAAGATTGAACTGTATGACGAAAATGATGAAAAGATGAAAGCGTTTTATATTGGTGGAATGACCAATGACGAGCGAGGCACTTACATGATCATGGAAGACGCCAATCAACCCTTTGCCATGCATATGCCCGGATTTGAAGGGAATTTGCGCGCCCGGTTTGAAAAAGAACCAGATAATTGGAGAGATAAGACCGTTTTCGAAACACCTTACGAGCAAATACAATCCGTATCTATCGAGTATCCTACTCAAAAAAATGCCTCCTTTAAGATTGAACGTCAAGGCGATCAATTTGAGTTAACGCCATTTTATGACATCACTCCCAGCATCAATAAAGAGGTCAATGAAGGCCTTATTGATGCCTATTTAATGGGATTTGAAGTAGTCTATGCCGAGGCTTTTGAAAATCAATACCGCAAAAAAGACGAAATCCGATCACAAATTCCCTTCGCCACCTTAACCGTGAAAACAACCGGCGGAGAAGAAAAAACGGTAACCTTCTGGCCCAAGCAAGAATATGATCGGGCAGGAAATATTATCCCGATAGAAGAAGGCTATACGTATGAGCGTTATTATGCTGATATTAACGGAGAAGATTTTATGATCGTCCAGCATCTTAATTTCAAAAACTTCTTTTGGTCTTATGAAACCTTTTTTGAATCCTAGAAACCTGAGATTTTTCCTCGGTTTTGTTGTATTGTTTCTGATGCTCTCCAGCTTTCACCATGCTGAGGAATGGGGGTTCTTCGGACACCGCAAAATAAACCGGATGGCCGTGTTTACTTTACCGCTTGATATTTTACCTTTTTACAAAAAGAATATCGAGTACATAACTGAACATGCCGTCGATCCCGACAAACGAAGATATGCCACTAAACACGAAGCTGTCCGACACTATATTGATATTGATCACTGGGGTACTTACCCCTTTCCCGAAGTACCCCGCAACTGGACCGATGCGCTGGTTAAGTACACGGATGTTTATCTCGTCACTGATCAAAAAGATACGATTCAGGCACTGGGCAATGAAATCGCGGTAATAGCCGGCGATCAGCTGTTGGTAGCAGATTCGTCTTTAAGCAAAGCATTCGAAAATGCTTCCCTCAATATTTCTCGCTCAGCCTATCGAACGTTTTTTCAAAAAAATATTCTACCCCTGTATTACGAAGACAATTGGCAGTTTTCCTGTGATAGCCTTCTAAAGCTACTTCCCGGGCTTAGGCCAGGGATGAGTTGTACTTCGTGCTTCGGCATTGATCGCTTCTCCGAATATGGTATTCTTCCGTACAATCTGGAAAGCATGCAACGCCGACTGACAGACGCTTTTATAGAAGGAGATGTATCCAAGATCTTACGCTTTTCTGCTGATTTTGGTCACTACATCGGCGATGCGCATGTCCCCTTGCATACGACAACCAATTACAACGGCCAGTTAACTAATCAAGTAGGTATTCACGCCTTCTGGGAAAGTCGCCTTCCCGAGCTTTTTGCCGATACAGAGTATGACTTTTTTATTGGGAAAGCCACCTACATTCAAAATATCAATGAATATTATTGGGATATTGTACTGACCAGTCATAGCTACGTAGACAGCGTACTGGCCATTGAAAAGCGCCTCAGCAAAACCTTTCCTCAAGATCAGCAATTTTGCTTTGAAGAAAGGTTAGACCGAACCATTAGAACTCAATGTCAGGCCTATGCAAGAGCCTATCACAATGAGCTGAAGGGCATGGTAGAGCGTAGAATGCGAGAATCTATCCTATCTATAGGCAGCGCCTGGTATACTGCCTGGATCGATGCCGGGCAGCCCGATATGGAAAACCTGGGTAAACACCTTTATACAAAAGAAGAAAAAGAAGCCATGGAAGAACAAGAAAAATTATTTCGTTCAGGCAATTCGTTGGGAAGAAAGCATGATAATGAGTAATGTGCAATGTGCAATGTGCAATGTGCAATGTGCGATTAATAGTTAGTCGAAAAAAATCGCCGCCTGTCAAAAAAAGATGGTAAGAGAGTAATATTTTTTCAATTTAGGGTTAAATCTAAATTTATTAACCAACTAAACACATGATCATGAAATGGACACGTTTAATGGCATTGCTCTTTTGCCTGACCTCTTGTTATGTTCTTACAACTGCCCAGTCTAACGAAAGTAGTCTTCTTTGGAAAGTTGAAGGAGACGATATTCAAACGTCCTACGTATATGGCACCTTCCATATCCTGCCTCAGAGCGATTTCGATCTAAGCGATCAAGTCACGAAAGCATTTAACGAAGCCGATCAAATCGCATTGGAGCTCGACTTTGACGATCCCAGCTTGCAGGCTAACATGATGCGTTATGCAAACATGGAAGATGGCCAAACCTTGGATAAACTTATAGATAAAGAAGTTTATGATGAGATTGACCTATATTTACAGTCGACCATGGGCGTCGGTATGCAGGCATTTAACAAATGGAAGCCTTTTTTGCTAACTTCCTTGGTGATGGGAAAATTGATCGAAGGACAACCGGCAAGCTTTGAGCTCACCTTCGTAAAGATGGCGATGGAAGGAAAAAAAGAGATTGTAGGTTTGGAAACAGCTAAAGATCAGTTGGCTATTTTCGATAAAATCCCATACCAAGATCAGGCGGATGATGTAGAAGAGATGTTTACGGATGAAAAAAAGACTAAGGAGACCTTCCAAAAAATGATCAACTTGTATAAGGAAGGAAATATTGATAAACTGGTAGACTTCACCAGGGACTACATTGATAATCCTGAAGAGTTTAAAATGCTCCTGAGCGACAGAAATGAAAAATGGATTCCAAAGATGGCAGAAATGTCGAAGGAGAATGCTGTTTTTTATGGTGTAGGTGCAGGACACTTAGGAGGCGAGAAAGGAGTCATTAATTTATTGAAAGAAGCGGGCTACACCGTGACTCCGGTGAAGTGATTTTTTGAGGGTAGCCATAAACTTCTTTTGAGGTAGGAGCCACCAGCTTCTCTTCTTTGAGAGCTCTGTTCAAAAACAGGGCTCTCAAAATAAAAACGCTCATATAAACAGTCCGTTATGAAATACCTCCTTACACTTCTTAGCTTTTCATTCTTTCCCGTTTTCCTTTTTTGTCAACAAGTCATAAAAAAGGAGAATCTTTATTTTACCTTAATCCCAAAGGCTATAGCTATCTGTGATGCTCCTCTCGATATGGTTCGTTTTCACAAAGAGGGTATAAAAGCAAAAAACCTGAAATTCAATAAAATAGCCGCTAATGAAGGTGCCTGGATCACCGCTCATATGGAGCGAAACCTGGGAGCCCCCCCTGTTGAAAATCTGGATAAATATATTACCTACTCCCCTTATTGTTATGTAGCAAACGGTGGAGAAAATTTGAAGTACTTTAAAAATATGCCGGTAAGAGCATGCACCGAACCAGATATTACCTGGTGGATGAAAACCAGGGCTAAGGATTACTACGGCATCAATGCGGTAGATCTTGCTGCGTTTATTAACGAGTTGAAATTGCTTGGAAACGACAATGCAGCATTAATGGTAACCCAGGATAAGGGCTACCGCCCTGATGGAAGCCGACATCCCCACAGTTGGAGTATTGTAGATGAAGCGGAATTGATTGACTGGTTTTTGGCGTTTCTTTAGGTGTGGCACACCTAAAGGTGTGCCACACCTATTACGTAAAAAAACCAATAAACGCAAAACTTTAACATATAAGAATAAAACCAATATTTTAAGTGTGAAAACTTCCTTCTTTACCAGGTTAATGCTTGGTCTTAGTTTGACCTGCTTGTGGCTTCAGCATGCTGGTTGTCAAACACCAATCAATGGTGCTGATGCCCTGAAATTTTCGATTTTCTCACCTACCGATACAATTGAATATATCAAAGTGGGAAAAAACCGCTCCCCGTCTAAACCTACCATCTTATTTCTCCAGGGCTCTCAACCTAAGCCATTAATTTTTGATCTGGGAGAGGTCCATTACATTAACCTGCCTTTCAACTACAAAAAAATCATTGACGAATTTAACCTGATCGTTATTGCTATGCCTCATACTCCTGTCGTGGCACCACAAATCAATCTAAATGCTTCTTATAACTTCATTCCAGATCCCAACGCCCCCAAATCACTTTCACAAGATTATCTGGCAGATAATTATTTAGATCATTATGTTGACCGAACCCAACTAGTACTAGACGACCTGCAAGCTAAATCATGGGTAGAAAAGGATGAGATCCATCTGATCGGGCATTCGCAGGGTGCCAAAATTGCCGCTGTGGTGGCTGCAACCTATCCTCAAATAAAAACGGTTACGCTTTTGGGATTTAACCCTGACGGCCGATTTGAAGAAAAGATCAGAAGACTAAGATTAGAGCTGAAAAACGGAAAAATAAACCCGGAGCAATATGCTGCGAAATTAGATGGTCTCTATGGGGCCTGGAAAACCATAATAGCTGACCCAAAGAATACCTCTTCTTCCTTCGGCGATCCGAATAAAACCTGGGTATCTTTTTCGATCGATTATCTTCCTTACTTGCTAAAAATTAATATTCCCATCTCTGTTGCCTACGGTACGGAGGATATTATCGCTGAAAACTGTGATCTATTACCACTTGAATTTATCAGCGCTGGCAAAAACAACCTTAAACTTATCCCCTACCCCGGACTTGAACACAACTTTTTTGAAGTAACCAACGGCCTTCCAGACTATGAGAAACCACACTGGGATGCCGTTTTGATGGATGTTATTGAATGGCTTCAGAATAAATAATATAACGTGAGGTTCGGCGTAGCCGACCAAAAAAAGTTTAAAATTAGTTAATCCAAT
>CAZHOV010000166.1:0-12583 GCA_964534315.1 uncultured Saprospiraceae bacterium | reverse complement strand
AAACAATGGCCTCTTTCCCGAATCTGTTTTGAGGCTACAGGGGTTGTAATTGCTACGCGCTTACTTGGAAAACAATGGCCTCTTTTCCGAATCTGTTTTGAGGCTACAGGGGTTGTAATCGCTATGCGCTTACTTGGAAAACAATGATATCTTCTCCGAATCTATTTTGAGCTAATTGGTGTCTCAATACCTGTCATATCTAAAGATATTCACCTGTTTTAATGATTAAAACAGTTTTAACAAAAAGAAGTACGATAATTATCGTACGAAACACTTGCATGTTTGAATTATTTGTTGCACATTTGTCGTATGATAGTTATCGTACTTTAAAACAGTATCTATGAAAAAGAAAGTAACAGAAGCTGAGTTAGAGGTTTTAAAAGTCCTTTGGGAGCATGGGCTGCAAAGCGTTCGGTTTGTCAATGAAGAATTGAGCAAGCAGCGGGAAGTGGTTTATACCACTACCTTAAAGCAGATGCAGGTGATGGTCTCTAAGAAGGGCTTACTAAAGCGAGATACTTCTCAGCGAACCCATTTGTACGAGCCATTGATCAGCCAATCCGAAATTCAGGAAAGCATGGTTGAAAAAATGGTAGACGCCGTTTTTCAAGGATCTCCTCTGAAACTTGTGGTGCAAGCTTTAGGCCATAAGAAAACCAGTAAACAAGATTTAGAAGCCATTAAAAAAATTATTCAAGATTTAGAAAATAATCAACATGAACATGAATAGCATCTTATCTTATTTTAGTCCGGAAATTATTGAAGCGATCGGTTGGACCATTCTTCATTCCTTATGGCAAGGACTTCTGATTGCTGTTGTACTTACCCTTTTTCTCGTAATGCTGAAGAAACTCAACGCACGATCAAGATACAATCTCTCCTTATCTGCGTTGGTTGTGCTTGTCGGGGCTATTGGCATTACCTTCTATGTCCATTTGGACTTTTCTTCTACTGTTGCCCTTTCTGATGAGGTATTCTTTTCCCCCTATTTTGGTCAGGAGCAAGCCGCAGAGGTCATCAGTCCGCTGGTACCCGTAAACAGCGACCCAGAGGTTTCGAATAGCGTGATGGTTACCAGTCAATCCGCGGGCTTTTTGTATGACTTTTTTGCTTCTAATTTGCCTGTGATCGTTCTATTATGGCTAATTGGAGTTTTATTATTAACCATGCGGTTGCTAGGAGAGTTTGTTTACCTTCAGCACTTGAAAAAAACATCAAAGAGGTTGAAGCATTCCCTTTGGATGACCTCCTTTCATCAGTTGGCAGCAAAAATGGAGCTTAAGAAGCTGCCGGGCTTAATGCAGTCCAGAAGGGTTGGCAGTCCTATGGTTATTGGGTTTTTAAAGCCACTGATCATCATACCGGTAGGGTTGGTTAACCAATTAAGTCCAAGAGAGGTAGAGAGTATTTTAGCCCACGAATTGGCTCATGTAAGCCGGTTAGATTATCTGGTAAATGTATTGCAATCCTTTATTGAAACCCTTTTGTTTTTCAATCCTGCTGTTTGGTGGTTGTCTTCTATGATCCGTACGGAGCGGGAATATTGCTGTGATGATGTAGCGATCAATATTACGGGAGATGAAGTAGGGCTGGCAAAGACACTAGCTCGCCTTGAAGAATGGCGGTACAACAGCGTTCGGTTATCTTTGGGGTTTGCAAATCACAAAAAGGGCGTTTTAGGTCGTATTCAGCGGATTGCAAAAGGAGAACCAACCAGGAAACTGCCGTTTAAAATGTTTTGGAGTTTCCTCATCATCGGATTGGTCGTTTGTTCCATGGCCATTAGAGTGTCTTCCCAAGAACAGTCTAATCCGGTACCTGAACCCGCGGAAGAGCCGGCTTCACCCCCTGAGGCGGAAGCACCTGAAGAACCAGTTACTCCTCCAACTCCTCCGCAAGCAGAACCTCCCATGCCGGTAGAAACGCCCGAACCGGAAAATGAATTTCCTGAAGTACCCTCTGAGGTAGTGGAGCCAGAAGTTGCTCTTGCGCCAAATTTTATATCGAAAGGCGTTTCACCAGACAGTCTTCCCGACGAAGAGGAAAAGCTCCGAATGGAAATGGAAAAGATGCGGATCGATATGGAACGTAAGAAAATGGAAATACAGAAGGAAAAGAAAATTCTGCAGAAACAGAAGCTGATGATGGAGCAGGAAATGAAAAGAAAAGAGAATGAACAGCGTCCGGCGTTATTGGAATTGGAGCGAAAAGAAAGACAGCTTAGATTAGAGCAGGAAGAGGCGCGAAATCAGTTCAGGATGAAAAAAACGAACACGAAAGTAGCTATGCTTGAACTGGAGAAACAAGTACGGGAACTGGAGTTGGAAGCTGTAAAAGCTGGCGAAGAGGAAGGTCTAAATAAGGAGGTTCAGGCAAAAATCGATGCTCATTGGAAGAAAGTAGAAGATCAGGAGCGTCTATTGCAGGAAGAAGAGATCATGATGGAAAAGCAACTGCTTGAATTAGAGCAACAAATGCAGCAGCTAGAAAACCAGGCTATTACACTGGAAAGCCAACGGGAAATCGAAGCCAATAAGCTCGAATTGAAAGGGTTGGAGTTGGAAGAACAAATACGTGAGCTCGAGTTTAAATATGAAATGCTTGGTAGCGAATTCCAAATCAAACATGCGGAACTCTATATGAAGCTTCAAGAATTAAAACATAAGCGGATGTTGGAAGAGCGGGGGAATGAGGAATGAGGAATGAGGAATGTGCAATGTGTAATGAGGAATGTGCAATGTGCAATGAGTAGTTAATAGTTAGGGGCTCTTTAGCAACAATCGAATAGTAGGAAGTACTACCTGGGCTCTTCCCTCGTCAAAGAAATGGGAGGAGCCCTCTTTTTTTTCTTTTTTTCCGTCAGCTTTTTTTTTGGCCATGGTCATGAGTTGTTTGCGCTCTGCTTCGGGGAATCCGGCAAAAGTTCTTCTCAAGATGGGAAGAATATCTGTGAAGGTATCCATAGGTATTGTGGTAATCCATTGGTCGATTATTTTCCAGAGTTCGGTGTGGTGGATGAGCAGCAATCCGCTATCGTGCAGGAAGCCTTCCAGCCACCCCGCGCCCTTATCTGCGTCTGTAATAGAGGATAACTCATAGGTCATAAAATCAATTGTTTGAGGGAGGGTAAGCGCCTTTCGGTCAAAAAGCAAGCGGGTAGCACCTCCTTTGAGCCGGTTGTTGAGGTGTGTATGATTGATGAGTTTGAGGAGGCTTTCTTCCCATTGTTCGAAATAAGGGGTATGGTTAAAGATATTGATGAAGTGGTTGGTGACGAGGATCTTTTCGAAGATTTCTTTACTGGAATCGTCATCCATTTGGGTGCAGGCTCCGACCAATCCGACGGTAATTCTGGGAATAATGTGGTGGATCAGTTGGGAAAGATTTTCAGCATCTAACTTGCGGGTGCTACCGTATCTTATGGCTTGAATAAGATGGGGGAGGGTATCCATCAGGTGAAAAACATCTTTAGTCCGGGCGGTCAGTTCTTCGAGCTGTATGACCAGGTACTCAACCGACTCTTTGAGGTCGGCTTTGAGGGCTGCATCTACAAAATCGGTGAGTTCAGGGAGTGTTTCGGCTCTTTGCGCGAGGGCAAACAGTCTTTTGGAAGCAGCATCGTAGATCGTATTTCCCCATATGCCGGCTTCGATGATACGCAGGGAGAAGCCGGGATTCCATTTTAGTCTCCAATGCTCTTTAAAGGAGCCTGTCTGATACTGAGAACCTTTCCTGGGGCTTCCCCAAGGGATATTGATGAGTTGTAACCGATGTAAAAGGTGACTGGCTTTGAGGTTGGACTCTTTTCGGAGATCCAGTTCTTTGGATATCGGTTCGGAAGATTGCCATTCTTTTTTGAGCCGGGCAGAACGGATCGTTTTTTCCAGATCTTGCTGGATGGGGATGAGGTTGATATTTGGCGGTACTTTTCCGATTTTATTTCCGATAATTAGCCGCTCTTCAATGATGTTCATCTTTTCCTCTTCACCTTCACAAAGCACGGCCAGGGCTGCTTCTCTGAGTTCGGGTAATCCGGTTACCGGCAGGTTGCGTATAGCAGCCAGTGTGTTGGCCAGCCGAGCTCCTTCCACAGAGTGGCTCGGTGAGACGTCCATTTTTTCCTTTCTGAACAGTTGGGCTGCTTTCGACATCCAGCGGATGGCAATATCGTTGCGGTTTTGGAACACCAATTCGTACCAGGCCGGGGAGATGACTCCTGCTCCGTAGCCGCTAGATTTAGCGATCTTTTCATAAGACCAGGGTATCCAGGTAGCGTTAACTTTTACTTTTTTTAAGCCTTTTAGGATGGCATTATCAGATCTGGAAGGATATTGCTTGATATTCTCCAACGCAGGGGCATGCCAGGCGCCGCAGACAATAGCGATATTCTGAAAATTATCTTTTTGAGCTTTGCGGATCGACTTCCGCATGTATGCTTCTCTTCTCAGGTTTTCAGGATTTTGTTCCTGAATTTCTTTTCTGATCGTACCCATCATTTCGGTAATTACGGGAAAGGTTTCTAAAGGGTTTTCCCACTGCTCGAACATGGCCTCCCACCAGCGTTCATGATCCTTGTATCCAGCAAGGCGGGCCATATAACCGAGCGGGTCTTTTTGTAATTGTTCATTAACGCTTTTTTGAGTTGGTGTTTCAGTTGGAAGGCGCAGTTGGGGGTCTTCTTCGGATAGGTTAAATTCGATGGCCGTAGGTAAGTCAATAAAACGAATAGGAATTTCATGTTTCAATCCCCACTGAATCGCCTGCCATTCTGGCGAAAAAACGGTGAAAGGGAAGTAGGAGGCCTGCTCCATATTCTTTGGGTTGTAGACCACCAGGGCTACGGGGGGCTTCATGGCCTTATCGCCGGCTATTTCGATAATATTATCGCCTTCCGGCGGCCCTTCGATCAAAATGATGTCGGGCCGTTGTGCTTCCAGCGCTTTTACCAGGGTAAAAGCAGAACCCGGGCCGTGATGTCTTATTCCGTAAACAAACATTGACGGGAATTTAGGAAATTTTGAATTTTGGAAAACAGGAATTTAGGATGGCGTGATTGGAACTTCATGCTATCAATCCTAAATCAGTTTTTTACAAGCTTTATAGAGGTCTTTCCAGTTTTCTCTTTCTTTCACGACGGTTTCGAGGTATTCTAGCCATACTTTGGTGTCTTGTCCGGGGTCTTTGATGATAGTGCCGGTAATTCCAGCAGCCAGGTCTTGGGCGGAGAGGGTGCCATTGCCGAAGTGGGCGGCGAGCGATTGACCGCTATTGATGACGGAAACAGCTTCGGCGGTACTTAACGTACTAGTGGGTGACTTCAGTTTGGTGCGGCCGTCTTCGGTTTTTCCGTTGCGGAGCTCTCTGAAGATGGTTACGAGTCGTTTAATTTCTTCGATCGGAGGTTCGGCGGCTGGAATCTCCAGGGCTTGACCGAGTTTTTCCACTCTGGTCTTTACAATCTTTATTTCTTCGTTGATAGAAGCGGGTAGGGGCATGACCACGGTATTGAATCGTCGCCTCAGGGCGCTGGAGAGTTCGTTAACACCTTTGTCACGGTTGTTAGCGGTAGCAATGATATTGAATCCTTTTTTAGCTTGTATTTCTTTATTGAGTTCGGGTATCGGAAGTGTTTTTTCTGAGAGGATGGTAATCAGAGCATCTTGTACATCGGAGGGAGCCCGGGTGAGTTCTTCTACCCGGACGATCTTTCCGCTGGCCATAGCTGCCATGACCGGGCTGGGCACCATAGCTTTTTCGGAGGGACCTTCGGCGATAAGCCGGGCGTAGTTCCAGCCATAGCGCAGGGCGTCTTCGCTTAGTCCGGCAGTACCTTGTACCAGCAGGGTGGAATTGCCGGAGATAGCCGCACTTAAATGCTCCGAGACCCAGGTCTTAGCTGTTCCGGGTACGCCAATAAGTAAGAGGGCGCGATCGGTAGCGAGGGTGGCTATGGCAACTTCAATGAGCCGTTGATTGCCAAAATACTTTGGTTCTATTTCGGTTCCGTCATCAAGCTTTCCGCCCAGAATATACTTGGAAACTGCCCAGGGAGAAAGCTTCCAGTTTGGAGGTTTGGGGTGGTCATCTATTGCCTCAAGGGCTTTCAATTCATGTGCATATGCCTCTTCTGCATGAGGGCGTAAGATCGTTTGGTTTGATTCCATCGTTGCTGAATTCGTTATTAGTCAAAGGTAACTAAACTAGGTTACATACCTCACCTGTTATTCTCTAAAAGCTTCTATTAATTCTTTTCTGAACTGCAAAGTGTTGAAGAATTGATTCAATTCCGATTCAAATCCATCCGGATAATAGGTGAATCGGTTGCTTAATTGCTCTACTAGGTTAGGATTGGCCAGATAGGCGGCTTTTTTGATAAATCGTTTATAAAGCCAGCCCGACCAGAATCTACCGGCATTGTTGTTGGTCCAGCCAACGAAGTTATCAAAGAGGGAAAGGGTAACTTTATCAAACCAGATGTGTTGGCTTTGGCTTAATAGGATAGTAACAGGTGATTTCTCGTCAGTCAAATTCCCGATTTGGGTAATAGCTTCGAAGGCAAGGTCATTGAACCCCGAAGTCGTAAGCAGTGGGATCAGCTCCTGAGGATTTAGTTTTTCCCAGCGTTGTTTGTAGAAGTTACCGAGCCAAAAGTCTATCATCGTGCAAGACCAATCTTGATTTTCGTGAAGCTTGGTCGAGCCAATAAGTGCGGGTAGGATCTGCTCGCCCCACTCGCTTCTTACAAAAAGATCCAGGGTTGCTCTGGGTTCATGTTGGAATTTTTCTTCCCAATGAGAAGGTGGAATCAACGCAATAAGTTGCCGGATAGTTTGTATAGGAGTTGATTTGTCGGATAGATTGATATGCTTATCCTTCAGCTTTTCGGTGAGTTGATCCAGGTTTTCAAAACTGATCTTTGGTTTTTTCATAGATCTTTCCCGATATCGTATGGCTCCAGTTTCCTCAAGAATTTCATAGATATCTTTCAGGAATTGGTTGTCAGGCAGCGCGGCTAGCAGTTGGGCTGCGTAAATTCGAATATCTTTATGGTTGTCATTCAGGCAATTGGTAAGAAAAGCTTCATCTTCCGGGTGTTGGTTTTCTCTGAAAATATCCAGGAATGCTTTTTTTTCCTGTTTGGAAAAATTTTGCCATTCGTTTTCAAGGAGTTGAATAGCTCTTTGGGGTTGGATGACTTTAAGGGGTTGGATGAGATTCACTAAGTTGGTTGCTTCAGAGAGCTGGGTATTTAGATCCTCGGGAGACAATTGGGTGCGCAGGGATTTCCATGCTGGATTGAGATTGATGAGCCAGTAACCGCGATCGCCAATAATGGGCTGAATAGCTTGCCAGAAATCTGGAGATGTTACAGCCTGATTAAGGAGGGGAGGTAGAAAACGGGGAGGGATAGCTTTATTTTGGTCTTTGACCAGATCAATAAATTCAGGGAGTACTTTGCGATAGCTGCCATGGATTAGGCGCTCAAGGTAATGAAGAAGTTTTTTGTCTAAATAAGATTCGGCTTGTTCAGACCTTGAGGGGAGGGGAGTCTCCCATTTGGGGAGCGGATATCCTGCTTTCTTCATCAACGAAAGGTTGGTAGCGGCCTCCATTAATTGTAGATTAGAGGGAAGGTTTTCGTCGATATTGAATGCCTGAAGTTGTTGGAGGATAGCGGTATCTAGTTTTGCCCGGTCTGTACCGATGATGGCGATTTTGACGATTTCATTCCACAGGTCGAAAGGGTTCTTCATGCAAAAAGGTTATTGATGGTTTTCCAGACCAACTCCGATTCGAACCCTCTTCGGAGGGCCATTTGAGCCAGTTTTACTTTAAGCTTATAGGGATCTTTTTCCGGATGGTAAGCTTTTTTCCGGGTGAGAAAAGACTTGAGTTGTTCTTCATAGTTTTCCTCCTCAATTTCTTCCAGTGCTTTTTTTATGCAGTAATCGGATATATTTCGGAGTTTTAATTCGCTGACGATGCGTTTTTTACCCCATGATTTCATTCGGAACTTACCTCTGGCGAAGGAACGGGCGAAGCGTTCTTCGTTGAGGAAGTTTTCGGAGATTAATTCGGCAATAATTTCTTCCAGCGTATCGCCATAAACGCCCAGATCGAGCAGTTTAGAACGAACCTCTTGGTGGCAGCGGTCCTGGTAGGCGCAGTAACGTTGCAGTTTGGCGAGTGCTTCTTCGGCAGTAATGTATTTTGGCTTCTTTTTATTCAAAGTTTGTGTTTAAGGAATAGCTGAACGATAAGGAGGGGGAGCATAATTGCAAAAATTAAAGGCTTTCAGTCTTTTGATTTATCTTGTCAATTATACTCACCTCTCGGATAATAAAAAGTAATTTAACAGAAAAAATAAATTTGTCAACAGGTGTACCTATTTTTAAAAAAAGTAGTCACAAAAATATACAAAACGAAAGACCCTATTTTATAACTTTTATTTTATTAATCCAATTTTTAAAAACTATCACACATTATGGAATTTGACATTACAAAAATTTCGGATATGCTATTAGGGTATGCCCCTAAGGTTATTGGTGCTATTTTGACCTTAATCATTGGTTTTTGGGTCATTGGCCGGATAATCAAGATTTTGGACCGGACTATGGAAAAGCGGGAATTCGACCCAACGATCCGTCCATTTTTACGGTCCTTACTTAGCATTGGTTTAAAGGTGTTGTTATTGCTAAGCGTCGCCAGTATGTTTGGTATTGAGACAACCTCTTTTGTTGCGATATTTGGTGCCTTGGCTTTTGCTATTGGTCTGGCATTGCAGGGGAATCTGGGGCACATGGCCAGTGGTATTTTATTGCTGGTGTTCAAGCCTTTTCGGGTTGGCGATTTTATTGTGGCTCAGGGATACTCCGGCACGGTCAAAGAAATTCAGATCTTCAATACGATCCTGACCACTTTGGACAATCGAATTATTATCATACCAAATGGCGCCATTTCCAGCGGGCCTATTGAAAATTTGACCGCACCGGTAGAGCGCAAAGTAGACCTTACCTTTGGTATTGGTTATGGTGATGATATCGATAAGGCGCGTTCCATTATTAAGCAGGTAATAGAAAATACGCCAAACGTCTTATTGGATAAAGGATATGATATTTTGGTTAAAGAATTGGCTGACAGTTCGGTGAATTTTGCGGTTCGGGTATGGGTGAAGTGCGAAAACTACTGGCCCGTGTATTTCCATATGCAAGAGCATATTAAGAAAGAATTTGACAAGGCCGGAGTGGGTATACCGTTCCCGCAGATGGATGTGCATGTGCATAACAGTAACTAAAATATTGAGGAATAAGTCGAACAAAGGGTAAAGAAAATCCATCTATATTATATCTAATCATAGATGGATTTCTTTTTTTTAACACATAAAAAATTTACACCCTTATGGATTTCGATTTAACCGTCCTGAGTGACTTCATTATTCAATATGCTCCCACGGTTGTCGGAGCTATTTTAACATTAATTATTGGTTTTTGGATCGTTGGAAGAATCACCAAGGTGGCAGATCGAGCTATGGAAAAGCAGGAATTTGATCCTACGCTCCGGCCCTTTTTAAGATCGATTTTAAGTATTGGTTTAAAGGTATTGCTGCTGCTCAGTGTGGTGGGGATGTTTGGCGTAGAGACTACTTCCTTTATTGCTATTTTGGGTGCGTTGGCTTTTTCTATAGGATTGGCGCTTCAGGGAAGCTTAAGCCATTTTGCCAGCGGGATTTTGATTTTGGTATTGAAGCCTTTTAAAGTGGGCGATTTTATTGTGACCCAGGGTTATTCCGGGACAGTCAAGGAGATTCAGATCTTCAATACGATATTGACCACCCTGGATAATCGTATTATTATCATTCCGAATGGTGCGATCTATAGTGGTCCCATCGAGAACTTGACGGCGAATCCGGAGCGCAAGCTAGATTTGACCTTTGGAATAGGTTATACCGATGATATTGATAAAGCCAGAACGGTCATAAAAGAAGTTGTAGAAGACACACCTCAATTTATGCTGGATCAAGGGGTATGATATTCTGGTTAAGGAACTGGCTGATAGTTCCGTAAATTTTGCCGTGCGAGGATGGTTAAAAACGGAAGATTACTGGACGGTATATTTCCAGATGCAAGAACGCATCAAGAAAGAGTTTGATAAGGCGGGCATTGGTATTCCATTTCCACAAATGGATGTGCATGTGCATAGGGATAATTAAAATATGGATAATGGAGTCCTTTTCTGAAGTCTTTTACCCTTTAGAAAAATAGTCGATTTTAATCTTTACACATCAACCGAAAAGGCCCGAGAAAAGCTTTGTAGTCCGTTGGTTTTTTTAGAAATTTAGAGAAAATAGATACGAACTAACCGGCAATATAGCGGGTTAGCCGGATGTTATATTCAATACATAATGCTTTTTATTCAGCTGCAATCCGTTTAACTTTAGAGCTAATGCCTTTCGAAAATCTACACCCCAATTTCAAAAGATTTAAGAACTAAATGCTTAACTTTAGTTGTTTATAATGAAAAATGAAAAATGAAAGGAGAAATAGCCCGATATCTTGACCGCATAACCATTGATCCGGAAATTTGTCATGGAAAACCATGCATCAGGGGCATGCGTTGGCCTATTGAAGTGCTATTGGATATGATGCTTTCCGAAATGACCTTTAGCGAAATCCTCGAGGATCATCCTGAATTAGAAAAAGAAGACTTATTAGCTAGTTTAGAATTTGCTAAGATATTAGTATCTGGCCGAACGATAAATCTAGCTGCATGACTTTTAAAGTATTATGTGACGTTCATATTGCCTTTAAGGTTGTTCGTTTTTTTGAAACTCATGGCCATGAAGCAATTCACGTAAATGATATTTTGGATGGTTACTTTACCAAAGATGCGGACCTAAGTGAGTATGCAGATGAACATGGATATACGCTTGTATCCAAAGATGCCGATTTTAAAAATACTCACTTTGTACAAAACAAGCCTAAAAAATTATTAAAAATAAGCCTAGGTAATATCCCAACCACTAAATTAATTAGTATTCTTGAAGTATCTCTTGATGAAATAGTTGAGAATTTTCAGTCAGAAAAGTGTTTCATTGAGCTTGGAGACGGCTATATGGAAATAATAAAGTAACTAAATATAACACAACCTATACGCCCATGATAGTTCACTTGGTTTTATTGACTCCAATCTATTTTCTTAATAACTTGACAAAGCAACACTAGCACGAGCGTCTAGCTTCGTCGTTGGCCTTCATTAAACAGACAAAATACCAATGATTAAATTCTTTCGAAAAATCCGCCAACGCCTATTAATTGAAAGAAGACTTTCAAAATACTTCCTTTATGCTATTGGTGAAATAGTATTAGTCGTGATTGGGATATTGATTGCCCTTCAGATTAACAATAGGAATGAGTTTTACAAGACAAAACAGAAAGAGTTCGCTCTATTAACTGAACTTAAACAAAATTTGAAGGATGATTCGGCTAAACTAAGTGGAATATTAGTTGCGAACGAAGATAGAATTCGATCGAACGAAATCGTCAAATACTTTTTTGAATCAAAGTTGCCATGGCATGACTCTTTGAAATATCATTTTGGAAATACATGGGGCAACTGGCAATTAATAGAAAACACATCTACTTGGGAAAACCTTAAATCAATTGGTTTAGACTTGATATCAAATAATTCTTTACGAAATTCCATCTCTGAACTCTATTCTACTAAGTATATTTATTTGGATAATCTCGAAAAAGGATTTGATGATAAATTTCAACAAAATCAACTATATCCCCAGATACTTAAAAACATCAATATTGACTCATTGTGGTTCTCTGGCACACCAGAAAATTATAAAGAACTGGCCGAGGACAGAGAATTCTTGGAAGTTATCAAGATGAATATTTTCATACGTAAATACATGCAAGGTCAATATAATGATGCCCTGAAAACAGTTTCTATTGTTAGCCAACAACTAGACGATCATATTCAATATTTGAAGGTTGAGGAGTTAGGCAGAGACGCAAAGAGAAAACATCGATTTGTCTTGAAAGGATATGATAGTGATTCAAAAGTTCAAATAGCAGGCTCGTTCAATAATTGGACACCAACAAATATGATATTTAAAGATGGTATCTGGCAAAAAGAAATAGAACTGTTGACAGATGAAGTTCAACTCTACAAGTTTATTGTTGACGACAAATGGATTCATGATAAAGAAAATCAGCTCACCAGATATGATGGACATGGAGGGGTTAATTCCATAGTTATAATTGATTCGAGTAATTGAATTGAGTTATTAAATGGTAATGAAAAACGAAAGGCTAACACAGGCTATGTCGTTCATGCTCCTGCCGTCGCACGGCGCATAGCCAAACCGTTGAACATCCGCTACCAACATAATTAACTTATAAACAGTTATTTGCGTGTAATTCTCTTTATTTTTACGTTCGATTATTTCACATCAAAATCGAACGTTATGACAGACATAAAGACCGAGGTAGCATCGTATCGTGCTTACCTCACCCTCGCTAATTTTAAGTCTTCCACAGTCGCTTCTTATGGTCGTACTTTAGAGAAATTCTAT
>CAZHOV010000165.1:0-12644 GCA_964534315.1 uncultured Saprospiraceae bacterium | reverse complement strand
GCGCACAAAATAACTTCGTCTATTCTATGTAACTTATTATTTCGCGATCCCTTAGCGCGGCTGATAGCCCTACGGATCCTAACCATTCCCATCTTTTTTCGAGTACTCCTTGCAGGGTATCCGCCAATTCCTGGGGGATATCCCCACGGTAAGACGTGAATGTATTTGTGATCACCTGTGCCGTAGCATTGTCGGTTAACGCAGGCAGATTTGGAGCTTTGGGTTGGTAGTCGAGCGGAGTTTGGGCTTGTAGTTGCCAAAAGGTAAATGCGAAGAAGAAGCTGAGGTAGAACTTATTCATGGTCATTATCATTTTGTCCGGTTATCGAATGGAGTCACTTACAATTATTCCGTAAAGATAACCGACATAGGAGGGATTGGGGTTGGAGAATATTGCTAAAATTCAACTCTCCATTTCCTCGCTTGGACTATGTCCAAATTTCTTTTTAAACTGGCGGGAGAAATAGCTCGGATCTTTGAAGCCAATGGCGTAGGCGATTTCTTTCATGCTGAGATCCGAATAAGTAACCAGTTCTTTAGCACGCATCAGACGATAGTGGTTGATATATTGTTTGATGGACATACCCGTTACGCTTTGTATTTTTTTATTAGCCGTACTTTCCGAATCACCTAATATTCGGGCGAGATCGGGAGCTTTGAAGTCGTAATTGTCTAGGTTATCAGAAATGGCGTTGATTAATCGCTTTTTGAATTGTTCCTCTGCAGCATTCTTCAGGGGTGTCTCATTTTCGTAAAGGGCTGCCCGCTGATAATACCCCCTAAGGAGGTCCCGTAAGTTCATCGATTTTTGCAATACGATGTTTAACTCTTCCTTATTGAAGGGTTTGGCCAGGTAAGCGTCCGCCCCATGTTTAAATCCTGCTATCCGATCGTTAATCGTTGCTTTGGCAGTCAACATAATAACCGGCACATGGCAGAGCCATTCATCAGATTTTAGACGGTTGCATAGTTCCAAACCATCCATTTCAGGCATCACCACATCCGTAATAATAATATCAGGAATTTGTTGGCGCGCTACCTCAAGCGCTTCAGCGCCATTAGAAGCCTCAATAATGCGAAATTCATTACGGAGAAAAAGGCGAAGATAAATAAGGATGTCCCGATTGTCATCTACGATCAGTGCAAGCGGAAGATCTTCTCTGTATAATGCTCCGACTTCTTGCTCTTCAACCTTTTTATTTTCAGGTGAAAATATCGAAAATTCGGGTTTATTGGTTTCTACAGGAGCCTGGTTAGTAATGGGTAGTAAGATAGTAAAGACGGAACCTTTCCCATAATGGCTTTCTACATTAATCTTTCCATTTAGGAGATGAACAAGTTCCTTGGTCAAAGCCAGGCCGATACCAGAACCGGCTCCCTTGAGGCGAGCATCCTCTGCCGAGCTTTCGGTTTGGTAAAAGCGATCGAAGATATGAGGTAATTCATCTGCCTTCAATCCAATTCCGGTATCCATAACTTTTATTTCCAGGGAGTCATCTTCTAATCTGCGCACCCCTACAGAAACTTTCCCCTTGTCAGGCGTAAATTTTAAAGCGTTAGACAAAAGGTTGGTAATAATATTCTCCAACCTTACCGGATCATAATCCATGACGACAGACGGTTGTTCGTGATAGTAGACCAAGTCTATTTGTTTCTCTTCAGCATAGGTTTCAAAGGCGTTTACGAGAAATCCTAGATAGGGGATGATATCATCTTGAATACATTTTAGTTGCATTTGTCCCTCCTCTGCCTTCGCCAGGTCCAATATTTGGTTAATGAGGCTCAACAACTTTTCTCCTTGCCGTTCAATCACTCCTACTTTCACTTTTGGTTTTACCCCTGGCTGTTCGGCAAGTTGACTAGCCATTCCAAGAATAACGGTAAGCGGTGTTCTAAATTCATGAGTAATATTGGAAAAAAAGCGGTTTTTAAAATCATTGAGTTCTTGTAATCTGCCCGCCCGTTCTTTCTCATTTCTAAAATACAAGTACCTGTACCCCAATCCATAAGTAAAAATGGTCGCCTCAGCAATGATTCCAATATATAAAAGGGGTTGAAAGAAAGGTTGTTTGATTACAACTAAAAATGCTTCGACAACAATGGTGACAAATAAAAAACTCGTACCACCGATGATAAACCATCGAATAGGTGTTTGTTCTTTGGAAAGCACCAATAGAAATGGGAAGATGATAAACAAATATTGAACAAGCAATACTCCAGCAAACAGCTGATCGCAAAAAGCTTCATTCCAGGTAATTCCAAAATAGATGAAGGCACCAAAGAACAATATCACTTGCCCCCAGATCAAATATCGAAATATCCTGTCCCATCTGGGAAGGAGTTGCCGTAATTCTAAAAATGTCCGGATAAACAGTAGATATCCAATTCCGATAATAGAAAGGGACAGATAATTCACAATATTTTTAGCAATGGGAAATATCTTTAAAAGAGGAAAATTGTGAAGAATCTGATTATTGTCAAGCATAAAGAAAAATACACCGACCATATAAAATCCGTGAAACAAAAATGGACGATCCTTGGTAGCCACAGCCATGACAAGGTTAATAAGGATCATGGTAAGCAGAAAACCCAACCAAATACCAATCAATTGTTTCTTTTTTACAAAATTCCAGGTAGAAAATTTTTCATTTCGCCTCAGCTGAACATTCGTAACAATTTCATATCCCCGGATTCCACGGTAATGGATCAGGATGCGAACTTTTTCACCAGGTGATAGATCAAGAGGAATACGATTGATCTGATGAGGGGTAGAGAGGTGCTTCAAAAAACTGCCATATAAATTTCCGGCCTTTAGCACTGAAATCGAATCGTGCTGCTCTATATAGCAATCGATATAGTCTGCACGATCTGCCAAGTATAAAAACCAATTGCGCAAATGATCGTTTTGCAATCGGTTTGTTATGATTAAGAAAAACCATTTTTCATTTTTACGAATAATCTCCTCCGCTTTCACCTCCTGATTCGCAAACGCCCTGATCTCCGCTGAAGTTGCCGGACGAAGGGCGTTATTCAGATCAATTACCGGCTGATAAACAGTTATCTTGACCTCACTGCCCAACACATATGAAGCTCCAGTATAGAAGAAGAGAATAAGTAAAACAAGTTGCAGGATTGGTCTGCAACCTGAAACTGATGACACCTGAGTTTTCATTTGATTTTAGAGGTTTTATTCTTATCGTTCCTACATTCAAATTAAGCTTAAAATTAATAGATTTTATTTTAACAGGATTGTAAAAATCAGACATTATTATCCATTCGGGATAGTAGAAGGCTGTATTCCATCTTTTTCTCATCCAAGTGAAATACCTTTTCTTTTAGCATTTTCAGATATTCAATAGGAGTAGAACCAAGCATTTCCTTGAATTCATGATTAAAATGCGCTTGATCGTAATAACCGAGCTCGTAGGCTAATTCAGATAGCTTACCTACCTGAAAGGAGGGCAGACTTTTCAATGCACGCTCGAATCTTTCTATTTTCAAATATTCTTTTGTGGAAAAATCGGTAGATATCTTCAACCTCCTGCTAAGTTGACGTTCACTTAAGTTTATTTTTTTGGCCAATTCTTTTACCCGGGCAGCTTTGGGTTCTGATACAATATACTACTTTTTTAAAAAAATGTATACATTTTTTCTTTTGCCTATAGCTTTAACTAATCAGCCAATTTCATTGATGGCAGGATCATCCTAATTGTAGTGTCTCTTTCTGTAACCATAAACTAGATGTTTTAATGAGTTGCTAAAACATAGCACTACCAATGATCAATCCTTTCATTAGCTTTTTAGCCTCCTAAGATTTTTACCATTCTATATATTGAAAATAAACCTGTTATACAATTCTTCTGATTTTTTAAAGGAAAAATACCAGCCTTTTTTTCCTCTCTTAATTAAATATACCAAGTCTTTACGGAAAAGTCCAATAGACCCTATCCATTTTGATTCATCTTGCCTGTGAAAAATATAAAACACAACCTTTTAAAAGAAATTTTTCACAAAATGAAATTGTTCACCGCTACTATAGCAATCTTATTTTCATTCACCCTCCAGGCTCAGCACCTGGTCAGAGGATATATTCTGGATCGGGCGACTGAAGAGCCACTCCAATTTGCATCGCTGATAATTGAACACACTAACCTGTCTACCTACACAGACGATTCCGGCTATTTCGAGCTGGAATCAAGCTCCTTACCCGTAAAAATCCTGATAACATACATGGGTTATGATGACCGGACGCTTTCAATTGAAACTGCAATAAAGATTTACAGAATCAAGCTGGAGCCCAATGCAGAACTACTTGAAGGTGTAGAGGTGAAAGAACGCGCCCTCACAACACAAGAACATCGTTCCGTATTAAGCCATGAGGTATTAACGCCTTTATCTCTAAGAAATACTGCAGCAATAAACTATTATGAAGCTCAGGGAGCGCTCAAAGGGGTAGACTTGGTGGCACCAAGCCTCGGTTTCAAGATCGTAAACACCAGAGGATTTACCTCTACCGCTCCGGTGCGGTCCCTCCAATTGATCGACGGCATTGATAATCAATCTCCAGGCTTGAACTTTAGCCTGGGTGGATTCCTGGGTCCGGCGGAATTGGATGTCAATCGAATAGAAGTAGTGGCAGGAGCCAGTTCCTCTTATTACGGCCCCAATGCTTTTAATGGTGTAGTTCAAATAGAAACCAAATCTCCTTTTCACCATCCGGGATTGTCGGTATTGCTGAAAGGAGGCGAACGCAACTTACTGGAAGGAGGGTTGCGATGGGCGCAAGTATTTAAAAATAAAAAGAATGTCCCTTTCCTTGCTTATAAAATCAATGCTTCTTACTTAAGAGCAGATGACTGGGAAGCCGAAAATTATTCTCCGATAGACGAATCCAGAGTTCCGGAAGATAATCCCGGGCGTTTTGACGCAGTCAATATCTATGGCGATCAATACCGGCCCATTTACGACTTTAGTGAATCTGCTCCCTGGATTTATGAAGGATTGGGAACTTTCTACCGAACAGGCTATCGCGAAACTGATTTAGTAGACTACGATACCCGAAATATTAAATTAAATGCAGCTGTCCATTGGCGGTTGAAACCAGACCAATTAGATGATTCACCAGAGCTGATTGCAGCCGCCAATTACGGGGGCGGGACAACCGTTTACCAGGCAGAAAACAGGTTTAGCCTGAAGAATATCCGTTTTTTACAAACGCGTTTATCACTTCAAAAAGAAAATGCATACACCTTTCGTTTGTACCATACGACCGAAGATGCAGGCGACTCTTACGACCCCTATGCAACTGCCCTTTACCTGGTAGATGAAGGAAAATCCACCCTTCAGTGGAGCGCGAGTTATCAACAGTTCTGGACATCCCAAATAACACCCAGAATTTACGAATTAGGATATCCTCGCCTCAATTATCCCGAACCCTTTGATACAGAGGCTGCAGAACAGTGGCTGATCGATTACAGGGACTCCCTCACTTACTGGCATCAGTGGGCTGAATCCTATGCAAATGCAGATACAACGCTGGGTGGCCCGGTCTTTTTAACCCCCGGAAGTCCTGAGTTCGAAGAAGCTTTTAACCGAATCATCTCTACCCCTAATTCAGCTGACGAACCTGGTAGTAAATTCTTCGATCGCTCCTCGCTCTATCACTTCGACGGGGAATATATTTTTAAACCTGTATTGGTAGATCAACTGAAAGTAGGCATCGACGCCAGATTATATCAACCTCGTTCCGAAGGAACCATTTTTAGCGATACTGCCGGAAGAAGGATCACCAACTATGAGTATGGCTTCTATGCAGGGTTTGAAAAACAATTCCCGAATCGTCAATGGACTGTTGGAGCCACGCTTCGTCTGGATAAAAACCAAAACTTTCCCTGGGTAGCCAGCCCGGCAGTTTCCGTCCGTTGGGAACCAAATACTTCAAACCTGTTGAGGCTTTCTTTCGCTTCCGCTATACGCAACCCTACCCTATCCAACCAATATCAATATCTGGATGTAGGGCCAGCTACTCTTGTAGGCAACCTAAATGGTGCAGACAGCCTTATTACGCTGGAGTCCTTTAGCGATTATCTCCAGGAAAGGACGTTAAGTTCACTATCCTATTACAACCTGGACCCTATTCGACCGGAGAAAGCGCAGACGATAGAACTGGGTTATCGAGGGCAGCCTTTCGATCGCTTATATGTAGATGCGGAGCTTTACTATAGCCGTTACCGGGATTTTATCGGATTTGATATAGGGATAAAATCATCATTCAATGCTTTGGGTTTGCCAGTAGGGGCCGAAGTATTTCGCCATGCCATAAATGCCCAAGAGGTGGTATTTACTCAGGGAGCAGCCATTCAATTGGATTATCGTATCAATCCGTTTCTCAGCCTTGGCGGCAATTATTCCTGGAACAAACTGATCTCCCAGAGCGATGATCCTATCATTCCCGCCTATAATACCCCGGAGCACAAATACAACCTTCTACTGACCGGGCGCGAAATCCCCCTAAATAAACAACTCACCTGGGGCTTCCAACTCAATTACAGATGGATAGAAGGATTTATTTTTGAGGGATCTCCGCAATTTACAGGGTTGGTTCCCTCTTATGACCTCACTAATCTTCAATTGAACCTTCACTTTCAACAACTCGGCATCCGACTGAAAGCAGGCGCCACAAATATATTTAACAACAGGCAATATCAGGTATACGGAGGCCCCCGGATTGGGCGGCTGGCCTACCTGACCATTCTTTATAAACCAAGTTTGTAAATCCTATTTATTAATTTTTTAAATCCTATTAATTATGAAATCTTTCACATTAATGCTGATGTCTGTTTGCTTTTTTGCAAACGCTTTCGGCCAAGCGGATACTTGCCGCTACATTCAAACCGATTATTTTGAAAATGTCCATGTGACTGAAGACGTTACTTATGGTGTAAATGCGACCTTACTGTATTTCCCAATTGTGGGAGAAGCCGTTGAAGAACCCTTATTAATGGATGTTTACGAACCCGCTTTTGGTGATGGAACACCTGAAGGAAATGCCCTAGAACGCCCTTTAATAATTGTCATTCACGGAGGAACCTTCCTTCCACCTGGACCAGATGGTAATATGGATTTTGTTGGAGACAAAGCAGATATACATATTGTAGAACTGTGCGAACGATTTGCCCGTATGGGGTATGTAGTAGCCTCCATCAACCACCGCCTTGGCTGGAATCCATTTGCCGAGCCTCAAGAGGTGGCAACAGAATCTATCATTCAGGCGGCCTACCGTGGCATTCAGGATTTGCGCACCTGTATTCGCTATTTCCGCAAGGATTATGCGGAGAATAATAATACATTTGGTATCGATCCGGAAAAGATTGCGGTACTTGGTGAACACTCAGGTGGCTACATAGCCCTTGGAGCTGCAACCTTAGACGATTACCAAAAATTGACAAGTAGCCCCAAATTTTTCAAGCAAACAACAAATGGCCCCGTGCCTATGATCATCGAGGAAGTACACGGAGATATAACCGGCGAAAACTGGGGAATTGTACCGGATGCCAATGGAAATCCGGTAGATACTTTATGTATTCCCAACCACGTAGGTTACAGCTCTGATTTTGACCTTTGTATTAATCTCGTAGGAGCTCTTCCGGAAAGTTCCTGGATCGATGACAACACCATACCGATCATTTCTTTTCATGATCAACATGCCACCGAAGATCCTTGTGAAACAGGAATCGTTTTGGGCCCAATTCAAAACTCGATTATTGAGGTGGATGGAAGTTGTGTTATTCAACCATTGCAAGATAACTTTGGAAACAACGCTCCCTTTGAATATCAATTGGAAGATGGATCCTTTTTATTCAATTCAGACATTTTCATTACAGCTAATGCACCTAGCAATATTAGCTACGGCTTCTATATGTTGAACTCCTCTGACGGAATTATCGATCCGTGGAGATGGTGCGAGAACCCCAACTTACCCTGCGATCCTCCCTATGACCAAAACCAGGCAAATGCGATGACGTTTTTAGATACTATTGTAGATTTTGTTACCCCCAGAGCCTTTTTCGCCCTTCAACTGACCTGTGACGCCATCGTAAACAATACTAATGAAGTAAGACCAGCATCCTACTACCAAATAACCACCGCCCCCAACCCGGCCAGAGATCAGGTCATTCTGGAAGCGCCGGATGATGATTTTCAAGCAATTACCCTGTATAACCTCAACGGCAGTGCGGTCGCTTCATTTGAAAACATCAATACAAACAGATTCCATATATCCAGGAATAATTTGCCCGCTGGCATATACCTCGCAAAGATCACTTTTGAAGATGGAATAACTACTCAGAAGATTGTATTTGAATAACTGTTCCTTTAATGAGTATGGCATACCCTGAAAGTGTGCCATACTTACAAATCCAATTTCTTCCCATCCTTCCAAACCTCAATAACATCGGCGGCATTGGGATTTTCGGCGAGTACAACGATCATGGCGTCATTAAAGGCTTCTTCCAGGTTTTTACCTTCTCCCAGGCCATTGTAAAAACCTTTGGAAAAACTGATGGCTCCTTTATCAGTGATCGGCAGGTTATTGCCGATGACATACATGCCAAATTCGGAGATCATTTTGGCTTGATTGGCCGAATAGCAAGCATTTAATACAACTATTTCCGTAACACCTTTTAGGGTTTTGAATAACCGTTTGAGTGCAGGAATAGGCAGAAGCTGGGTTTGGTTATTATCAGTAGCAATAGCAATTCCTTCCATTTGACCGTGACCAGAAAAATGGACGATGTTGGGCTTGTCATTCATCGCCCTTAATAATTCGGATACGGTTACGGCGTATTGGGGAGGTAAAAATTCAAACCTGTCTCGCTGCCCTCCCTGCCTGAGTTGTTCCTTCAATATCCGATGTTCCTGATCCACCTGAAGCCTAGAAGAATCGTGTGGATTGGCCGCCAGAAACAGAATCTTAGACACCTGCTCTCCACCTACGTGCAGATCATCTTCCTCTATCGTCTCTCCAACCTCTTTGCAATATTCCAGAGCGGCGTAGGTGATCCGGTTCCGTTCTAGATTGGCTTCCGAACCAGCAATCACCCCCAATCGAATATTGCGTTCCAGCGCAGCTAGCTTTCCCTGCAATAACACGATATTATTTTTTAAGTGGGTTGGAATAACCTCTGCCAGGGCTTCCACTCCTTCTCGTAGTCGGCCCTCTGCTAATAATTTTCGAATGGATTGTACGGACATGTTTTTATTGGTTTTAGTTATTTCAAAAGACTTTTCAAAGCGGTATTCCCCTTTCTCCGAAAACCGCATAAAATCCCTTACGTGCAACATCTTCTTCTTATCCACATCCATGATCATTTGATCAGCATCCGGATGCTGGGCAAGAGGTTCGAAATAGTGCTCTAACTCCTGCCAGGAAACAAAGTGTTCTCCATCCAATGAGATTTCCGCATTGGCATTTTTGCTCAATTCAATAAAGGCCTGACATACCTCTCGCTGTAACGCATAAGTCGCCTGGTTTTCCTGACCATACACCCAAAGGCTCTTCGTTGATTCTTTAAAATGAACAATGCATTCCTCTCCTTGATCATTAGTAAAAAAAATGCCGTTTTTCCAGTAAACTTCACTTGAATAGGGGCCATAGCGACTTAGAAAATTAATCATCACATTATCAGGAAGAAACCTTGGAAAACGAAATATAAATCCAAGGGTGAGTTTTTTGAAAATAGAATTGTAAAATTGCTGCGCCATTGGCTCCAATTTTTCCGGCAAGTACTGGGGAGCAATAAAATAGGCTTTTCCTTCCGGCTGAAAGATCAACTCAAATGACTTCAACAATTCTAAAAACTGCTTTCTTTTTAGATCATCATACTCAGGAGCGGGTAGAATACGCTCCAGGTAATGCTGATCGATCTGGCCCCCGCGAGGCTCCAATTCATTATCAATGAGCTTATACACTTGCTCAGTTAACCAATTAGGATTAATATAAACAATTTCCTTGAGCAGCTCCTTTTTAAAATAAACGACCACACCGGCCTTTACCAAATAATCCATAAGAGAATCCTCTCCTCCCTTATCAATACCGGCCTGTTCGCATAGATCCAAAAAATCCGTATGAGAGATATACGGGACTTCCTTTTTTCGCTGCTCAATCAATTGAATGACCTTGTCATAAGTTTCCGGAAATTCCTTTCCCAGCATCGGGATGGTTGTATTTAACTTGTTAGTCAGTATGGCTCTGAGCTCAGGCAAGCCAAAATCTTTAGCCGCACTGAAATCCAATGCCACCGCGCCGTAAGGAGCCTTTGTCCATTCAGGATCATTTGACTTTTTATGCTCCAGGACATCACTATGGGTTTGCACAATGACAATCGGGCTATCCGCACTGTTGAGTCGGATATTTTCTAACCAGTATTCACAGGTACGCCATCTGCGGTCGTAAGGCAATCCCTCCTTATCCCGCTCCCGGTAGGGAATGACGTTTTGCTCATCAGTCCAGGCAAGTAAGTAGATGGCCTCATCACTGAGAAAAAACTGGTGAGTAGCATGGAATATCTCCTGCCCTCCAAAATCCCACACCTGTAGCTGGAGCGTTTCCGTTTCCACTTCGGGTAGATGTTGTTTTCTCAGCTTTCCTAGCTGAACACCGTGCGTGTATTGTTCTTTTGAATCAAAAGGCTCCTCCGCCAATCGTTTGCAAATAGAGGTCTTCCCGACCCGGCCATTCCCCACAATGATCAGTTTTACTCGGTCATTACGGATAGTTCCTTTTTTAAATTCCTGTAGATAATCCCGAATCTTTTCCAGAGAATTATCGCTCTCTTTATCCGGATGGATTTCTGATGGTAGATCAGTCAGTGGGTTACTATGGAGATACAACAGTTTCAGACTGGTCCATTCCAGCAATTTATTTGATAGCGTTTCCAGCTTATTCTTCCTCAAGTTCAACACCTCCAACTTTTCCGGCGCAGGCTCGAAAGTCAATTCCGTCAGTTGGTTATCCAGCAGGTAGGCATCTTGTAAAGCCGGAGCATCCAATTCTAAAGACGTCAATTGATTCCCACTCAGATCTAAAAATTCCAAATTGGACAAGCTGTCCTCCGTTTCGAATTTTTGCAGTTGATTTCGGCTGACATCCAAATGCTTTAGTGCCGTAAATCCTTTGGGAATGGATAACATATCCAACCCGCTATCACTCAAATCCAAATGTTCTAAATCGGGCATGCCCTCTTCACACAACTGCAAACGCCGGAGTTGAGGATTATCGCCAAGGTTTAAATATCGGAGATGCTGAAATTCGGGAGGTAAGCTAATTTCTTCTGCACTATTGCTCAAAGAAGCCAGGCCTATTATGTTTCCTTGTTCATCAAGGCAATAGGCATGTTTGCAATAGATATCTTCCTGATCCTCAAATTCATAATAAAAAGTACGGATCGCTTCAATATCCGTTTGTCGTTCAAACCGGACATCGCCAAAGAGTGATTGCAAAAGATCTTTAATTTGGGGCATAGTTTACTGTTTGCTCAAAAATAAAAAATTTTTAATCCCCTGCCAGGATGTAATGTAGGTAGACTTTACTTAATTTATGAAATTTTCGACCGCCCTATCGGGCGGTAAAAAAGGTAAAAGGGTAAAAGCGCCCAAGGGTTAGTCCCGGGCAAGGCGGAACCCGACGTAGCCGTCCCGATACGTAGGATTGAACCAGTGCCGGAGCGAAACGCGGCAATCCCTAGCAGCATAGTACCAGGACCCGCCGCGGAGAACACGACGGCCACCTCGAGGACTGTCCACCCAAGCCCGCCCATCCGTAGGCGCACCAGTATAGTCACCATGCCAATCATCCTCACACCACTCATATACATTCCCACTCATATCATACAAGCCCAGCTCGTTCGCTTTTTTCTGACCCACCGGGCGGGTGGTCTTTTCCGCACCATGAGTATTACCCTGCTTGGCGTTACTGCTGTACCAAGCCACCTCATCAATAGTGTTGCTACCACTGTAGAGGAAACCCCGGCTCTGGCTGCCTCCCCGAGCCGCGTACTCCCACTCCGCCTCCGTGGGCAGGCGGTAGCGCTTGCCCGTCAGCTCGTTCAGCTTCTTCAGGAATTCTTGAATGTCGTTCCAACTTACCCGCTCCACCGGGCAGTCATCGCAACCTTTATTGTGCAGCTTCGGCGGGTCGCTGCCCATCACCGCCCGCCACTGGGCTTGGGTCACTTCGTACTTGCCGATGGAGAAAGCAGGCACACGTACCTCACGGGGTGGCTTTTCATAATCATAGCAATCCCCATCCCGCTCGGCGCTCGCGCAGCCCATAGTGAAGGTGCCGCCTGCCACCCGCACCATCTCCGGTTTGACTTCGCCCAGCGTAACTTCGTCAGACGGAGGCGGGCACCCCTGCTCCGCCTTCACCCCAGCCTCCTCCGGGCAGCGGTCATCGATATCCGGAATGCCATCCCCATCGCGGTCGGGGCAGCCGCGCAGGGCCTCGGGGCCGGCCTCCTCCGGGCAGCGGTCGGTGGTGTTGGGGATACCGTCGCCATCGGTATCAGGCTCCGGTGGTTTTTCTTGTACGGCGGTTTGCTCCAGGGTGTAGGTCGACAGCGCTACCGGGTCCGCTTCCGCATCGG
>CAZHOV010000164.1:9048-12681 GCA_964534315.1 uncultured Saprospiraceae bacterium | reverse complement strand
CCCTCTTCAGGAAAAAAACACATTCCCATTGCTCATTCCCCATTCCCCATTCCCCATTCCCCATTCCTCATTCCTCATTGCACATTGCACATTCCACTACATTATTCCAATATAATTAAAAGGGGTGATCTGCTTCATTTCTTCTTTAATTACTTCTTCGATATCCAGGGTGTCGATAAATCGATGGATATCTTCTTTAGTAACGATAGCTTTTCCTCTGGTAAGCGCTTTTAAGGCTTCATAGGGTTTAGGATAACCTTCTCTTCGCAAGATCGTTTGAATAGCTTCGGAGACGACCATCCAGTTGGCTTCCAGATCGGCCTGCAACTTGGGCTCATTGAGGGTTAACTTTGTCAAACCTTTAAGAATGGATTTGAAGGCAATGATCGTATGGGCAAAAGGAACGCCTACATTTCTCAAAACGGTACTGTCGGTAAGGTCACGCTGTAGTCTGGAAATGGGTAGCTTTTGAGCCAGAAAGGAAAACACGGCATTGGCCATGGCCAGGTTGCCCTCTGCATTTTCGAAATCTATCGGGTTAACCTTATGAGGCATCGCCGAAGATCCAACCTCACCGGCAATGACTTTTTGTTTGAAATAATCCATCGAAATATACGTCCAAATATCCCTGGCCAGATCAATGAGAATGGTATTAATGCGCATCATGGCCTGAAAAAGGCTGGCTAAATTATCGTAATGCTCAATTTGAGTGGTGTAATGTGAACGCTCCAAACCAAGGTATTCGCTGACAAAATTATTAGCAAAATGGATCCAGTTGATAGAGGGATAGGCCACAAAATGGGCATTGAAATTGCCGGTGGCACCACCAAATTTAGCCTTGTAGGGAATCGTTTTTAATTGCTTATACTGCACCTCAATACGTTCAATAAACACCCTGAATTCTTTGCCTAAAAGGGTGGGAGAGGCGGGTTGCCCATGCGTTCGGGATAACATCGGGACCCTGTTCCACTGCTCCGCTAATTCTTCCAGTTTGCCTATTAATTGCTTCAATAAAGGCTCATAAACCTTAGTCATTGCATTCTGGGTCAGCAAGGGAACTGCGGTATTGTTGATATCCTGAGAAGTAAGCCCGAAATGGATGAATTCTTTATAGTCCGCAACACCTAATTGATCGAACTTTTCTTTCAGAAAATACTCCACCGCTTTTACATCATGATTGGTGTTCTTTTCAATATTTTTGACCTTGAGCGCATCAGAAATTGAAAAATCTTCAAAAATGCCGTTCAATACTTCTACTTTTTCCAAATCAAATGATTCCAATTCTGGAACCGGATGTTGGCAAAGAGCGATAAAGTATTGTATTTCAACAAATAATCGGTACTTGATTAAAGCATATTCTGAAAAGTATTCGCTGAGTTCTTTTGTCTTTTCGTGATAACGACCGTCGATAGGAGAGATTGCTGACAACATAATTGATTTGCATTTTTAGATCACTAATTTTTTCCAGGGTTTCCAATTGAGTGGAACCAGATTATGATGCACTGGTTCTTTAAATTCTTCCCGAAAAAATACAATACCAAAGTTATATAAATTAACGGTAGCTTTTGTTTTAGGATGCCTTTTTACTTCTTTCCAGGCTCGCCGCATACCTTCTGACCAATTGATATCATCAAAAATGATGACCGTTTTTGAATGGATGCAATTGAGACATTGTTCAAAAAGGCGGAGGGTGCTTTCGTAGCTATGATCGCCATCAATAAAAATAAGATCTAGCTGCGAGTACTCCGGCAGGACGATTGGTAGCATGTCTGTAAACGAACCATTCAATAATCGAATATCAGGAAAATCCATCTTCGCAAAGTGTTCTTTTGCTAAATCGCTGATCGCTTTCGATCCCTCAATGGTGATCAGTTCGCCATCCCGGTATCCGGATTTTATATATAGGCTGGAGATACCCAGGGAAGTGCCAAGTTCCAACATCGTTTTCGGTTTCAGAAAGTGGGCTATCCGGAAAAGTATTTTCCCCAATCTGGGAGGGACGGTAATATTGGAAGCAATATGCGCTATTGGTATTGTTTTTTTGCCGTAGGCGGAAGTTGAACCAGCTCCAAAAGTACTGGCTGCTATCTGACGGTCACTTTGAAGTAATCCTTTTCTAAAAAATTCGATTTCCGCGAAAGCATAAAATTGCCGGTCATCTTCTAAAACCGTTTTGACAAATTCAAATAAAAAGGGAGAATGTACCTGGTAATAAGTAGCTGCCTTCCAATAAAAAGCAACGAACCAATTGACCTGCTCAAACCATCGTTTCAATGTCATTAATCAGTTAGGCTTTACTTCTGCGTTTGATTTCCTCTGCAACGAGCTTATACTCTCGGCTCATATCTCCGGTCACAGAAGTATTTTCCTGGGCTCTGCGTACCAGATAGGGTATAACGTCCTGAACCGTTCCAAAAACAAGATATTTACCTACATTGTACCCATGTTCCGCCAAATTGAAGGTAAGGTTATCGCTCATCCCATACAACTGACAAAATGCGAGGTAAGGGTGGTTTTTGGGTAGATCTTTTTTCTCGATCAGTTCCGCCATAAGTAAAGCGCTGTCTGCATTGTGAGTGGAGTTGCTAACTGCCATCTGAGGGAAATTATCGATACAAAAACGCAGCGCCGTATTGTAGCTATCATCTGTAGCGGAGCGGGTCTCGTGGATTGGAGAAGGGTATCCGTTTTCTTGTGCTCTTTCGCGCTCCTTATCCATATAGGCTCCTCTTACCAGTTTGGCACCCAGGATATATCCTTGTTCCTGGGCTCGGTTAAACGAATCCATTAAGTACTTCAGGCGGTCTTTTCGATAGAGTTGGAAGGTATTGTAAACCACCGGCCGCTTCTTATTATATCTTCTCATCATCAGGTTGACCAAGTGATCGATCGTATCCTGTATCCAGCTCTCTTCCGCATCGAAAAAGACGGAAACGTTTTTTTCATTAGCTACATGGCAAATAGAATCGATTCGCTTCAACAAATTCCGGTATTCTTTGCGGGTTTCTTTGGTTAGCGCTTCTCCGGCTTGAATAGATTCCAGCAATTCGAAACGAGCTAAACCAGTAATTTTTGAGCTAACGGTAGTCACGCTATCATTTGTAGCGGCAAATTCAATAGCCCGGATAGTGGTATTCATGGTTTTGTTGAAAGCGGTTTCTGATTTTTTGCGTTCCGCTCCATAATCCAATACTGTTTGTGTCTTGTAAGCTTTCAATTTATCAATAGCTGGCTGGGTTTCGAGCAGGGTAGTGCCACCAACAAATTGCTCAAAAATTGTCTTTTTAATAACAGCTATAGCTGGAGGAAAACCGATACGGACAAAGAACAGCGCCAAAGGAGCGCCTAATTTTACCAACCAAGCTTTGTTCATCATCGAGTATAACCAGGCAGTCTTTTTTAATTCTCTGTTGGATTTGTGTGCAAAAGCGTTCTCGGTGTTTGAAAAATCAATGAGTGGCTTCGTAGCTTCCATAATTCCTAAGTTTTAATTGTTGTACATCCAAATCTCCCAGGCTTTTTCAGCCTGTAAATGTAGCATTTCAAGCCCGTTTTTGATCAGGCAATCATGCGCTAATCCAAATTTAAGAAATTTCGTCAAAGTCGGGTTGTAAAGCAGGTCAAATAATAGGT
>CAZHOV010000164.1:0-9038 GCA_964534315.1 uncultured Saprospiraceae bacterium | reverse complement strand
GCAAAAAATTATAGGGAATGGGCGGTGCAGTATCTACTTCAGGGTAGGTTCCTAATGGGGTCGTATTGATGATCAATGGATGAGCATTCATTACTTCTTTTGTTAGTTCTTTATAAGTGAGAATATGCTCCTTTTTCGTGCGGGACACCATCGTCGGTTGAATATTCATTTTATTTAATACATACTGTACGGCCTTCGCAGCCCCTCCGGTACCTAATATCAACGCTTTTTCAACTGGTCTTGCTTTGGAAAGGAATTGTTGCAGGGATTTCTCAAAACCAAAAACATCTGTATTATAACCGTTTAATTGTTGCCCCTCTATTAAAATCGTATTGACGGCGCCAACCTCCCGGGCTTCTACGGAGAGGTTGTCAAGATATTCCATGATTTTTTCCTTATATGGAATAGTTACATTTAAACCTTTTAACGCAGAATATTGCTGAAGAAGTTCGGGAAAGCTTTTTATATCTTTTAACGGGAATAGCTCGTAATGGTAGTCTGAAAGGCCAAGCTCTTCAAACTTTTCACAAAAATATTTTTTGGAAAAAGAGTGGGAGAGGGGATAACCTATTAAACCGAACTGTCGTTTGATCTCATTCATGCACAATATCACTTGATCTTCCCAATCGTTCAAGACCGAATACCATTAAAAAACCGAAAATCATCAAAAGGATAACCCATAAAGTGTAGGGATCTCCTACTTTTTCGGCATAGGTAGAAGGTAATAAATTGACCTCCTCGATAACTTTATCCAGCTCTGTTCCTTTAATCCAACTGATCATATTTCCTTCTTCATCAAGTCCTTTCACAGGCATACGCCAGGGCCATATTTTATTAAGCGAACCGATCATAAATCCGGTAAGTACAGCCAAGGTAGGCCGTAAATAATTTTTGAATGTCCAGGAAAGGATTCTGGAAAAGGTAGCCAGGCCGACAATACAGCCCATCCCAAATACGCCGACGACCAGCAAATCATCCAGTTGACGCGTTTTAATCGCTTCCTTTAAGGTTGGAATTATATAAGTGTACATCCCTAATAACAATAATATAAAACTACCGGAAATACCTGGTAAGATCAAAGCTGAAATCGCAATTACGCCCGATAGAAAAACAAACCACAGGGCTCGGTTTCCTTCTGTCGGACTAGCGATGGTTATGAAATAAGCAATTAGAATTCCTGCAATTAAAGCGATCACTTCCACGTAAGTCCAATGAGTGATTTGCCGGAAAATATAGATGGCCGAAGCGATGATCAGGCCAAAGAAAAAAGCCCATAAGAGGACCGGATAATGCTCTAAAAAATGGGTGATTACAAAGACTCCAATCACCACTCCTACCGCCATTCCTGCAAGCAAAAAGAGTAGGAAATTGCCATGAACCGCTTTCCAGGCACCTCCAATCCCGTCTTTCCGAAAGGCTTTTATAGCTTCGGGCCCAAAAGCTTTGATCGAATCGATCAACTGTTCATAAATCCCGGTAATAAAAGCAATAGTACCGCCAGAAACGCCGGGAATAACCTCGGCAATACCCATCGCCATTCCCTTTAAGGAAGTAAATAATCCATTTTTCATGGCCGCAAAGCTAAGGAAAAAATAGTATTTGGTTGGGAGTAATTGGTCTTGGGTCTTGGGTCTTGGGTCTTGAGTCTTACTTTTTACTAACTGTAATGATTTATAATCTTAGGGTCAACCACAGAGGCACAGAGAGACATAGAGAACCACAGTTATTTATTATTTTTTGTCCCCATGTTTATTGGTCAATACCACTAACAGTAATGACTTATAATCTTAGGGTCAACCACAGAGTCACAGAGAGACACAGAGAACCACAGTTATTTATTTTTATTTGTTCCCATGTTTATTGGTCAATACTATTAACCACTGACTACCAACTACCAACCACCCATTGCACATTGCCCATTGCACATTGCTCATTGCACATTGCACATTGTTAACCCCTTTCCCCTCTCCTCGATTTCCTTAGTAATAAATAGTTGATATTGATATTCGTACCGATATTTAGTGTGGAAGCATTATCAGGACCAACACCATAACGAACAAAAAGACCAATATCTATGCCTTCGCCTCCTCCAAAACCGATAGATAACTCTCCGAAATACGTTTCGAAAAAGTCCCGTTCCAGGTTTTGGAATTCAGATTTAAGGCCAAAAAGTTCGGTTCGCGAGTATTGAATACCACCCCCAACTGATAACCCCCAGTTAACATTTGATTTAAACCCGGAAAAAGCTCCGATATTGAAGCGTGCCGTCAGTGGGAAAGCTACTGCTCCGAGACCTTTGTATTGGTTAATATCAAGCGCAGTAGGGCTAATGACCGCTTTCCCTTCAACAGAAAAGGAGAAATCTTCACCTCCCACCCACATTTTAGGGCCGACACCCAGGTTTAAAAAAGCATTTCCGGAGGAGCGTTGATCGTTGCCGTCATTGGCTTCGGGGTTGACATAACGTTGATAGATATCCCAGTTATAGGTTAGCCCTAAGCCGAATTGGGCGAAAGACGGTTGAGCGATGAAAAAAAGGAAGGAAAAAGGAATTAGGAAAAGAAGCGATATTTTTTTCATAATGGCCGATTGCTTTTGATATACTTAACAAACGAAAAAGGTCTTGATATGTTTGTGAAGTTAAAAAAACAACCAATAAATAAAAAAGAGGTCTGGTTGAAAAACCAGACCTCTTTTTTATTTATTGGTTGTACAAACTATTTACTTGCTCGCTTAGTACTTGATTTTTGTTTGGTAAATGATCTAAGCTTCGCTTGAAGTTCGCCCGTCTTCTTTTGATGCTTGATTAAGCTGACGATTTCAGAAGGACGGTAAGCATTGCTGTTTTCTTTAGACATCTGGTGAGGTAACTTGCGCGCATTACTTCTCAATTGTACGCTCTCGATCCCCATATTTTCTTCCGGATTCTCCGGTACCAGGTTGAAATCTCCTACACCATTCTGGAAGTAAATAGGGCCGCCAAACTCATCGGTAATAAACGAATAGTTGTTTTCTTCATCCGTTTCATCCAATACATCAAATGCATCGGCGATCAGTACCAGGTAATAGTCTCCAGTGATATTTGGCATTCTGTAAGACCAAAAGAATTCCTCTACCCCAAAGACCTCCTCTGCAATACCAGAATTGGATGGAATATCAAAGTTGTTGTACCAGCTGGAATAGATCGAAGGATCCAGAGATGGATCACAGAAATCTTCCCAAGGTCCTTCATCGCCAGGGAAACCGCAATCATCTGAGTAATAGTCGAATAGAATAATGCCATAATCATTTGCATCGTAGGCGTTGTAATATACGTACGCAACACCCCAGTCTGAAGAGGAAGGAATAGTCTTATCGCCAATATTATACACGTTGTAAGTGATATAGCGATCAGTTAGTTCCGGACCGTCATAGTTGTCTGTTAATGCCCAAGGCACTACATCAACATTATCTGAATAAACGGGATCATCAGGATTATCTTCTGGGTCGATATCACTTTTCTGATTGGTGGCGACGAACATGGCAAAGCCAAAGTCGGGGCTTACAAAGAAGTTGTAGTCTATCCAGATATAACCGGCATCGCCCCAGTTATTACCCCAGGAGTTGGTTACGCGGAATGCGCCGTTTGGCCCCTTATTATCATCATAACCGTTTACGATCATAGCATGGTAAGCATGCTGTCCGACCTGATTGAAGGAAGAGTGGGAGTTTAATACGTCATCGCTATTCCACTGCATAAAATTGTCGGCTAATTTCGCTCCGAAAACTACCGGACGCTTATCTGCTATATAGCCCTTAATGACATCAACTTGTCTTTGAATTTCCCGGTAAGAAGCAATTTTGAAATTAGCTGCCTCATTGTTCCAGCTGCTTTGAGGAGAAGCAGAACAATCCCCCAAACTAGTGTAAGGAACGGTTTGCTCCGTAGCAATACCTTGATTCAGCATAACATCGAGTGCCGGCTCGAAATTGGTACCATTACAATTGGGGCCTTTTAAGTTGTTTGGAATAGCCCAGAACAAGTATTTTGGACTAAATTGATTAGCAGAGCTAGCCAATTGAGAGGTTGAAAGATTCTTATCGATCCCTTCCAACGCCGTTTTCATATTATAACCTACTGCCCACGAAACACACGTTCCGTATTGTCCCTGATTACCGATAGGAGGAAAGTGGGGCTGCAAGTCTACGCTAGAGGGAAGGTTTCCGGTATTTCCTAAGTTGACATCATCCGGAATTTCTTCCAGATTTTCTTCTTCCTGAACCCAGCCAAGGCCGAAAAGGAAATCATCCACAACAGAGCCATCACCGTCGCTATCTTCGATATCTTCACAGGAAGTGAAGGTGAAAACCATTGCCAGGCTTAGGGCAAACAAGAATAATTTGTTCAATGATTTAAAAGATGTTGAAAACATAATTGAGTTGTTAAGTTATTAAAATTAAGGGGTCAAAAACAGATCCGGTAAAATCGGTGTATCGTTATTTGTTCTTAAATTCAGTATCCGATAGATTTTCATAATTGTGAAAAACGGTATTCTCTAGTATTAAATTGTCGTTGCTTGCCAAACTAATTTGATCAAGTTCCGGTTTCCCTAAAACGAACCTGGAGTCTGAAAAATTGATCTTATCTTCAAATTTCGCTTCATTAAAACGTGTTTGGCCGCTAAAAACTACTCTGCGAAATTCTGTATTTTTTTCGAATAATACATACATAAATTCTGTCCGGTCTTTTGCATGAGCGTTATTAAAAATAGCCTGATCGTGAAATTTGGCATAGTTGAAAAAACAGCCTTTTTCATAGCGGATCTGGGTCATGTCAGCATATCCGTGAAATTCGGCCACCCCAAATTGCGCATCTCCCCGGAAGGTAGTTCCCTGAAAGTAAGCAACTTCACCAAATGAAGCATTCATAAAATTAGCGTTTTGCCAAAAGGTCGTATTCTGCAAACGGGTGTCCTTACCAACTACCCCTTTGTCAAAAACGAAATCAGAACGGAAAGTGGCTCCTTCCAAATTTAGATTCTTTACAAAATAACTATTACTAAAAATAGCCATCCCGTCAACAGTTGTATATTTAAAATTTACATCCTCATTAAACGTGCAGTTCATAAAGGTAAGCCCATGGAGGAAGTGTGTCGCAATCTGTACGTCATCTCCCTGCCGATGCCCGACAACCTCCCCGTTGAACGTACAGTTCATGAATACAACTCTCGACGAAATATCTGCGATATAGACGGTGGGGTGAGAAGGATAACTTTCCAGTTCAGTAAAATCTAAAGTACCTTCAATGGTTTGATCTTCTAATATGACAGATTTGCCTTTTGAAAGGTCTTTTATGATCGTTGATGCTTCCACAGTACCAGGTGTTGTTGTGTTGACTTTATTGGAGCAGGTGACCTGCATAAAAGTTAGAAAAATTAAGGGAATCCAGATATGATGTACGAATGGAATTAATGGATGGTTACGCCGCATGATTCAAATAGTTTGATTTAGAAATTGAAGTTAGGTATTATTTTTTAACTTTCTTGAAAATAAAGTGTAAAAGAATCTTCATTCTTTCTAATCGAGATGCTTTTATATTCCAAGTATTTCCAAAATGTTACCCTTTTTTTTATTCTTTTGTGCAAAGAAAGGGTAGAGGGTGCCCAGCTAAATTAACATATTAATAAAAAAAGTGACTGGGAGCGAGCTCCCAATCACTGAAATATATGTTCAAAACCTTCAAGTATTATCGTTCTTCCAGGTTCTTTTTACCGGTTTTTTTATGATGAAGAAATTCCTGAACTTTTGCATCTAATTCTCCGGTTTGCTTCTTTTGAATAATTAACTTCTTAATTTCTGCTGGCGTGTAAGCATTGCTACTTTGCTTGGAAACCTGATGAGGAGCAGTTAATTGTTGACCTTTAGCCGGTTTTCCACCCATGAGATTGCTTTCTGAATCTGGATTTTGGAAACCAAAACCTTCTCCATTTTGGAAATAGATAGGATATCCAAATTCGTCTGTAATAAACATCATATTATTGGCTTCATCTGCTTCAGGAAGATCGCCAAAGGCATCAGCAATTAATACCATGTAATAGTAGCCGGTAATATTAGGCATGGTATACGGCCAGGTGAAGTACTCTGTACCCACAATTTCTTCTGCCAAACCTGAATAGCTTGGAAGATCAACATGATTCCACCAGTTTCCGGCTATTCCAAATCCTCCCTGATCCAAAGGACCATTTTCACCCGGAGCTCCGATCTCATCAGTGTATAGGTCATACAATAAGATACCATAATCGTTAGGGTCATAAGCATTGTAGTAGAGATAAGAAACATTCCAGTCGTCAGCGGCTTTTGCTGTTTCATCACCAATATTATATACATTGTATTCTACTTGTCTTTGTGTTGGATCGTAGTAGTCTGTTTGGTAATCATTTAGATTCCAAGGAACTAGATCGATATTTCCGCTTACGGTTGGGTCTACAGGATCATCAGGATCGATCTGGCTTTCCTGGTTGGTCGCTACGAAAGCACCAAAGAGAAAATCACCATTTACTGCGAAATTATAATCTACCCAGATATAACCTATATCACCCCAGTTTTGCCCCCAGGAATTAATGACTCTAAATGCACCTCCGGGGCCTTTATTATCATCGTATCCGGCAATGACCATTGCATGATAAGCATGCTGTCCTACATTGTTAAAAGAAGAGTGGCTCGAGATCACATCATCGCTGTTCCACTGCATGAAATTGTCACCTAGCTTAGCACCGATAGCAATGGGGCGTCCGTCTGCCAAATAGGTCTTAAGCGTTTCAATAGTTAAATCAATTTTTCGGTAATTGGAAATCTTGAAATTTCCGGCCTCTTGGGTCCAGTTAGAGGCGGGTTGCTGAGAACAGTCTCCTAGCCCATCATAAGGGACCGTGTTTAGCGTTGCAATACCGCGGTTTTGGATAACATCCAAAGCAGGCTCGAAGTTGGTGCCATTACATTCGGCTCCTTTTAAATTGTTGGGAATGGCCCAAAACAGGTCTTTAGGACTAAATTGATTAGAGGGGTTTGCTAAGTCGTTGGCAGATAGATTCTTATCCATGCCTTCCAAGGCCGTTTTTAGATTGTATCCTACCGCCCAGGCAACACAAGTACCGTAGGCCCCTTGATCGCCAATCGGTGGAAATTCTTCTAATAAATTAACGCTGGAAGGCAAATTGCCATTTCCAATGCTGAAGTTGATATCACTGGGAATGGATCCCAAATCATCGCTACCATCCCATCCGAGGGAATATTCACTATTTGGGGTTGGCGTTGGTGTCGGATCGGGAGTAGCATCATCGTCAGATTCTTTGTTACAAGATGTCAGTCCGAAAATAAGAACGGTGAAAAGTAGTGCCCATAAATTGGTTGAGATGTTGAAAAAAGAAAAACGTTTCATGATCTTTAAGTTTTTAAGTTATAAGTTTAGTAGGTTAAATGATTTTTATTAGTAAGTTCGATTATTAGTGGCGCAAGATTTAATTCGGTACCCAGGAGTTTTTAATTTTTTTTAGTTAATTGTTCAGCATAATCTAGAAATTACCTTTTCTGCCTTTGTTTGCCCCGCCCTAAGGGGTGCAAAGGCAGAAAACGTGCTATCTCCCCTCGGGGATGGGGCAAAACAGGGCGTTTTCTGCCGGTTCTTTTATAGGTGCTGAACAGTTACAAATACTTAGGATATTGAAATGGTCATTTCCGTTGTCGGTGACAAAGGTAAGCCCACTAGCATCTTTGCGTTTTTACTTATGTCGCAAAAGTTTTAACTTTTGTGCATGCTCTGAAAAGTAGTGATTTATCAAGGACGATTAGGAAATGGAGGCTACATAATTAATAGGCTATGCGACAAGATTATCTTTACTTTATTGCATTGATCCCGGATGAAACCATCCAGAAGGAGGTAACCGAATTTAAACGGTATGCAAAGGCTCATTTTCAATCCAAAAGGGCGCTTCGTTCTCCTCCGCACGTTACGTTGATTCCGCCTTTTAGAAAAACAGTGGCAGAAGAAAAGACCTTGATCCAGCAATTATCAGATTTCCGGTTCGAAGCAAAGGCTTTGCGGATCAATCTGGTGAATTTTTCCGCTTTTCCTCCCCGCGTAATTTACGTTGATGTAGAGGTGACCAAAGAATTGAAACTACTGGAACATGCTTTAAGAATTTATTTGGAAGCTGCCTGGGAGCAAAAAATAAAATCCTATGATACGTATCGTCCGCATATGACGGTAGCTTTTAAAGATTTGAAACGCCATCAGTTTGATGCTGCGTGGGCCTATTTTTCTGACCAGCAATATGAACGTATATTTGAAGCCAATAGCTTTTTTTTATTGCGGCATGAAGAAAAGCAATGGAACGTATTTAAAGAGTTTAAATTAAAACGACATGATAAAAGATCTGAAAGAGATTGAAAGCTTTATAATGAATGCCCTTAAGGCCCATTGTCCGCCCCTGAAAATAAGAACAGAAACGGGCGGCCACTTCGAAGTGGCAGGGACCAAAGAGACCATGCAAGGGCGTAAAAAGGTAGATGGCTATTATTTTGCCAGCATTGTTCCAAAACCAAAAGATATCCGGTTTTATTTTTTTCCGATTTACACTCATGCAGATGCCTACCCTGAGCTATCTGCTCCTATGAAAAAGTGCCTTAAAGGGAAAAGTTGTTTTCATATTAAACAGCTGGATGAATCCCTTCAAAAGGAATTAACGGAAATGATTGATAGGGGAGTTCATTTATACCAGAATGATGAATTGATTTAATAGACCTAAACTGGTCGAGGGTGTCTTAAAACACCTTAGCCCTGTAGTATTGTTTACACAGCCCTTTTTTTAAGGGTTTAATAATTCATTTATTTTTATATCAAGGTGCGCTGCACCATTCGTGATCGATATTTTTTCTATGCTATAAAGATTTTTGGTGCGCTGCACCAAGGTTTGAATATTACAGTGTATTTATCCCACCAGGTAAAATAGGGAATCCCTGAAAATAATCAATTCAGGTTTCAGTTTTCCAATTCCAAATAA
>CAZHOV010000163.1:0-12797 GCA_964534315.1 uncultured Saprospiraceae bacterium | reverse complement strand
TTGTGGAAAAATGGAATTTCAAAATATTATTCTTTTCAGCCACAAGAGCATTCAACGATTATTATTTTTCATTCCACCCAATTGGTCAAAGAACGAAATTATTTTATCTGTAATTTATCGATGATATATTCCTTAAAAACAGGTATGACCGGGTTAATAAAGACAAAACCCCGTTTTTCATTAATGAAAAACGGGGTTTTGCTTTCAAAAAAGCTCATCAGGGTTTGACTGTTTGTAAAAAAAAGTTGGGTAAACCCTGATCAGTCAACAATCATACTATTTTTGAACAACGAATTTGTATGTCTTCGTTCCTTCTCGTGTCGCCAAGCGGATAATGTACGTACCATTTTCATAGTTGCTAAGATCATATTGAACATTTTGGCTGGTAATACCTTCTTTGATATCAAGCTTGATCACTTTTCCGGTAATATCAGCTAAAGTGATATTAACATCAGTAGGCTGATCAAATTGAAGCTGGGCATTGATGAAATCACTAGTAGGGTTCGGGAAGATCTGGAATGTAGATTCAGGAAGTGTAGTTTCTTCAACATCCACTACATTTTCTAAAGCAATATCGAATCGGATAGTTGGAGCAACTTCAAGCCCCTGAATGCCGGTAAACCACTGGTAACCACCATCAGCTTCTGAATAAGAATAAAGTATAAAATTAACGGTGGAGAAAATGAATTTGTCGGTAATCTGAGTGAAAACGTCCCAGTTATCTTCATCATAATCAACCATAACAAAATAGTGGGTATTAGGCTCTAAAATGATCGGGTCATCCGAGCTTCCTACATTGTTTTCCAATTCTTTGTTGACGATCTGACCGCTACCCTCATTCGTGAATTCGTGCTCTCCAAATCCTAAAATTTCAAGAGAACTGGAGCCGATACCGCTTACGGAGCTATTGCCGCCTTCAGCCAAGTCAAAGTCATCGTCGAATGGTTCACCTAGTACTTTAGCAAAATAAATATCCACTTCATGACCGGCAAGTTCTTCTCCATCCGGAGGGCGGCAGGCAAATTTTACACGATCCAACCGATATTCATCAATTACACTTGAGCTAATGAAATAATTATTTCCAAAAATATACGACCCATTTGTAGCTTCTCCACTAGCTCGTAGTCCGGAGAAGAAATTATCATCGCCATCGTCCTTAGAAAACAAGTCATCGGTTACCCGGAATATCTGTCTCCAGGTGTTGTTGGAGGGGGTGAAGTCATCTTCGTTTTGCTGGTAAACATCATATTGAACGAAGTAGGTACCCTGATCGATTTCGGGAACAAATACATTGTCAAGAGCAAAAACAGAATCGGTAACGCCGGCAGCCAATGTTGGAATTAGGGTACTGTCTGCCCAGATCAAGTTGTTTCCTTTAAAGATACTTGCCTTAACAATGATATCAAAAGCATCGGCAGCGCCGTTATTGATCACTCCGACAAAGAATCCCATGGTATCGCCGGCAATAGATACTTCTGGTTGCTGTACGGAAGAAGCGGGATAGAATACAGCATCGGTATTGATAACCAAATCATTGTCAGGCTTTTCAATCACCTGTACATCGTCAATGGCCCAGGCGTAAAAATCGCCGTCGAAGCTAAAACGAAGGACTACTTCGCTACTTCCGCCAGCACCTACCAGGTCATACACTTTCTGATCACCTGCTGGAGTAACATCGTTAGGGCTTAAATCGTCATTGACCGCGATGGTGTCTACCCATGTGTTTCCACCATCTATACTATACATAAATAATGCTCCTACTTCCGTAATCTGAGGAAATGCATCATCGCCATTTAATCCGGCAAATGCCTGATAAAAGGCAACAGACACGTTTGCAAACCCGCTACAGTCAATGTTAGGAGAGATCAGGTCCGATTCGTACTGAGGATAAGGAGAAGGACCAGGATTAGTTGTTCCCATAGTCGTATAAAAGTCTGCATTAAGTACAGCCACTCCGTTAGAAAGCGAAGGAGAAGAAATATTCATAGCTGCAGTTGGGTTGCCAATACCGTCAAAATTACTGTCAGCATTCCACGTCCAGGGAAATCCCATTGTTACGGTACCATCAGGAAGGGTCTGAGTTCCTTCATTCGTCCAATCCGCTGGAATCTCTCCGTCAAATTGTTCTTCAAAAATAACAACTTGGCCGTTAGCCATGTTAAAAAGCCCCATGCTTAACAAGCAGCATAGCAAAAAAGAAATGTAATTATTCAATTTCATAGTAATACAAATGTTTAGTTTATAATTAATTTATAAGAACCTTAATCAACTATTAATAGCGTGTCTATGATTGTTTGTCGTGTAGGCAGGTTTTGGATTCGCTGATGCGAAAAGTTATTGTGCATTGCAGGTTAGATTACAAATGTCTATATTATATATTTAGATAATGAACTTTTTAGATAATTGTTTTATTCAAAACGATGAAAATGGTCATATTCTGCTATTAACTGACATTTGTCTACCGGAACTACGCCTACTTTTTCGCAAACCTGGCCTCCTGCCAGGTTGGCTAGAACAGCTAGTTGCTGAAGATCCATATTGAGCGCTACGCCTAAGGCAGCTAAACTGATTACAGTATCTCCTGCTCCGCAAACATCTGCAATGTTCCGTGCCCTGGTTGGTACTATTTGACCATCCCTTTCTGTATCTATGTATAACCCCTTCTCCGATAATGTGATCAAACTATAGGTATGATTCAGTTTAGACCGCAAAAAATCAGAGGCTTTTCTCAGATCTTTATAGGTGGGGTCAACAGGAAGAGCAGTGCCCTCTCTTACCTCTTTTAAATTAGGTTTAAACAGTGTGACCCCTTTATAATCAAAAAATTGGTCTTTCTTCGGGTCTACAGCAGTCGGAATCTCCCTCTTTTTACTTTCTGCCAATACCTGCTTTATCAGGGTAGGAGTTAGCACCCCCTTGTTGTAATCCTGAAAGAGAATGATGTCAATTTTCTGATCATCAAGTAGTTTGATGACTTTATTAAATAAGTGTTGTTCTTCTTCCGCTGACAAAAGGTGTTGATCTTCCCGGTCTACCCGTAAAAGGTGTTGTTGGTCGGCAATGACTCTTGTTTTAACGGTTGTTTGTCTGGTCTTTGACAGCACCAGGCCATCATCAGGAAGGTTCTCCTCTGGGAGGAGCCTTAAAAATTTTTGAGCATTTTCGTCCTGGCCTATGACGCTACACAGGTAAGCTTGTGCTCCTAGCGCTTTAACATTTAAGGCAACGTTGGCGGCCCCGCCGAGTCGGTCTTCCTGATGCTCGAAACGCACTACCGGGACTGGCGCTTCAGGAGAAATTCTTTCTACTCTGCCTGTCAGGTAGCGATCGATCATCACATCGCCCAAGATTAAGACACTCAGGCGATTAAACTGTTCGAAGAGGTCATGTATTGGTGTCATAAGCGGACAAAGGTAATAAATCTTCCAAAAACTCCATGATGATTTTGGTGGCGCCCCTGTTAGCCTTTAGGTAGGCATAACTTGCAGCTGAAGCCTGCATATAAAAAGAAGGATCTTCCAGTTTTTGAAAGACCTTATGCAATTCGGCAGTGTCATTCACTGAAAACCCGCCACTGGTTGCTACCAACTTTTTGGCCTCTTCAAATTTATGGTAATGAGGCCCGAAAATTACCGGAAGGCTGAAAGCCATCGGCTCCAGAATATTATGAATGCCACGCCCAAAACCTCCGCCGATATAGGCAAGGTCTCCCAATGCATAAAGCCTTGCCAGCATACCGATATTATCAATAAGGATACACTTGGTATTTTTGATTTGGTTATCCTCTTTTAGTTCACTATATCGGACACAAGGAAACCCTAAGCTATCTTCAAGACGGGTCAGCGCCGACTCATTGATCTCATGCGGAGCAATAATGAATGCCCAATCAGGGGCTGTTCCTAATTGATTGAGAAAGGGAACAATTACTGCCTCATCGGCCGGATGTGTACTGCCAAAAATAAATAGTTTACGGTCAGCACAGAAAGTTTTTAGTTTAGGAAAAGCATAATCTTGTTGATGAATAGAGAGCACCCGGTCCACCCGTGTATCTCCTGCTAATACTACATTGGGAATCTCCTGCTGTTGTATCAGCTCCATCGAAGCCTTGTCCTGAACAAAAAGGTGATGAAACGAATTGAGGATTTTTCTGAAAAATATCCCATACCATTTAAAAAAGACCTGCTCCGGTCTGAAGATTGCAGAGATTAAAATAACCGGTATATTTTTTTCTTTTAACTCATAAAGGTGAAAATACCAAAATTCGTATTTCACAAAGATAGCCAGGTCCGGAGAAAAGACGTCTATCCACTTGCGAGCATTGGAAGGGGTATCTATTGGCAGATAGCCCACTACATCAGCCAGGGGGGTATCTTTTCGTATTTCATATCCAGAAGGTGAAAAAAAGGAAAGAACGACCCCGATATTGGGATGGCGGTCTCTTAACTGCTCTAGAATGGGTCTGCCCTGTTCAAACTCGCCCAGCGATGCGCAATGCATCCAAATCCATTTTTCTTTTCGATGTTTCCCGAACTCCTGGCGATAACGCTGTTCCCATCCTCTCCGCCCCACTATCCATTTGGAAGCTTTTGCATTAAAAAATGATGCTATCCAGATAGCGAAATAGTAAAGTCGAATGCCTATCCGGTATATTAATGCCATTGTCCGTTATAATTACAAAAGTTCCTGGTTTAAGGGGAAGGTCCTCTGGTCCTCCGGTCTTCCAGTCCTCGTCAATAATAAAACTTATCTGATCCTCCAAAATAGAAGGGGAGGATCCAGCCTACTTTTACGCCCCAGAGTAGATCCAGCCTGCTTTCTTCGTCCTTTGATCTGGTATCGAAGTTCCAGTTTCTCCTGTTTTGGGTAAAGGCTTGCGTAAATTCGACACCGATAAAGAAGTTGACCATTCTGTTTTTGCTTAGGCTCTGGAAGCCAATAAACTCCGTTAGGGCCAACCCATTCGTTAGGCGGTCATAGCCTTTTTTGTAATCTCCGAAAAACTGTGGGAGGGATTGAGAATCATCCTGGACTCGGATCTTGTGCTCAAATAATCCAACTCCGAGTGTAGCACGTATACCATTTCTTGGATTGTTTTTTGATAGCGCAAATAATTTTCCGAATTGCGCGCTAAAATGAAAACCACGTTGCCGCAGTACTACGGAAGAAAAGACGCCATTGCGGTCGATAAATTCACCTTCCGGTGTCCGTAAATGGCTAATAACATCTTCATCGACATTCTTCCCAAATAAATAGCTGCCTTGCAGACCCAAGATAAAATTGGTTTTGTTGGTTAAAAACTCCAAATGGCCACCTATTGAATTGCTAAACCCAAAGCGGTCTGCCAAGTCTCCTCCAGGCCACTGAAAGGAATACGCAAAATTCACCAAAATGGCATCCCCCAAATTGGTCCGCTCACGGGAAAGCCCCTGCGCACAAAGCCCTTCTGCCAAGAATAAAATTACTAAAACAAACAGTAGTCCTTTATTACTCATGATCAGTATTTTTTCCAAATATGCCACAAAAATACAAATGGTTTCGTTAATCGGGCGACTTTCTAGTAGAAAAGGTAATGAATTGTATCATTAAGCCTTGAGCGTATTTAAATAGTAAGGAGCATTCTCGCCTGTTTATGTAAATTAAAGATAAAGAGTTTTTGTAAAAGGTAATAAATAAGGTAATATTCTGCGAATTATAATGGATGGTGTCTATATTTGCTCCCTAAATTAATTAGTTATGGCAAATATACCTATGGTTGACCTGGCGGGTCAATATCAGAAAATCCAGAAGGAAGTGGACGGGGCATTTAAGGAAATCCTTGATTCTTGTCAGTTTATCAATGGGCAGGCAGTAAAGAACTTTTGTTCTAATTTGGAAAAATATCTAGACGTTAAGCATGTCATTCCTTGCGCCAACGGGACGGATGCTTTACAAATTGCGCTGATGGCTCTTGATGTCAAACCGGGAGATGAAGTAATTACGACACCTTTTACTTTTATTGCTACGGCTGAAGTGATTGCTTTACTGGGCTTAAAACCGGTATTTGTGGATGTCAACCCCTGTACCTTTGCGATCAACGAATACCTTATCGAATCGGCTATTACTAAGAAAACCAAGTGTATCATTCCGGTACATTTGTTCGGGCAGTGTGCCAATATGGAGTCTATTATGAAAATAGCGGATAAACACGGGATCGCTGTTGTAGAAGATAATGCTCAGGCTATTGGTGCGGATTTCCGCTTTTCAGACGGCCACACTCAGAAAGCAGGTACAATAGGACATATTGGTTGCACGTCTTTTTTCCCGTCCAAAAATCTGGGGTGCTATGGAGATGGCGGCGCTATGTTTACCAATGATGATGATCTGGCAGGTAAATTGCGCATGATCGCTAACCATGGCTCCAGTGTGCGCTATCACCATGATGCTGTCGGGGTAAATTCACGGTTGGATTCCCTTCAGGCGGCTGTCCTGGATATTAAGCTAAAGCGACTGGATGAATACAATAAAGCCCGACAAAAAGCAGCTGATTTTTACACGGCGGGGTTAAAGGAAATTCCAGCGATCACTACACCTAAGGTCGCAAGGTATTCCACGCACGTCTTTCACCAGTATACGTTACTCATCGATCAAGGCAGAGATGAAGTGAGGACAGCTTTGACAAATGAAGGAATTGCTTCAGGAGTTTACTATCCTACACCTCTACATCTCCAAAGTGCCTATCAGGCTTATGGATATAAAGAGGGGGATTTTCCGGTTTCTGAAGAACTGTCTTATAGGGTATTATCATTACCCATGCATACAGAGCTGACAGAAGCGACCCAGAAAAAAGTTATTAATACCGTAAAAAGTGCGCTGAAACAGGAGGCTAAACCGGCAGCTGCGGGAAAGAGCAAATAAGTGATATATGATGGTCGGAAAAAGACCATTTGAGCTGAATCGATTAATTCTTAAATCTATTTGATATCTATTTAGCAACGAAAAATTTTCTTTATTGTGAAACGAATATTAATTACAGGTGCTGCTGGCTTTTTAGGGTCCCACCTCTGCGATCGATTCATCAAGGAAGGGTATTTTGTCATAGGAATGGACAATCTGATTACCGGAAATCTTGCCAACATTGAGCACCTTTTTCCAAAAACCGAATTTGAGTTTTATTTCCACGATGTGACCAAGTTTGTCCATGTCCCGGGCCAACTCGATTATATTCTGCATTTTGCTTCTCCTGCTAGTCCTATCGATTACTTGCAGATGCCTATTCAAACCATGAAAGTAGGGGCTTTAGGGACGCATAACCTGCTAGGGCTAGCTAAAGAAAAAGAAGCCCGGATTTTGGTGGCTTCTACTTCGGAGGTCTACGGAGATCCTTTGGTACATCCCCAAACCGAAGATTATTGGGGCAATGTGAACCCTATCGGTCCCAGAGGCGTCTATGACGAAGCTAAACGCTTTTTGGAAGCGTTGACCATGGCGTATCACAATTATCATGGCTTGCAAACCAGAATCGTACGTATTTTCAACACCTATGGTCCCCGTATGCGTGTAAATGACGGGAGGGTAATGCCGGCCTTCTTTTCTCAGGCGATCCGTGGTGAAGGGCTTACCGTTTTTGGCGATGGTTCCCAAACCCGCGCCTTTTGCTATGTCGATGATTTGGTAGAAGGGATCTATCGCCTGCTGATGAGCGATTATCACCTGCCCGTAAACCTGGGAAACCCAGATGAAATGACCATCCTTGAATTTGCAAAAGAAATCCTCCAAATTGTCGACAATCCTGAAGCTAAAATTATCCACAAACCACTACCCGTTGATGATCCCAAGCAACGTAAACCAGATATTTCAAAAGCAAAAGAAATACTAGGCTGGGAACCCAAAGTACCTAGAAGCGAAGGGTTAATTAAGACGTTTGATTATTTTAAAGCAGTGGTAAAACCTAATAAAAAATTACAAGAATGAGCAAAAAGATACTAATAACAGGAGGAGCAGGATTTATCGGGTCGCATCTGGTCCGTTTGATGGTCAATAAATATCCCGATTATCAGATCGTTAATCTCGATAAATTAACCTATGCCGGAAATCTGGAGAATCTTACAGATGTTGAGGACAAAGATAATTACCATTTTGAAAAAGGTTGTATTACTGACCCTGAATTCCTGCAGGGGCTGTTTGAAAGATATCACTTCGACGGAGTAATCCACCTGGCTGCAGAGTCTCATGTAGACCGTTCGATAACCGATCCGATAAGCTTTATAAAAACCAATATTGAGGGCACGGTCAATCTTTTGAATGCTGCTCGACAGCTATGGGGTGAGGAGAAAGAAGGCAAGCTATTTTATCATGTTTCTACGGACGAAGTGTATGGTTCATTAGGTGAAACTGGGCTATTCACGGAAGAAACGCCTTATGATCCCAGGTCTCCTTATTCGGCTTCCAAAGCCAGTTCTGATCACCTGGTAAGGGCTTACTATCATACCTACGGGCTTCCTATCGTTATTTCCAATTGTTCTAATAATTATGGCCCCAATCAGTTTCCGGAGAAGCTGATTCCGCTTTTTATCAATAATATCAAGCATAATAAGGCATTACCCGTTTACGGCGATGGCAAATATACCAGAGATTGGCTGTGGGTGGTGGATCATGTGGAAGCCATTGATAAGATTTACCACGAAGGCAAGAATGGAGAAACCTACAATATCGGGGGCAATAACGAATGGAAGAATATTGATTTGATCCACGTTTTATGTGATGTGATGGATGATATTTTGGGGCGTCAGCAAGGAGCATCAAGAGAACTGATCACCTTTGTCAAAGACCGTCCCGGTCATGATCGCAGATATGCCATTGATGCCAGTAAGTTGAAGAATGAGTTGGGCTGGGAGCCAAAGGTGCAGTTTGAGGAAGGGATAAAAATGACAGCCAAATGGTATTTGGAAATACCGATTGGCTGGAAAATGTGACTTCTGGAGAGTATCAAAAATACTATCAGAAACAATATTCATAAAAAAAGCGGATCGCTGAGGCGATCCGCTTTTTTTATGAATATTGCTTATTAGCCTTCTATAGCAGCAATCCCCGGCAGTTTCTTTCCTTCCAAAAACTCCAGCATCGCTCCACCCCCTGTAGAAACATAGCTAACCTGATCGGCCAGATCCATTTGTTTGATGGCAGCCACAGAATCGCCTCCTCCTACCAGAGAGAAAGCGCCTTGTTGAGTGGATTTGGCTACGGTTTCTGCGATCGCTTTGGTACCTTCGGCAAAAGCAGCCATTTCGAATACGCCCATAGGACCATTCCAGAGAATCGTCTTGGCAGCTAAAATGACGGTAGCGAAATCTTCACGAGCATGATGACCAATATCGAGTCCCATCCATCCGTCAGGAATACTGTCACTACTTTCAACTCTTGTATTGGCATCCGCAGCGAAGTTGTCTGCGATTACTGAATCAAAGGGCAGTAGCAGATGAACCCTTTTAGAGATGGCTTTTTGGATCAGCCTTTCGGCCAGTTCCATTTTATCATCTTCTACCAAAGAGTTGCCGACATTCCCGCCCTTGGCCTTGATAAACGTGTAGGCCATAGCTCCCCCAATGACGAGGTGGTCGACAAAGTCGATTAACCGCTCCAGGAGCAGGATTTTGTCAGAGACTTTTGCTCCTCCGATAATGGCCACAAGCGGTCGCTCAGGGGAGTTTAGGACCTTATTGGCATTTTCGATCTCTGCCTGCATCAGGAAGCCAAAGCCTTTAGTGTTCTTGTCAAAGAATTTTGCAACGGTAGCGGTGGAAGCATGTTCCCGGTGGGCACTTCCAAAGGCGTCATTGATGTAGATGTCTCCAAATTTAGAAAGGGCTTCGGCAAACCCTTCGTCTCCTTTCTTCTCCCCTTCATTGAAGCGGGTATTTTCCAGTACTAAGACCTGGCCCGGTTGCAATTTTTCGACCATCTCGGTGGCTTTAGCTCCGACCGTTTCTTCGCAAAACCGGACTTCGAGGTTGAGTAGGTCGGAAAGGTGGTCAACCGTATGACGGAGGGTAAATTTCTCGACATCTATAGAGCCGTCTTCCTTCAATTTTTTGGTTGGACGGCCAAGGTGGGACATCAGAATGATGGCACCCCCATGTTCGAGAATATGTTTTATAGTAGGCAAAGCTGCCTGAATTCGCGTATCGTCCGTAATTTGATACTCACTATTGAGCGGGACATTGAAGTCTACGCGGATCAGAACTTTTTTATCTTGAAAATTAAAGTTCATCGTTTTGTAGTTTGTGAAAAAGTTTGTTGTTGAATTGTTGAAATGTTGAATCGTTTAACTGAAAATACACTATTTATTCAACAATTAAATCCTTCAACACTTCAACAAACAAGTTTAGGATTGTTTGGCTTAGTAATTAGCAACCATAGCGCCCATATCTGCCAGACGTGCAGCATAGCCCGCTTCGTTGTCATACCAGCTAAAGACCTTTACAATTTTTCCGTAAACGTTAGTTAACTGAGAATCAAAAATAGAAGAATGCTCATTACCGATGATATCGCTAGAAACCAGAGGAGCAGTAGCATATTCCAAGATTCCTTTTAACGCTCCGTTAGCGGCTTCCTGGAAGGCTTTATTGACATCCTCAGCAGTAGCATCCTTATCTATGATACAAGTCAATTCTGTTAGTGAACCGGTAATAACGGGAACGCGAAGCGCAACCCCATCGATTTTTCCTGCTACTGCCGGATAGACTTTTGCAACTGCTTTAGCTGCCCCTGTAGATGTCGGAACAATATTGAAAGCGGCAGCTCTTGCCCTGCGCAAGTCACTATGTGGAGCATCCTGGATGCGTTGATCAGCAGTGTAGGCATGTGTTGTGGTCATCGTGCCTTGTACAAAACCAAAGTGTTGATCAATCACTTTAACAACAGGAGCCAGACAGTTGGTCGTACAAGAAGCGTTTGACATGATTGGGTGGTCCGGGCTCATATCTTCGCTATTGACGCCAAGGACAAATGAGGGAACGTTGCCTCCCTTAGCAGGCGCGGAGATGATGACTCTTTTTGCGCCAGCTTCAATATGTAATCCCGCTTTTTCAGCAGTTCTAAAAACGCCAGTACATTCGAGTACGACATCTACTCCCATATCTTTCCACGGGAGATCTGTTGGATTTCTTTCTGAGAAGGAGGTTATTTTTTTTCCATCAATTACGATGGAATCATCGCTATTAAGGACGGTACCAGGGAATTGGCCCTGGGCAGAGTCATATTTGAATAGGTGGGCCAGGGTAGCATTGTCGGTTAGGTCATTAATCGCAACGACCTCCACATCTGATTGATTTAATAGATTTCTGAGCGTTAGGCGGCCAATACGGCCGAATCCATTGATGGCAATTTTTGCTGGCATGGGTTCAGTTTTTTATGAAAAAATAGATTTTAATAAAAATCAAACAAATTTGAACAATTTTTTTGACATCAGCGTTAACAAGGTATTAAAAATAAAGCGGTGCAGAAAGAATAGTAAAAAAAATGGAAAAAAAATTTTTTAAAGTTTGGAAATTCAAAAATTGTTATCCTATATTTGCATCGCTTTTGACGGAAAGGAATTTTAGAGGAGCTGAAAAATAACAAATGGCCCGTTCGTCTAGGGGTTAGGACGCAGGATTTTCATTCCTGAAACACGGGTTCGATTCCCGTACGGGCTGCCATTGTTTTAAACCTGATTCGCTTCATTGCGGGTCAGGTTTTTTTAATTGGAACTTTTTACCCTAAAAGATCCTTTACTTTTTGTGTGCACTGATGAAGCAAAAGCAGAAACCAAATTATTGGTCTGCACACGTAGCTAGTTTACTAGCCCGTATGTTCAATTCTGAAAACGGGCCAGGTTGGTTTGCCTTGAATGATCGAAGCAGAGTAGATCAGACAAAATAACCGATAAGAAGGGGCTCTACAACATTTGTTGTAATGCCCCTTCTTCATTTTATTTTCCTTTGACAAAAATCATCACTTTTCAATGACTGCAATCATTTTTTTTTAGTTGCATCCAACCTACATTCGTTGCAGAGAAAAGAAATGAATAAACGAACAAATTAATAAATCAAAAAAAACTATATGCTAATCGAAAAAAGACCCATTGATCAATTGCATTTTGAACATAGATTGTGGACGAACGAGGTGGATTTTGTAAAAGATGAGATCACAATTTACGAACACCGGTTAGAAGAACTTGTCCTTCGGAATGACGACAAAGAAATGCTGGCTCAATTAGAACATTTTCAGAACCAGTTTATCAGAGAAAAGGAAGTTATTGATGCCCTGTTGAGCGACATTAAAAAACATGAACAAACCATCAGTAAAGAGGCAAGAGAACAGGGTAGTGAGCGGGAGCAAGTATTTCATAGCGATCACGATGATCTGAGAGAACGCATGGAGTCATTCCGAAGCATTTATGGTGATTTAAAAAAAGAATTCTATCGTTTCATGGCAAAATGGATGTAACCGTAATCCCACGAGAAAAAAATTAACTAGGTAATGCAGCGGGAATTTTTTCGGTTACTCGTGGTAATACGGGCATCGGGGCACTTTCAACGAAAGTGTCCCGATTTGTTTTTTTCGTGCTTATCGCATTTCATAATTAAATCCTAACTTTACCGCTCAAATTACTTTTAAAACACTGTGAATTATAAATATTTTTAGCCTTATGTCTATTCATGTTACCTACCCCACTATCCATGTCCCACAACCATTAACTACCAACTACTAACCACTAACTACTAATTATTAATTGATCTTTCGCAGGCGAAAGATTATGATATTTGAATAATTTAGCA
>CAZHOV010000162.1:12851-12982 GCA_964534315.1 uncultured Saprospiraceae bacterium | reverse complement strand
TTTCAAGATGTCCGAGCTTTCGAACCGGCGACCCTCCCGAATGCTTTCGGGATATTCTAACCAGCTGAACTACCAGACTTAATACTATTTTTGAAATTTTAGTTCAATCTCTATTGAACTTTCTCATTCCT
>CAZHOV010000162.1:0-12751 GCA_964534315.1 uncultured Saprospiraceae bacterium | reverse complement strand
ACATTCCTACATTCCTACATTCCTACATTCCTACATTCCTACATTCCTACATTCCTACATTCCACCGAAGCGAGTGCAAAGATAAACGGCTTTTTCGATTGAGGCAATTTTTTTTTCAAAAAAAATGAAAAAAATTTACTTTCTTGGTACTAACTTCATTCAGATTACTAATTTTGTAGCACTCTAAATACCAAATAAGCCATTTGTTCATCCCTCTTAGCTCCCACTGGGGGCTGAGAACCGAAAATAGTGACCTATGATATTCCTGGAGTTTGAAAAGCCTATAGAAAATCTATACGAACAACTGAATAAAATTAAACAAGTTGGCGAGGAAAGCGATATCGACGTGTCCGATATGATCAAAACGCTCGAGCTTAAACTCAAAAATAAAAAGAAAGAAATCTATAGCAGCCTCACAGGCTGGCAACGGGTACAGCTGTCCAGACATCCGGAACGCCCCTACACGCTTTATTATGTAGAACAAATGTGTAAGAAGTTTATCGAACTCCACGGTGACCGCTACTACAAAGATGATAAAGCGATCGTCGGCGGGATCGGTAGCCTCGATGGCCAAACCGTCATGATCATCGGGCATCAAAAGGGAGAAACCACCAAAATGCGCCAATACCGCAACTTCGGAATGGCCAACCCGGAAGGCTATCGCAAAGCCCTACGCCTCATGAAAATGGCGGAACGCTTCAACTTCCCCATCGTCTGCCTCATTGATACGCCGGGCGCCTATCCTGGCATCGAAGCGGAAGAACGCGGACAGGCTGAAGCCATTGCCCGAAACCTCTTCGAAATGGCTCAGCTTAAAGTGCCGATCATCTGTACCGTAATTGGTGAAGGTGCCTCCGGCGGTGCTATCGGCATCGGACTGGGCGACCGCGTCTATATGCTCGAAAATACCTGGTACTCGGTCATCTCTCCCGAATCGTGCTCGTCTATCCTCTGGCATAGCTGGGATTATAAAGAACAAGCGGCCGAAGCGCTTAAACTGACTGCTGATCACATGCACGAATTCGGTCTTATCGACGATATCATCAAAGAACCGGCTGGCGGTGCCCATACCAACCCCGAAGAAATGGCTAAATTGCTAAAACGAAATATCAAAAAAGCTATCGCCGAATTGCAAGAACTTACCCCCGAACAATTAATCGAAGCCCGGATCGAAAAATATCGTAATATGGGCCACTTTGCCGTGAATGAACACGTAGAGCAGTAATTCTTTTGTTCCAAAACCTTTAATAATGAATAAACTTCTGGTTCGTCTTCACCAGTTCTTCCTAAACAAGAAACTCCGTTCGCTAAAGCGAAAAACCGGAGCAAATAACCTCCAAACCGCCAAAAGTATCGGTATCCTCTTTAATGCCAGTAATCTGGATGACCGCAAAATCGTGATGAATTATGCAGATAAACTTCGGAAAAAGAAAAAAAGCGTAGTCGTTTTGGGATACCTCGATGAAAAACAAGATTGCTCTAATTTTCCTTTTGACTGTTTTAATAAAAAGCGGGTCAATTGGATAAAGATACCCAACGGAAAAGAAGTAAACCGCTTTATCGAAACAGATTTCGATCTGCTTTTCTGCCTTTCCTCCAACCTGAATCTACCCCTCGAATACATAGCGGCCCTCAGCCAGGCAACTATGAAAGTAGGTCCTGTTCACGATAAAACCTACTGCTTTGACATGATGATCGATACCGATCCCAGCCTGGGCATTTCACATTTTATTAAACAAATGGAGCACTTTTTGACTTTTATTCAAAACAATTCAACTTCTCATGGAGCAAAAGCGGTTTAGAGGTACAGGAGTAGCCCTGGTCACCCCCTTAAAAGATGGAAAGGTGGATTATCCCGCGCTAGAAAAAGTGATCGAGCATGTGATTGAGGGGGGCGTGGAATTCCTGGTTTCCCTGGGCACTACGGGCGAAGCCGTTACCCTCACCACAGAAGAATGCCGGGAAGTATTGGATTTTACCATCAAGGTTAATAATAGACGATTGCCAATTGTGGCAGGAATCTTTGGAGGTAACGACACTGCCGCTATTATTCGCCGCATAGAAGGATTCAATTTTGACGGTATCGACGCGATCATGTCTAGCGGCCCGGCCTATAACAAGCCCACCCAGCGAGGTATCTACGAACATTATATGGCGATCGAAAAGGTTTCTCCCCTTCCCGTCATCATCTATAATGTGCCCGGCAGAACATCCAAAAATATAAAGGCTGAAACCACGCTCAAACTAGCCCATGCCAGTAAAAAGTTTATTGCTGTAAAGGAAGCTTCCGGTAATCTTCCCCAAGTCATGAAGATCCTCAAAGACCGGCCTAAAGGTTTCCTGGTCCTTTCTGGTGATGACCCAACCGCGCTGCCACTGGTCACTTGCGGAGGCGATGGCCTGATCTCTGTAATCGGAAACGCTTTTCCCGGAATATTTTCCAATATGATCCGGGCAGCTTTGGCGGGCGATTTACCACAAGCTAAACGGTTGAACGACCAGCTGCTCGATGTGCACCCCTGGCTATATATTGATGGTAATCCGGCAGGCATCAAATCGGTCTTAAACATGATGAATATCTGTTCTACAGAAGTACGCTTACCTCTGGTACCAATGACCTCTAAAAATCTGAAAAGACTAAAAGAGTCCATAAACGATCTGTTATAATTACTCCTGACCTTTGTGAGAAATCATCAAAATGGAAAAGCCCAATAATAAGCTCAAATCCTGGCTCGACCGGCTTCAGCAAGAAAGCTGGGAATTAGAGCTGTTGATTTCGGGATTCACTGTTTTTCTTTTAGTAAATGCCATTCCCTATGTAAGGTCACAGGTTTTTGTTTTTGGACATACTTATGAAAGCATTTACGGGATTATCAGTTATATTTTCCTGATAATCATTTTGCTTGCCCTTGTCATCATGCTTATCAATCTGATATTCCATATCTTGCTTCGAGCCGTTTGGATAAGCGCTATTGGCCTAAGATACGTTTCCGGCCAGGTAGATATTGATTCCTTAAACTACACCTCTAAGTTTTCAAATTTTTTACATAAAAGGGTGGGCGATTTTGATAACTATATTGAAAAGATTGAGCAAATCTGTAGCGTCACCTTTGCTTTTACCTTTCTGATCACCTTGCCCCTCCTTCAGGTAGGTTTTTTTGCCTTGGCGGTCTTTGCCGTCAATTTACTGAGGTACACTTTCTTGGACGATATGGTGCCCTATTTATCAATAGGTATTATAGCTTTTGGAGGAATTTACATGTTTGACTTTATCACGCAAGGGCTATTAAAGAAAAATAAATGGGTGGCCAGAGTCTATTATCCCATTTATCGCTTGATGAGTTGGATTACGCTATCTTTCTTTTTTCGTCCCCTCTATTATAACCTGATTGATAATAAATTTGGCCAGCGGATTGGGTGGCTGTTCATTCCTTATCTCTTGATCATTCTCGGGATCGCCGGATTAAATTTAAATGGAGGATTATATTTTCCTAAGTATGCCCCTAGTTATACGGTAAGCTTTGTTAATTATGACGATCAGGTAAAAAATTGGGATTATTTAGATAGAGAGGTTAGCCTACCTTCAAAATTTATTAGAAATGGTTTCCTGGAAGTATTTATCGGCTTTAATCCCAAGCTGGAAAATTTTCCATTGCTACGAAATTGTAAAAGGCTGAAAGAAACAGCTAAACCCGCCATCGAACACGAATTCATAAATGGATTCAAAAGGTTAAATCCATCAGATGAATTTGTACGCAGCGATTCTCTTGCCGGTATTATTATGCCCTGTATCCAGGACTATTATCAAATACACCTCAACGATTCGCTACTACAAAACGTAGATTTCAACTTTTACCAACATCCCCAATCAGGCGAATCCGGCTTTTTAGGAGTAATTGATGTCGAGTCATTTCCCCGAGGTAAACACCTTCTCAAAGTGCGCCGAAAAGAATCTTCTGAGTACCGTGATTTAGCGATTATCCCTTTTTGGAAAGAGTGATTGCAATGTGCAATGTGCAATGTGCAATGAAAATCTTCGATTTTCATTCATTAAATTCATTCTAATATCTACCTTTTTTCTGTAAAGATTTGGAAATCAAAGGCCTTAGCGTATTCCAGTAGTGACGTAGTCACGAAAATTTCATTTGGTTTGCCCCACCATTGAAATGGTGGGTTGATAATTGTATTCTTGCCAGGTAGCTTTCATTTTCGGCCAAGCCTTAGCTGGTGATAGCCTTCATTCTTCATTGCTCATTCTTCATTGCTCATTATTAATTGATCACAAGCATCCTCCAGCATTTGGTAGACATTTTCAAAACCGTCATCATCCCAGTAGGGGTCGGGGACGTTGATGTTATGGTTAGGGGTAACCAGGTTCATGATGAGATCGACCTTCTTTTTGTGATCTTCGGATTTAGCAAGGGCCAGAATATTTTGGTAGTTGGAAGAATCCATGGCAAAGATGCGGTCGAATTTGTCAAAGTCCTCCGGTTGAAACTGGCGGGCACGTTGGTCCCTAATATCAATTCCGTAAGCTTTAGCGGTTTGTATGGACCGGGGGTCAGGCAACTCTCCGATATGCCAGGAGCCGGTTCCGGCAGAATCTACCGTCCAGTCTAATCCCCGCTCTTTTATTTTTTCTTTTAATATTCCTTCCGCAAGGGGAGAGCGACAAATATTTCCTAAACAAACCATAAGAATCTTCATAAAATAATTATTAGTGGAGAAGGACTATTAAAACAAAGAAAGTGTATTTTTGGTTGTTTGCAAAATGATCGCGTTTCATCATTAACATTTTTGCCTGATAATTTAACTGAATAAAATGAAAATTGTAATTGCGGGGGCCGGAGATATTGGTTTCCACCTCGCCAAATTGCTTACCTACGAAAACCAGGATATCATCCTGATTGATACTAACCAGGAAGTACTGGATTACGCCCAGAGCCATTTGGATGTGATGACCGTGCGGGGCGACTCCTCCTCTGTCAGTATTCTCCGGCAGGCGGAGGTACACAAGGCGCGTATTGTGTTAGCCGTAACTACTTCTGAAAAAAATAACCTGATCACTGCTATTCTGGCCAAAAAGTTAGGAGCTAAACAGACCATCGCCAGGGTGAATAACGAAGAATATCTCGAAGAAGAGCAGCGCGAAAATTTTAAAGAACTGGGGGTAGACAGTATTATTTCTCCTCAACAACTGGCTGCGCAAGAAATTGTACGATTGATCGATCAGATATCTTTGACAGATATCTTTCATTTTGAAGACGGTAAAATATCGTTGATCGGGATCGCTATCGACGACGATTCTCCCGTTGTCAATATGTCGATCGAAGAAATTGCCAATGCCAATCAGGGTGTTGACTTCAACCTGATTGCTGTTGTGCGGAAGAATGACACCATTATTCCCAGAGGTTATACCATCCTTCGGCGAAGCGATCATGTGTACTTCCTGACCAAAAAGCATCAAATCGAACAAGTTACGGCAATTGTAGGTAAGCCACAAGAGAAAGTGCGCCATGTCATGGTCATTGGAGGCCAGGGTGTGGGCTACAGGGCTGCGCGGTTGCTGGAAAAGCAATACCATGTAACATTGGTAGAGAAAGAAAAAGCCATTTGTAAGCGACTAGTAGAGCGCTTGCACAACACGCTGGTCATTAAAGCAGATCCCGGAAATGTAGAGATGTTGAAAGAGGAGGGGCTTCCCAATATGGATGCCTTTGTAGCGGTTACACCCAATTCAGAAACGAATATCATTACGAGCCTGATGGCTGAAGAAATGGGCGTAAGTAAAACGATTGCCTTGGTTGACAATACCGATTATACTCATATTTCCCGAAATATTGGCGTAGATACGATCATCAATAAAAAATTGATCGCCGCCAACAATATCTTCCGATTTGTCCGAAAAGGAAAGATCGAAGCCCTGACAAGCTTACACGGTGTTGATGCGGAGATTATCGAGTTCGTCATCGTTAAGGACAACCGGGTTACCAAACATCCGTTAAAAGATCTGCATTTTCCGGAAAAAGCACTGATTGGTAGCGTAATCCGGGGCGATAAATCCCTGATTCCCGACGGTAATTTTAAATTGCAGGTAGGCGACAAGGTCATCGTTTTTGCATTACCGGAGGCGATCGGGAAATTAGAGAAATTGTTTAGATAAGTTTCTCGCAGAACCGCAGTGCTCGCAAAGGATTTTCTTTGCGAGCACTGCGGCTCTGCGAGAAATATCCAATAGTATACCATGATCAACTTCAGACCTGTAGCAAATGTCATTGGCGTATTACTGCTTATTGTTGGCGGATTGATGCTGACAGGGCTGCCCTTTTCGTTTTATTTCAAAAGTGGCGATGCATTGGCTTTGGCCATTTCAGGAGGCATTTCCATTACCATTGGTGGACTTTTTTTATTGATCCGTTTCAATAAAGGCGGGTCGATCCACAAGCGGGAAGGGTACCTGATCGTAGCATTGGGATGGCTGAGCATGGTCGTTATGGGAACACTCCCTTTTTTGATTAGCGGCGTCATACCCTCCGTCACGGGTGCTTTTTTTGAGACGATGTCGGGCATGACGACTACCGGAGCTACTGTTTTGACGGATATTGAATCGGTACCTGAGGGTATTTTATTTTGGCGTTCCATGACCCAATGGATTGGTGGGATGGGAATTATCGTGTTAACGGTTGCTATATTTCCGCTTTTAGGCATTGGTGGAATTGAATTGTTTGTAGCCGAAGCCCCTGGCCCCACTTCCGATAAGATCCATCCCCGTATTCGGGAAACGGCCAAGCGGCTTTGGCTGATCTACGTATCACTTACCGCGTTGCTCTGTATTATTTTGCTGATTGAGGGCATGAGTTTTTATGACGCTATCAACCATGCACTCACCACGATGGCTACCGGCGGATTTTCGACCAAAAATGCCAGTATGGCGCATTTCGATGTCCCCATCATTCAATATACCATCATTGCCTTTATGTTTGTTGCAGGCACCAATTACACCGTCATCTATTATGGTTTGAAAGGTAAGCTTAAAAATGTTTGGGCCAGCGATGAATTCCGGTTGTATGGAACGGTTGTGATTTTACTTTCTGCGATCGTTACCTTTATCGTTTTTCATAAGACAGGCAATAGCCTGGAGCAATCCTTTCGCGATGCCACCTTCCAGATTGTTTCTCTGATCACGACCACGGGCTATGTAACAGCCGATTATACAAAATGGTCGGGTGGATTGACTATTTTGTTTTTTATTTTAATGTTCATGGGCGCTAGTGCCGGGTCGACTAGTGGAGGGATCAAGCTTGTCCGGCATTTGGTTTTTCTGAAAAATTCCATATTAGAATTCAGGCGCATCCTTCATCCTCGTGCTATGATCCGCATCAAAATCAATAAACAGATCGTAGCGCCCCGCATATTGACGCACATTTTGGTCTTTCTATTAGTTTACCTCATCCTATTTGTATTGGGATCTATTACTGTCGCCGGTCTTGGTATGGACTTCCAATCGGCCATTGGGGCCGTAGCTACCTCCCTGGGGAATGTCGGTCCGGGGCTGGGCACCGTCGGGCCGGTAGACAACTTTTCTGCAGTACCCGACCCCGCCAAATGGATATTATCTTTCCTGATGTTATTGGGAAGATTAGAGTTGTTTACTATCTTGGTACTGTTTACGCCATATTTTTGGCAGAGTAATTAAAAAATGGTTTCCAGGTTTCGAGGTTTCCAGGTGTCCAGATTTATTGATTGATCTGATAGTTGGACTTCTTGAAACCCTGAGACCTGGTAACCCTGAAACCTTGACTTATGGGCTATTCCAAACACAACCTTTCTGATACCATTGTTGCCCTGGCTACACCTCCGGGAGTAGGAGCCATTGGCGTGATCCGGTTATCGGGGAAGGAGGCGATAGGGATTGTTGATGGCGTCTTTCATGGGAAAGATCTGGCCAAAGAAGCGACGCATACCTTGCATTTTGGGACGATCCGGGATGAAGAAGGCGCTATTTTGGATGAAGTGGTGGTGGGTTTGTTTAAAGAGCCGAAGTCGTATACCAAGGAAAATGTGGTGGAGGTGTCTTGTCACGGATCGCCTTACATTATTCAGGAAGTGATTCAGTTGTTTATCCGGAAGGGAGCGCGGATGGCAGAGCCCGGAGAATTTACTATGCGCGCCTTTTTGAATGGTCGGATGGATCTATCACAGGCGGAGGCGGTGGCAGATTTGATTGCCTCCAGTTCTAAAGCTTCGCATGATATGGCGATTCGGCAGATGCGGGGAGGTTTTAGTAATGAGATCCAGAAATTGCGGGAAGAGTTGATCAACTTTGCCAGTCTGATCGAATTGGAGCTGGATTTTTCAGAAGAGGATGTAGAGTTTGCGAACCGGGATGAGCTTAATGGATTGGTCGAGAAAATACATAAAGTCATAAATGACCTAATCCATTCTTTTAAATTGGGGAATGTATTAAAAAGAGGCGTCAATACTGTCATTGCGGGCCGCCCCAACGCCGGCAAGTCTACCTTGCTCAACGCCCTGTTGAAAGAAGAGCGGGCCATTGTTTCGGATATTGCCGGGACTACCAGAGATACCATAGAAGAAGTGCTCAACATCAACGGCATAGAATTTAGGATGATTGATACCGCAGGCATTCGCGATGCACAGGATACCATTGAGGAGGTGGGGATCAAAAAGACCATGGAGAAGATTCAGCAGTCGGCCTTATTGGTCTATGTCTTTGACGTCACCGAGATGGAAGCCAGGGAAGTGCGAAGTGACTTAGAGCGTTTACAAAAAGAAGGTTTACAGCTGTTGGTAGTAGCCAACAAAATGGATCGTAACCCCTATGCCAAATACGAAGAATTTGCCAGTGGATTTTTTACCGAAGATCAATTTGTCCCCATCTCGGCCATCAACAATATGAACATTGAGTATTTGAAAGAGAAGTTGTTTCAGGCCGTCATCAAAGAGCAAGGCCAGCTCGACAATACCATTGTCAACAACACCCGCCATTATGATGCCTTACTAAAGGCGGAATCCAGCTTGCAAGATGTCCTCCGCGGCCTCCAAAGCGGCGTAACCTCTGATTTTGTGGCGATGGATATTCGCCAGGCGATCCACCATTTGGGGGAGATTACCGGAGAGATTAGTACGGATGATTTGCTGGGGAATATTTTTTCGAATTTTTGTATTGGAAAGTAGGGGGAACAAATATGAAGTAGGAAAAAAGGTTTAACGGTCCAGCGGTACAAAAGGGTGCAAGCGGTATAAGGGGGTTCAAAGGTTCAGGGGATAAGGGGGCAAGGGTACAGCGGTGCAACGGTACAACCAACGGAGAAATCCAGTATATCCTACAATCCAGCAAATCCAGATTCTGACAATAAGGAAGCCTGAATCTGGATTCGCTGGATTTAGGGATTTTCAGGATTAGTAATTAATGAATAACAACCACCTTCAAAATATCCTGATGGTACGTTCGTACTTTTCCGAAACGTTCGTCATGGGCAGTACCCATTGGAATATTATTTGTCTTACTCTTTTTATTGGTTAGTTTACCCCATTCCTTTGCCACTAGGGTAATAGGGGTTCCAGTAAAGTATTTCGATACTGTCAGGATCAATTCATGTAATCTCGGGTTATCAGGTAAAGTAAAACAAGATAATTTTATTTTACTTTAATAGCGTTAAAGTAAAATAAAGGCATTTTTATTTTATCTTTGAATAAAAACAAAATGGCGATTCAATTAGAAAATTATAAATCGGGACATTGGGAAAAAGGTGTTGGCTATAAATATTTCGTTCCTTCATTAATAAATGAAGAATGGAAATGGAATAATGCTGGCTTAAATACTCTTTTGGAAAAGGCTTCTCTTAAACTAGGAGAACTAAATTCCTTTGCACGTTTAGTACCAAATATTGATCTGTTTATTCAACTTTATGTCACAAAAGAGGCGGTCATTTCGAGTAGAATTGAAGGTACCCAAACCAAAATTGATGAAGCTTTTTTGCCTGAAGAAGAAATTATCCCTGAAAGAAGAGATGACTGGAAAGAAGTTAAAAATTATACGGAAGCCTTAAGTGAGGCTATAAAAAACCTGGACAAGCTTCCCATTTCAACCAGATTATTAAGAGAAACACATAAATTATTGTTGCAAGGTGCCAGGGGAGAGCATAAACTTCCAGGAGCGCTTAGGAAGAGTCAAAATTGGATAGGAGGAAATAGCCTTGCCGATGCCGTTTTCATTCCTCCGATTCAACACTATGTTCCCAATTTGATGGGTGATTTAGAAAAATTTTTACATAACCAAGATATAAACGTCCCTACTCTGATAAAAACCGGTATTGCTCATTATCAGTTCGAGACCATTCATCCCTTTTTGGATGGTAATGGGAGAATAGGAAGATTATTGATCACGTTGTTTTTGGTAAATGAAAAAATTTTAGATAAGCCTTTACTTTATTTATCAGCATATTTTGAGAAGGATAAGTTCTTGTATTATGATAATTTAATGAGGGTTAGAGAAAAAAGTGATATGATTCAATGGCTCAAATATTTCTTAGTAGGAATAGCACAAACTTCCGAGGATGCAGTGGAAACCCTTTCAAAAATATTGGATTTAAAAGATAAATTGGAAAAAGAAATTCGAAAGAACTGGGGGAAGCGAACCAATAATGCCTTGATCTTGCTTAATCATTTATTTAAAGATCCTGTCGTGAGTGTGAGATCGGTAGAGGAATTATGTAGTCTTTCCTTTAAATCTTCGAATGATCTGGTAGCGAGTTTTGAAAGGGCAAAAATTTTAGAAGAGATGACCGGTCAGAGTAGGAACCGAATCTTCATTTTCAAACAGTATATTGATTTGTTTAGTTAAAAATTTATGCATTGGGGCGAGCAGGTATAACGGTTCAGCGCAGCAAAGGTGTGACGGTATATTGGGCTAGAATTCTGAAAATCCCTTGGCCTGACTTTGCAGGCAGGGCAGGCTGATTCTGACAACTAGGAGGTCTGAATCTGGATTCGCTGGATTTAGGGATTTTCAGGATTGAGGAAGAGAAAAAATATAGAATTCATCTTGTTCCTTTTCCCTTTTTCCTTGCTCCTTGTTCCATTCTCCATTATGAATGGGAACCATGTGTGAGGTAAATAAGTTAATATTGTAACTAAAAACAAGTGTTATGTCTATAACGATCGATATTAGTAGTGAACTCGAGCAGTTGTTGAAAGAGTCGGCAGCGAGAAGAGGAGTAGATGTTCGGCAATTTGTGTTAGATTTATTGAAACAACAGTTATCCAAAAAGGATCCGTCGATAAAAAAGGAGCGGGAGTTAGAATTATTAGAGAAGATAAATTTGGGTATTGCTGCTGATGTATGGGACCGTTATAATGACCTGAAAGAAAAAAGGGATGCCGAGTTATTGACACAAGAAGAACAAAGAGAATTGGTTAATATCTCTGATCAAATTGAAGCTGCTAATGTTCAGCGAATTGCCCATTTAATCGAGCTGGCGGAGTTGAGAGAAGTGTCATTGGATGAATTGATGAAATCTTTGGGTCTTCAATCAGTGCCAGATGCCTAATCTTTCGGTTCCTAAAAAAATACGAAAACAAGTCTCCGAACGTGCGGGGTATTGCTGTGAATATTGTCTCTCCCAAGTTAAGTATTCTCCTGATCCTTTTTCTATTGAGCATATCTTTCCGATTTCAAAAGGAGGTGAAAATAACTTAGATAATTTGGCTTATTCTTGTCAAGGCTGTAATAGCCGCAAGTATAATCATATTCAAGCGGTTGATCCAGTTACCGGTAATATGGTTGATTTGTTTAATCCTCGAAAACATAATTGGAAAGATCATTTTTGTTGGAATGAAGATTCCACACAATTGTTAGGATTATCGCCTACTGGAAGAGCTACAGTGGAGAAATTGCAATTAAATAGAACTCCCCTATTAAATTTAAGAGCATTATTATTGATTGTGGGTGAGCATCCGCCAGAACCTACAAATTAACCACAACAAAATACTATCCCTACCTGCATAAAAATTATGCTTATGGCCCTTTATTTGAAATTGAGAAGCTAGAAGAGGAGCTGAGCAAGAAATACAAAAAGAAGCATTATCGAGGCCGACCGACCCCATTAGTCAAGAAGCTGGAGAAATACCGGAGGAGGTTACGAGGTAATGAAAGTTATTTCGATATGCTTGTAAAGTGATAATTCGGATCATTCGAAGTTATGAGAACAAAACAGGAAGATTTTACCACCGTATAAAAAAGGAAATTGGAGAAATTGGAGAGCGTATAAAAACAGAAATACGACGAAAAATACGACGAATTTGGAGAAATTGAGGGTTTGTAATAAAATGGGTTTTACGTAGTTTTTCAGACAAAAAAAGGCCACCAACCGGCAGCCTAATTTCGTTATCGTTATAAATAATTTTTCTACTCAATACCCAAAACTCAAGACTCAAGACTCCTCTTCTTGACATTATACACACCAACGATACCGACCGTAAAAACGATCAATACCAGCAAGAAAAATGACCATTGCGACATGGTTGGGATGGCTGGTGACGGATCAGGTGGACCTTGTGCCAGGATTTCAGCAACACTATTGCAGTTGCCGTTGGTTAGGTTGTTTTCAATAGATATTGTTGTGGTACCTACATCGGGAACAGGAAGAACACCTGGCCCTGGTGCAGCATTATCTAGGGAAACCCTGTTTAATACAGAGTGCTGATATACAGGGAAATAAGAGAAAAA
>CAZHOV010000161.1:0-13095 GCA_964534315.1 uncultured Saprospiraceae bacterium | reverse complement strand
CCTTAATAATATTTTGCAATTTTACAAATCTTTCGCTTGCGAAAGATCAGTAAGTAATTTATTTGTTGCCTTCTCCAACCGTTCTTCCAGACCTTCAATCCCCCCGGCAAGGATGTCCATGGCTGCACCTACCCAGATAGTTTCTTTGGTACTGCCCAGTTTAAATTCCAATACCAATTCTCCAACTTCATAATTTTCGGTCCGGGGGATATCTCTCAATCGATAAGGATAGTAATAGTAAAAATCATAGGGATAACCGCCATCTATTCTTGTTTTACTCTTAACCTGAAAGGTGTAATAAATGAGTAGATCCGGATTTTTATCTTCCATTTTATAACCTCTAGCCTGTAAATTTCTATTCAAAGCGGTTTGAATTCGGCGGGCATTCAGATCATTTTCGTAAATGGGAGCGTTCACCTTTTCCACTTCTTTCAATTCTAATTGGTAGCTGGAAATCTTTTCAAGTTTCACTCCTTTTACCGCATCCGTCTGTACCGTAATTTTAGGTGAGCAGGCTGAAAATAGGAAAAGTGAAAATATGAATAAGATCAAATATCTCTTTTGCATGATGTTATGTATAACTGTTTGATTTTTAAATACTTAATATGTAGGTAGAACGTCTTATTTTACCGCTTGTTCGAAATACAAAAAAATCTTTTTCTTCCGGAACTTTTGATAATGCTTTTTGGGTTATAAAACTTTATTAATCGGTAAATCTATGGCAATGTTTCTTTCTGTAACTCCTATTTGTTAAGCACCTCCCACTAAGTTAAGCTTAAGTTTAACCTACATCCAACTGACTTTAAGATTTATCCTGTATGGCGATTGGCCAGCAGTAGCCTAATTATTATCCAAAACCAAAAATCATGGAAACCATTACCATAAAAAAAGATTCCCTTAAACTGGAAAGCCAATTGGAGGTAAGGCTGAAATTATTAGAAAACATACCTAATAAATACCGAAAACCAAACGGGGAGCTGTTAATAAAAGAGTTGATTCGGTTGGAAGAGAATAACTCGAAGGTTAAGGTTTTTAAACGCTTTAAAGCTCAGGTGCTATACCGGTCTGTTCCGAGCCAACATGTTTTGGATCAGCCGCAATTACAACCGATTCTATTTGAACTGCTGGAATGTTTTCTTAGTTCAGAAAGCTATCAAACAATATGTGCCCGACTTGATTATACCCTTTATGAGGGGCTCAATTGTTTTGGAAGCATGCGAATCAGCTCCTGGTTAATGATCTGGTCGCAGCAGGAGTATCCTGTGTTGTGCAAGTTGTTGTTAAATCGTCAACTTCTAGCGCGTTATTCCAGTATGCTAGTCGTGCCTTTCGAGCAGTTTGTAAGATACGTGCCGTGTTTCGTATTCTATCGCATTTCAGATATCGTGAACAGTCCGAGGCCTGTGTTATGGACACGTTGGATGGCTCAGGGGAATAATATCCGGAAAGCGAACCTCCTTCCATATCCATTGAGTAAAAAGGCTGCCCATTGGTTTACTTTGGCACCTAGGCACTTAACTTATCAGGAGGCTATGTTATATGGTGAGGTCCGGAGTTTGGGAGGAGATGATCGGGTATTTCAACTTACCCGGAATTACTTTGGCACCGGATCAACAAATCATTCTTTCAGGAGGCAAGTGATCCGGTTATTGGTTGCTGCTGAAAGGCAGTTGGGAAGAGCGCAAATTGAAAGGATGCTAGGGTATATTTCCCATTTGTACCGGGAACGTGAAAATTTCTCACTAAAGGGACGAACCGTGCTAAGTCTATCGCGGCAAGCGAATGCGTATTATGAAGGGTTACAACAAGTGAGGCAACAAGCTCAGATTGGGCAGGTCAAAAAGTGGAAGGGACTTCCCTTTGAGCCATTCTATTTGGAGCGAGGGGATGTTACTTATCAGATCATCCAGCTGACCACTACGGAGGAGTTGGAAGAAGAAGGGCGAATACAAGAGCATTGTGTTGCAAGCTATGCCTACGGCTGTGCAACCGGTGAATATTCCATTTGGTCGCTTCGAAAGCAAGAAAAAGGAGAAGAAGAGCCTGTTCGATTGGTGACGATCGAGGTTTACCCGGACGGTTCTATTTGTCAGGCACGTAGGAAGTTAAATGGGTATCCATCTAAGGAGGAGGTGTCGATAATTCGGCAGTGGGCATTAGAAGCGGGATTGAAAGTGGTGGAGTTTTAAGTTCGTTGTTGAATTGTTGAACTGTTGAATTGTTTAGGGAGGGGGAGAGGGTGTCTTAAAACGCCTTTGGCGTCTTAAGACACCCTCCGAGCCACTAAACTTTCTTCTTTGAGTGGGCTGTTTTTTCGCTTTTAGATTTGCTGACACCTAAAATAATTACCACCTCTTGCCTCCCTTCCAAATCGTAGATGGCTAATTGGATGACTTCAGTTGTTGGGAATTCCAATTCTATGGTTACTTGATCCCTAAATGGATTCGGATAAGCAGGTAATAGAATAGTGTTTGTAGTTTCATATTCATTTGTAGACCCATTTTGATCAGAATCTTTCGCCGTAAATACAAACCCATCCAACGCAATGAACTTTTGAGCTAGGTGGAGTACACTTATAGGTGCAGTCCACCTATAAGTGTACTCCACCTAACGGAGGTCTTTATAAACAACTGATTATCAATAGTGAATTAATGATGTGCCTTGTATCTTTGTAGGGACGGTGGGGCGTAATCAAATACCAATGTCGAGGCTTCGACATCTCAAAGGCATTCCTAAATGATTTAGACTTCCTACTTAGCCAACTATTTCTTTTCTTCCAAATAATTTTATCACCAAATTTCCCGGCTTTTCCATAATTCCGCCTTATTTTAGCCTCTCCCTTTTAAAGTGGAATAAAGCCCTGTTTTAAAAGTGTTCAATGCACAAGCCTTTTATCAACAATCAGAGAAACCCTTTCACAATCATGACAACCACACCTATACACATCGGCCCAAAACCCTGGCAAGCAGCAGACAAGGAAATAACCGGTAATTTTGAACTGCTCAATGGCGAAGAGTTCTACAAAATCAGCAACTACGATCAAATGCGGCCCTTCTTCATCAGCGTAGTCAGCCATTCGGAGCATTGGTTGTTTATTGCGACTACCGGAGGATTGAGTGCCGGCCGGAAAAATGCGGAAAATGCATTGTTTCCCTATTATACCGATGATAAAATCCAGGATAGCGGCGATCTGACAGGGAGTAAAACAATATTGCTGGTTGAAAAAGAACAGGAAACCTTTTTATGGGAGCCCTTTTCCGATAAATATGAAGGAATCTACCAAATTGAACGCAACCTTTATAAAAATCTGGCAGGCAATCGCATCGTTTTCGAAGAGATCAATCGCGATTTATCGCTTTCCTTTACCTACAGCTGGGGATTTGGCGATCGATTCGGCTTTATCAAAAAAAGCCAGTTAAAAAATCTCAGCGAACAACAAGGTGTGAAAGTCCGGGTATTGGACGGCTTACAGAATATCCTTCCCTTTGGTATCGACCTGAAGTTGCAAACCGAACGCAGTACGCTGCTCGATGCATATAAGAAAAATGAATTGCTGGAAGATTCCGGTCTGGGACTCTTTTTGCTAAGCTCTATTCCTGTCGATAAGGCTGAACCGAGCGAAGCGCTCAAAGCTACCACCGTATGGCAAACCGGGCTGGATGCAGATATCCATCTCTTATGTAATCTTCAACTTCCGGCTTTCCGAAAAGGGCTGCCCGTCCATTCTGAAAACGATATAAGAGCAGAGCGAGGTGCTTACCTGGTGGCAAGTACAGTTGAACTGGCTGGTGCCGAATCAAAAAGCTGGTATTTTGCCGCCGAATTGAATCAAGGTCCTTCTGCTGTAACTGCCTTAGATCATTGGATTAAGAACAATGATGGTTTAGTGCAGGCGATAGAAGTAGATATGAAAGCAGGAACGGAACGGTTGATGCAAATCGTGGCTTCTGCCGACGGGCTTCAAAAAAGTGCAGATAAGATGCTCAATTACCGACACTTTGCTAATGTCCTCTTTAATGTCATGCGGGGAGGTGTTTTCAATTTTAATTACGAGGCCTGGAAGATTGATTTGCACCATACCTTGCTGGAATATAATCACGCTGTTGTAGGGCGCAATGCAGCTTTTTTTGAAAAGTTATCCGATAAGTTCTCCTATCAAGACCTTCTCCAGTCAGCGGCTGACACCGGGGATATCCAATTCTACCGGTTGTGCCTGGAATATCTACCCCTCATCTTTAGCCGTCGGCATGGCGATCCCAGCCGGCCCTGGAACCAGTTTTCTATCGAATTGGCTGATGAATGGGGCTTCAAGAAATTCTACTACGAGGGTAATTGGAGAGATATTTTCCAGAATTGGGAAGCACTGGCGGTTTCCTTCCCCTATTTCATCGAGAGTATGATCACCAAATTCGTCAATGCCTCTACTCCTGATGGGTACAACCCTTATCGAATCACCTCCAATGGCATTGACTGGGAAGTGATCGAGCCCGACGATCCCTGGTCTTATATCGGCTACTGGGGCGATCATCAGATCATTTACCTGCTCAAGTTACTGGAGTTGTCCAAGTCGCACCACCCGGGCAAGTTGGAGTACATGTTAAAGCAAAAGATGTTCTCTTATGCCAATGTGCCTTACCGTATTCGCGATTATGAAGCCCTGCTCGCCGATCCGCAGGATACGGTAGATTTTGATCATGAATTAGAAAAACAAATAGAGCAACGGGTGGAAGAAATTGGAGCCGATGGTAAACTTGTTTGGAATAAAGCGGGAGAGGTCTATCTGGTCAATTTTACAGAGAAAATTCTGGTCACCTTATTGGCCAAATTATCGAATTTTATCCCGGAGGGTGGTATCTGGCTCAATACCCAACGCCCCGAGTGGAATGACGCAAACAACGCCCTGGTGGGTAATGGAGTGTCTATGGTAACGCTCTACTATATCCGGCGCTTCGTTACGTTTTGTCAAACGCTCTTTGAAGGGTTGGAAGATGACACCATAGAAGTTTCTGAAGAGGTGGCTACCTTATTGCATGCTATAGCAAATACTTTTGACCGGTATATCACAGCCCTGGAACAACCTGTAACGGATCAATTGCGGCGCCAGATAACAGATGAATTAGGGAAGGCGGGTGCTCTATACCGCAATCAGGTGTATAGAGGATTTTCTGAACAAACGGCAAGGGTGGAGGTGAAACAACTGCATTCCTTCTTTCGCCAAGTGCTAGCTTTTGCAGATCATAGTATCCGCAAAAATAAACGGACGGATAATCTATACCATGCCTACAATTTGATGCGGGTAGAATCCGATGGCGGTATATCTATCCGGTATTTATATCCCATGCTCGAAGGCCAAGTGGGGGTATTAAGTGCCGGTCTGTTGACTCCTTCGGAAGCGCTGGAAGTACTGGAGGCGTTGCCCAAGAGTTCGTTATACCGCGAAGATCAGCACAGTTACCTACTATATCCGGACCGACAGTTGCCAAGGTTTGAGCATAAAAATAAGGTACCTGAAGAAGCGGTCATGCAATCTTCACTATTAAAAAGTATGGTTGAAAAAGGAGATTGGCGGATTATTGAAAAGGATGTGGAAGGTCAATACCATTTCAATGGTAGCTTTAACAATCAAAAAGACCTAGAAAAAGCGTTAAATGACCTTTATGAAAAAGATCATATTGCAGTAGATCAGGAAGAGAAAGAGCAATTGCTTGCATTATTTGAATCCATTTTTGATCATGCTTCCTTTACCGGACGTTCCGGCACTTTCTTTGGATATGAAGGGTTGGGATGTATTTATTGGCATATGGTTTCCAAGCTGGTATTGGCAGCAGAAGAAAACTGCCAGTGGGCTATTCAGCAGGGAGTTGATGACCAGTTGATTGCGCAGTTGATCGAACGTTATTATGATGTACGTGGAGGCATTGGTTTCAATAAAACACCAGAAAACTACGGGGCTTTTCCTTTCGATCCCTATTCCCACACACCCGGCAATGCCGGCGCTCAACAGCCAGGTATGACCGGCCAGGTAAAAGAAGATATTCTGAGCCGCTTTGGCGAATTGGGGGTTAAGGTGGTGGATAGTCAAATTGCTTTTAAACCGCGCTTACTAGATAAAAAGGAGTTTTTAACAGCACCCGATACCTTCATTTACTACGATATTCATGGCGCGCGACAAGCAATCGACTTACCTAAAGATGCCCTGGCCTTTACGTATTGCCAGGTGCCTGTTATCTATAGGAAGGCTGATGATAAGGGAGTTACGATATATTTGAGTAATGGAGATATGGTTGCTTTGGATACACCTGAATTGACTAAAGAGTGGAGTACTTCGATTATGGGGCGCAAAGGGGAAGTGAGTAGGGTAGAGGTGGGAATATGAATTATGTATCAACCCACGGTGTAAACCGTGAGTTGATACATAAAACTTACTACTATTCTTTTCCGCCGTCACCTTCCTTAGTAGGTTTTGTACTGTTGTCCGGATCTTCGTTAAGTAATTTATCAGCCTCATCGTGTTTCGGCTGAGAGGCGGTCCAGTTAGGATCTTTGGTGCCCGCTTCTGCATAGAAGTTTTTTGCTTTTTCGTAATCCTTGATCGCCATGTAATAATCCCCCATGCTGTCATAAGGATTCGGATTGTCCGGAGCTACCTCAATGTATTTTTCGAAACTGGCCTTAGCCTTTTCCATATCACCTTTTTGCATGTTGGCATATCCACTCAGGTTGTGGGCTGCACCAAAATCAGGATCTAGTTGTGCAGCTTTTTCAAAAGCTGCAAGAGCATCATCTACTTTGCCCGCTCCCATGCTAAACCATCCGTCGAGCATATTCGCTTCTATATTATCCGGGTGTAGTTTGGCCAGTTGATCACCATGTGCGCTCAAGTCAGGTTTTTCTTCTTCGACCATTTTTTTCAGAGCATCCGCCATAATCTCTTCATTGTCGTTGAGCTTATCAGGATCTGCCTTTTCCATTGCCTTAGCGGCATTTGCTTTAAATTCGTCGGCTTTCTCGTCATTACCAGATTGTAACATAGCTAGCATAGCATAACCGGAAAAGAATTCAGGGTCTTCCTTTACGGCATCTTCCAGCTTTTCTTCAGCTTTCTTGAAATCTGATCCCCAAGCCGCCTGAACAGCTTCTTGATACAGTTCTTCAGCCATTTTAGAGTCAGTGGTTATGGGCATTAGATCTTCGCTTTGTGCATATAAGGAGCACATAAAAAGAACCAGCCCGGCTGTAAAAATGGTTTTAAAAATCGCTTTCATAATAGTTAATTTAAGTTATAAAAAGATTAATGAATTGAATCTAGTAGTTTCTACCCTTTTGTAAATTTTCAATCGTTTGCTCCAAGGGAGCAACACATTGGTAGCGCTTAAATAGCCCCAAATGGTGAATGCTCCGGAGGAGCTTAATATTTTTTATCAAAATTTTAATGGTTCCTTGGTTTTTATATCAAGGTGCGCTGCACCATTCGCGATCAATAATTTTCCTATGCTATCAAGATGCTGGTGCCCTGCACCAGTCTTTGAATATCCTGGAGCTAAAGCGCCTGAGGACGAGCACCAAGTGCCATGATTCTTCCCCTTGTACCTGAGCCAAAAAGATACTTTCGCACTCCAAAGGGTATTTTTCAGACACACCCTGATTAAAAAGAAATTAAGCTTCTGACAGGGTTTATTTGGAAAGACTAAAAAAAGTTACCAGCTGATAAAAAAGATGTGCCGAACAGAAAATAGAAAAATTAAAAATTCTATCCTCTTTTCCCCGCTGACAAAAATCAGGCTCAACCCAAAACCAATGTCATCTAAATTGCTGTATAAATACGTTAAAATAATCTTATAAATGATCCAAAGGGATCGTATTCACTCATTTTTGAGAAAATTTTAAAACATGTTAGAAATACGCGGACATGCCAGAGGCGGTCAAGGTATGGTTACCGCATTCGAGATCCTGGCAAAGGTATTCAGCAAGCTCGACAATTTTCAGGTGCAGGCCTTTCCGGCCTTCGGTGTCGAGCGAACAGGAGCTCCAATCCAGGCTTTCCTGCGAGTAGCCAAAAAAGAAATCCTTAACCGAAGTAATATTTATCATCCTCATCTGATCGTGGTCTTTGACGAGAGCTTACTCGACCAAATACCCGTATTTGATGGCTTACAAGATGGTGGGGCAGTTCTGATCAATACGGAACGGCCCCTTACTGATTTTAAGGGGTTTGCCAAACATATTTATACCATTCCGGCTACAGCCATTTCGCTTGGCCTGAAACTGGGCAGCAAATCCCTACCTATCGTCAATGCAGCTATGATCGGCGCAATCTTACGCATCTTCGAAGCAGACCTCTCCACTGGACAAGCGATCGTAAAAGCAAATGTACCGGCGAAAGCAGAGGCTAATGCCGAGGCTGTTGCCCAGGCTTACCAAAAGGTGGTAGGTATCAAAAAATCTGACAAATACCTCATTGATAAGCTGCAGGCACCCCCTGCAGAAATCACTAAAAGCCTGAAAGAGCTGCAAGTAGATGAAATACCTGCACCGGAAGGTCTGGAAGCTCCATTTTGGTCGGAGCCCATGTCGAAAAATAAAACCGGTAACTGGCGGCTCATGACGCCTAAGTATGTCGATCGGACACCTCCTTGTAATGCCAACTGTCCGGCAGGTACGGATGTGCGAGCATTCGTTGACTTGGCCGCCAGGAAAAAATTTACTGAAGCTGTTGATGTCATCTACAAGCACAACCCATTCCCCGCCATTTGCGGACGGGTGTGCCCGCACTTCTGCGAGCAACATTGCAACCGCAATGAACTGGACGGAGGCGTCAACATCGGAGCCATCGAACGCTTCCTTGGCGACCGGACTTTGAAAAATGATATAGAAGCCAAGCCATTGTTGCACAATGAGCGCATCGCTATTATCGGGTCTGGTCCGGCTGGCCTTACCGCCGCCCTGAGACTCAGAGAGCAAGGTTATCCGGTAACCGTCTTTGAAGCGTTACCCCAAGCGGGTGGGATGATGCGAACCGGCATACCTAAATTCCGCTTACCCGATGAAATACTCGACCAGGAGATCCGTAACATCGAACGCCAGGGCGTAGAGATCAAGCTCAACCGAAAAGTGACCGTCGATGAACTCTCCGATGATTTTGATGCGGTGATCACGGCGGTCGGCTCACACATCGGCTCATCACTTCGTTTGCCTAATGAGGAACTGGTAACCGAGGGTGTTGCCTTCCTCCGGAATTTCAAATTGAAGGGTGATCGAGCGGGTATAAAACCAAAAGACAAAGTTGCTATCATTGGTGGTGGTAATACTGCTATAGACGTGGCCCGAACAGCCTTAAGACTGGGAGCTATTCCTACCATTTATTACCGACGTACCATCAGAGAAATGCCGGCTATTGCACAGGAAGTGCGGGAAGCACAGGTGGAAGGCGTTAAATTTCAATTCCTGTCAGCGCCTGTGGCGCTTTCCAAATCAGCTGATACGCTTCTTTTGACGATGACCCGTATGCAGCTTGGCGAGCCGGATACTTCAGGCAGGAGACGCCCTATACCTATAGAAGGATCGAGGTTTGCGTTGCCTGTTGATCATGTTATCGCAGCTATAGGTCAATGGTATGATAATTATGCCTTTGGAGACAATGAAGTAACACCTAAACAGAGCCGCATCGAATACCAGAGTAAACTACCTGTCTTTTGCGCCGGAGATATGGCGTGGGGAGGTACCGTTACCGAGGCTATCGGTTCGGGCAATAAAGTCGCAGCTGAGGTCACGGCCTTTTTTAAAGGAGAGCCTTACCACCCAGAGGAAACTATGCCGGAGGTAGTCTTACCTGAAGAGATCAACTATGCCTATTACCTTCCGTTAGCGCGGCATCCCAACAAGTTGCATCACCCAAGAGACTTTCAGGGTGATTTTTCCGAAGTGATCAAAGCAATACCCGAAGAGGAGATCCTGGAAGAAGCAGCCCGGTGTCTGCATTGCGGCGATTGCTTTAAGTGCGGTAACTGCTTTAACTTCTGTCCGGATGCAGCTATCCACGTAGATGAGCAAGGCAGGTTACGTATAGATTACGATTATTGTAAAGGATGTGGCATCTGCATACAAGAATGTCCATGTTCCGCTATTGAATTTAACCTAAATGAAGCAACAGTATCATGAAAGCAAAAACCTTAGAAAAAGTCAATAATATTCCTTCTGATAAGTCCAGGTATCCTGGTCATACGGAAAAGATCATGAAAGGCAATTATGCTGCTGCCGAGGGAGCGCGCTTATGTCGGGTGGGTTTTGTACCTGCATACCCCATTACGCCACAGACCACCATCGTAGAGCGCCTTTCCGAAATGGTGGCTGAAGGCGATTTGGAGGCTACTTACATCAACATGGATAGCGAGCATTCGGTATTTGCCGCGGCTATGGGAGCAGCCGTAACCGGCGAACGTGTCTTTACCGCCACGGCGGGCCAGGGGTTGTTTTATGCACATGAAGTGTTGCAAGCTATTTCGCACTTCCGGCTACCCATGGTGGTTTGTAATGTGGGCCGACCGTCTATCCCTTGGAATATATGGTCTGACCAATCGGATTCGCTTTCTCAACGCGATACGGGTTGGGTTCAGTATTACGGAGAAAGTTCGCAGGAAGTACTGGATACTATTATTCAGGCTTATGTGCTCACCGAGCAATTGCACCTCCCGGTGATGGTGGTGCTGGATGCTTTTTACCAGAGTCATACCAGCGAAAATGTCTGGGTACCTGATCAGGAATTGGTTGATCGATTCTTGCCTCCATTTCAGCACAGTCTTATGGAAGTGGATGTTGAGCATCCCAAATCCTTTGGCGGCTTGGTACCGCCGGAACATTACAATAAATTCAATTATGCGTATTGGAGGGATGTACAGCAGGTAGAAGAGCTTTCTGAGACCATTGCCGACGATTTTGCCGAAGTTTTTGGTCGCCACTACAGCAATGTAGAAGCGGTAAATATTGGACCACAAACCAAACTGGTATTGGTTACGGTATCCAGTATTTCGAGTACCGTGAGAGGGGTGATCCGGCAATATCCGGAAGTTGGCTTGTTGAAGATCCGATTGTTTAAGCCATTTCCAAAAGCATCTGTTCTGAAAGCGCTTGCTCCGCTACCGAAGGATGCCATCATTGCTAATGTAGAGCGCAACTTTTTGGGCGATCGCGAAGGAGCGATCATGCAGGAAATGAAACGTGCCCTCTATGGAGAAGATTTCCGATTATTGGATTTCTACGCTGGGGTAGGAGGGAAGGATGTTCCTCCTAAGACTATTGAAAAGATTATTTACCGGGCCATGAACGAGCCTGAAGAGGTGAATTGGGTGGATGTGGAATGAAGGAAAGTAGGAAAATAGGAATATGGGAATATGGGAGATTGGGAAAGTAGGAAAATAGGAAAATAGGAATATGGGAATGGAGGAGATTGGGAAAGTAGGAATATGGGAATGGAGGAGATTGGGAAAGTAGGAAAGTAGGAAAATAGGAATATGGGAATGGAGGAGATTGGGAAAGTAGGAAAATAGGAAAGTAGGAATATGGGAATATAGGAGATTAGGAAAGTAGGAATATGGGAATATAGGAGATTAGGAATATTGGAAAAAAAGTGAATTGAGTTTTTTGATTGAGTAAGTAGAATAATAAATTAGTGTAAAACAGTAATTTATTGCAAAACTAATCAGCTTAATTGAAAGGTATTGAATTAATTAGAAAGAATAAAATTAAACTATGGAACCTGCATATGATTTTTTAATAAATGATGAAAAAGTATATTCCGGAGCGTTGAGTTGCAGAGGTTGCGGATGGTCGTTGTTGGTGCGGCACTTGGCTAGTATATTAGGCGAAGATACCGTTTATGTAGTTCCGGCCTCCTGTTTTTCCATTATTACCGGACCTTATCCGCTCAATGAGTTGAAAGCTAATGTGGTGCATACGGTTTTTGCGGCAGCTTCAGCGACCGCTACGGGTGTTCGGGCAGCGTTGGATCGTCAGGGTAAACAAGATACCAAGGTAGTGGTGTTGGCTGGCGATGGCGGCACTTTTGATATTGGCTTCCAGGCGTTATCTGGAGCAGCAGCGAGAGGGGAGAATATTTTTTATGTATGTAATAATAACGGAGCTTACATGAATACGGGTATCCAGACCAGTACAGCCACTCCATATGGAGCGATGACAACCACTAATCCAGGTGGTCAGGGATTCAAGCGAACCTGGCCCAAAGACCTGATGGGGATCATTGCAGCCCACAACCTACCTTATGCAGCAACCGCTTCGCTCGCATTCATGGAAGACCTGCGGGCCAAGATGGTTAAAGCTAAAGATGTGGAAGGGTTCCGTTTCCTGATGATTGACGGTCCGTGTCCTCCCGGTCACAAGACCGAACCAGGGCAATCGATCGAGATTGGTCGACTAGCCGTTGAAACACGTTTATTCCCGCTTTTTGAAGTAGAACGTCAGCATTATAAGGTCAATTACAAACCTGAAAAGATGATTCCGGTATCCGAATGTATGAAACATCAGGGCCGCTTCCGTCAGCTTTTTAAGGAGGGCAATGAGCATCTGTTGGATGAGGTGCAGGCTCATACGGATCGGTATTGGCAGCGGTTGTTGGCGTTGGAGGGGGCGGGGGTGAAAATAGAGCGATAAGTTTTAAAGTAGATCAATTTTTTTACTCCACCAACACAAAACCTGCCCAGGCATAGAGATCAAAAAAGCGATCGCGCATTTGTTGTTGGGTGGTACGGAAAGCATTGGGGATGGACATGTCTTTTTCCAGCCAGTTTTGGTAAAACGTCTTCATAAACTCCATAGTTTGGCGGTCCGGGACTTGCCAGAGGGACATGATGAGGTATTTTGCAAAAAAATACTAGTTATCTCCTGTATCGTTCCTATGCTACCTGGAGTACAGTATTTGAGAACATACAGAAAAAACTAATGAACAAAAATATGGTTAGTTAGGCAACGTTTTTTTCAATTTTTACATAAGTAGTAAGGCAAAAAAATTGGTAGAATAATTTTTTAAGGTTCAAATGAAAATTCCTGTATATAATAAAGGACTTAGCCTTTATTATTACAGCA
>CAZHOV010000160.1:0-13137 GCA_964534315.1 uncultured Saprospiraceae bacterium | reverse complement strand
ACCACGACACCGCCCTTACCGTCATCAGAAACCGTGTAGGGTACAGTTTTGATTTCATCCTTCACCTCGTCATAGCGGCGTCCCATAAACCGTTTTATGGAGCGCACCGTATTCACGGGGTTCGTGATGATCTGGTTCTTGGCAACCTGTCCCACCAGTCGCTCACCACTGTCAGTGTATGCCACGATGGAAGGCGTCGTACGCTGTCCCTCTGAATTGGGGATGACCGCCGGCTCGCCGCCACTGATAACTGATACACATGAATTTGTCGTTCCTAAATCGATACCAATAATTTTTCCCATATTCTTATTCTAATTTTGATTTTTATGTTCAATAAGTTATTCGCGAACATTACATCAATACATATGCCAAGCCTTGTATCACGACAGAAGCCCATATATCAATGCCATTTTGTGGGTATTCTCCATCAAAACGGCATTGACAACCTGACAAATCGGCAGGAAAGGAAGGAGTTGGTTATTGAAAGTTGAGATCTCTGGTATGAATACCAATCAAAAGAGAATCCATGGCTTCCTTATCAAGATCAAAGCCAGCCCGGTTAAGCGAATTCTTAGAAGAAAAAATCCCCAGTCCATTGGATAAATTCGAAAAAGTTGGGACGATTTCGGCGCTAGTCAAACCGGTATTGGCCTGAACGATTTCGATATAATCGGATATGGCGCTTCCGCCGGCCACTATTTCGAATTCAATGTCAAAAAAGTATCTTTTAATGGTGTTTGTTGGTTCCAGCGTACTTCCCAACAAACGATAAAAATCTTCGCCGCCAAAATCAACATCAGTGGTACCGTCGTTTTCTCTTGGGATATTTCTAGCCAATTCCCAAACCACTTTTTTCAAGATGCGTTCTCCGGGATTTTCAGGAAATTCTTCCTGATAATAAATAATCATATTAACATCAAAAATGGCCGCATCAGGCTCAGACACCCACTTTACTTCACGATCAATAGGGTATCGCAGTCTAAGAACACTATCCGTTCGTAACGGAGGACTCAGTCTCATATCGCTAACCACCCGGGTAGTTGCGGTGACAAAATTCTCTTCCCCACCTATATCTACCATGATTTGGTAACTGTCTCCTTCAATAAGTTCTTGCCCCTGATCAAATTTTAGCTTGTACAGATAATTTGGACTAGCTGCAAAAATTCCATCATTTCGAGGATATCCCTCATCCTTTCCGTCCACCCTGGTGAAGGTAAAAACCTCACCTGAATCTTCATGTTTTAACTGAACCAGCGCATTAGGATAATAAAGGGAATCTGGGTTTTGTGCAATTTCGGAAGCATCATTATCCGGATTGAGAAATGCCCGCTCTAATCTGATGTACTGAGCTGTATCTGCGCGATTAAGGAACCCATATAAAATTGGGGTTTCTACCTTGTCGGCAGTAAGATCTAATTCATTATCACAGGCAGTAAGGATGAAAAGGAAGGATCCAAGAACACTAAGTATCGTAATTAACTTCTTCATACAAGGAAAATAAATCTATTTTTAGAGAATATCTTTCGAATAATCATGCTTTTAACTATTTATTTGAAAATAGTCATTGTAAATAATCTGCAAAACTAACGAAATACAACGAATATGCGCAAAATTTTAAACGTTTTGCCGTGTTTATACTAAAAACGATTTAATTTTGTTTTCATTTTTAATTCAAAAACAAAACATGTCCGTTAGTAAAGAAGTTAAACGAATAACCACTCATGTGCTGCAAGCGATGAAAGCTAAAGGGGAAAAGATCAGTATGCTCACCGGATACGATTACTCCATGGCGCGAATTCTCGATGAAGCCGGAATTGATGTCATCCTGGTTGGCGATTCGGCCTCCAATGTGATGGCCGGACACGAAACGACCTTGCCCATTACGCTTGATCAAATGATCTATCATGCAGCCTCGGTAGTGAGGGCCGTAAAAAGATCCCTCGTGATTGTCGATTTACCTTTTGGAACTTATCAAGGCAATTCCAAGATTGCCCTTGAATCAACGATCCGGATCATGAAAGAAGCTGGTGCCCATGGAATAAAATTGGAAGGAGGTAGAGAAATCGAAGAGAGCATCAAACGCATCCTATCAGCAGGAGTACCGGTTATGGGGCATTTGGGACTTACCCCTCAATCTATCTACAAGTTTGGCACCTACTCGGTGCGTGCTAAAGAGAAAGAAGAGGCTGACAAATTAAAGGAGGACGCTCTGTTACTTCAAGAACTGGGCTGCTTTGCCATCGTCCTGGAAAAAATCCCCGCCAACCTGACCAAAGAAGTCTCCCAGAGTTTATCCATCCCGACGATTGGTATAGGGGGCGGAGTTCATGCCGACGGACAGGTACTGGTTACACATGATATGCTCGGGATCACCAAGGATTTTCAACCGAGATTTATCAGAAGGTATCTTGACCTTTTTGAGGGCATTAAAGGAGCTGTAAAAGATTATATTAAAGACGTAAAAAGCCTCGATTTTCCAAGTGATAAAGAACAGTATTAAGTGTAAATCAAAATTTTGAAGACTAGCCATTAATGAAGAAGATCAGTCCGCTAACAAAACTTGGTATTGTAGTTCTATTTGTTATCGCTTTGAGTTCCTATTTTTTCTTTGGTCCCAACGTCCGAAGGCAGGATGCTCCCCTTTTTGTCCATGTCCCCACCCATTCTACTTTTGACGATTTGGTAACTACCTTGAAAAAAGATAATATCATCCGGAGTGCCTGGAGCTTCCGGTTAACGGCCAAATGGATGGCCTATATCCGGCCAGAGATCAGAGCCGGCAGGTTTAAAATACAACCCGGATGGAGCAATTTCAGATTAATTTATCACCTCAGCAGTGGAAAACAGTCAACGGTAAAGCTTATTTTACACGACGAACGCACCCTGGAAGAGGTGGCAGGAAAGGTGGCTAGATACATAGAACCGGATTCCGCTTTTCTGTTAACTAAATTCAACGATCCTGTCTTTCTAAAACCTTACGGATTCTCCCCTATAAACCTAATGTCTTTATTCATTCCAAACACTTATGATTTTTACTGGAATACGTCTATTGAGTCTTTTCTGGAACGCATGCAGGTAGAACATCAAAAGTTTTGGGATGCCGACAACCGCAGGCAAAAAGCTGCCGATCTAAACCTATCGCCAAAAGAGGTTTATACTCTGGCGTCTATAGTTGAACGGGAAACCAATCAAAAAAAGGAACGACCCCGAGTTGCCGGTCTTTACCTCAACCGACTCCGGATAGGAATGCGGCTTCAGGCAGATCCGACAGCGGTATTTGGGAGTGGTGATTATGATACCCCCAGGGTCACCAGGTGGCACCTCCAGTACGATTCTCCTTACAATACGTATATATATGCAGGTCTGCCCCCCGGCCCCATTTCTATGGCTTCTATTTCAAGTATCGATGCCGTACTTAATGCAGAAAAACACAAGTATCTTTATATGTGCGCACGGCCAGACGAAACGGGCTTTCATAATTTCGCTAAAAACCTGGAAGCGCATAATGTAAATGCCCGCAAATACCGGAAGTGGCTTGATCAAAAGATAATGAGCAATGGGCAATGAATAGTTAGTAGGGGGTAGTTAGTAGTTCTGGAAATGGGTGGCTTGAAACACCAAAAGTATTATAAGACACCTTCTTAAACCAACTATTAACTAATAACTGCCCACTACTCACTGCTTCTCCGGGTAAGCCTGTTGTCGCGTCATTCTGATCATTATCCCATTTGTTTTATAATTGAAGAGCCCTTTCAGCACCATAGCATCTCCACTTGACTGGATCTTGAACCCTTCCATTACATCAGGTGTATCATCGTAGATAAGCTCTATGATATTTTCGTCTTCTAAAAAGTTCCATTTCCCGTTGCGCAATCGCTTATCGTATTGTCCGTAAGAAAAAGTCATATCTGTTTCAAACTTTAGCCAACGACCATCGCCTTTGGTTTGTTGCTGTTCGACCTTCATGTTCAAAACACCGTCATATACCCAGATTCCGGTAGCGAGCGGACCTATCGGGGAGGCTTTGTGAACTACCGTTCCATCTTCTAAGGTATCTGTATTAGGCGAAGCAGTTGACGGCTGCTGAATAGGAACAACCTCCTGAGACTGAGTCGATGTCACCGTAGATGAAACAGATTGTTGAGTAGAACCCTCATTTGTAGTGCTTGCATCGTTACTGCACTGAAGGAATAATAAAAGACTAAAAATCAATAAAATAAATACTCGCATATGACTTAAATTTCTTTTAGTGAATAAGAAAATATATGTTAGCATGAAATCGAAATTTGACCCAGGCGTCCAAATATATTAGATATCCTCAATATTTTAATAAATTGGATGCTCAAACATGACTTTTTATTATAAAAATGGTAGAAGCGTTTCGGACATATTGCCAATCCCAGGGCTGGGATCTTACTGACAAAAGGACGTTAATTGCAGTGAGCGGAGGAGTAGACTCTGTTTTGCTGGCTCATCTGTTTCACCTTTCATCATTTGAATTCGCTGTAGCTCACTGTAATTTCCAACTTAGAGGAGAAGCCTCTGAAAAAGACCATACCTTCGTGGAGCAATTGGCGGCCAATTATTCAGTTCCGTTCTTCTCTATTTCTTTTGATACGTTGCAAGAAGGTCAAAAAAGAAAGCAATCTGTACAGGAAGTAGCTCGGTCCCTAAGGTATAGCTGGCTTCAGGAAATGAGCCAACAGCATCAATTGGATTATATCGCCACTGCTCATCACAGGGACGATGCCGTAGAAACCATGCTGTTTAATCTGGTTAAAGGCTGCGGCATAAGAGGACTGCATGGCATTTTACCGGAAAAAGGCAATGTTATCCGGCCGCTACTATTCACCAACAAAAGAGCTATTCTTCAATACGCTCAGGAACAACAACTAAGCTACCGGGAGGATGCCTCTAACCAAAAAACCGATTATTCAAGAAATCTTATCCGGCTGAAAATTATTCCGTTGATTGAACAGATCAACCCTTCATTTCTGGATTCAGCAGCAACAACAATTCAACGATTAAGAGCAACTGAAATCCTCTTCGATCAACTTCTGGAAACCTTAAAACCTTCTATCATTAAGGAGGAGCAAGATCTGGTAAGGATTAACTTAACCAAATTGGTCTCCCACCCTGCCCGCCATACTATTTTGTATGAGTTCACGAAGGCATATGGAATCCACCCTGATCAGGTAGACCAAATTTGGGCTGCATTTGGAAAATCCGGAAGAATATTTCAAACATCTGATTTTCAGCTATTACTGGACCGGGAGCAATTATTAATAAAACCATTAGAACAAAGTGATAATGTTAAGGTCACCATTGAACGTGCTCAAGGAACTTATTTTTTGGGCAATCATCAGCTGTCGCTGACCATTAAAGAAGAGTTACCAGATTTTTTTGATCATGATGACACTATTGCTTTTCTCGATGTGGATACGCTTACCTTTCCGCTTATTGCGCGAAAATGGAAAGATGGCGACAGGTTCCAACCATTAGGAATGAAAGGAAAGCATCAGAAAGTTAAAGATTTCCTTATTAATAAAAAGATCAATCTATTTGAAAAACAGAACACCTGGGTTCTGGAATCCGAAAACAATATTTGTTGGTTGGTGGGGCATCGGATTGGAGCCCCTTTCAAAATTACTGCAGGAACTAAACAGGTACTTCAAATTAAATTCCAATAGACCAATATTCAATCTCGAAGTTCTTTTTAAGATCGTCCGATTTAAGGTAAATGGACAAAGAAACTTACAGTAACAGCTATTCCTCATTATCAGGATTTTTTTGCCAGTTAATCCACTTTTATCAAATCCCCGTCATAATCCTGTACGATCTGGGCTCCAGTAAATCCGGCTTTAACGGCCTCTTGACGGGCTCGCTTAGCTTCTTCCAGTGTTGCGTATCCACTCAACAACATAATCGTAAAGGATCCTTTCTTTTTTTCTTCAATAAGGCCCAGATTTTTGACTTTAGAGCTATTAAAATTATCAGGATTACTGTAGGTAGCCAGACGAATTTTATAGTCTTTTAAGCCAACGACTGATTTCTCCTCAAAGCGGTCATTGGTATCATAATTCTTTGTTTCGCTATTGTCCGTTTGTGATGTTCTGAGAAGAATATCTTCTTTTCGGGAGTCTATTTGTTCATTGACAATAAAGGTATTACCATATCCTTTTTGGGCGATCTCTTTTTTTGCCTGTTCGGCCTCGTATTTAGTTGGGTAAATTCCGACACGCACTTTGATCGCTCCTTTTTCTTCTATGGGATAGACATTACCGACGCTTCTCAATTTTTGAAACTTATTAAGGTCAAATTTATCCTTATTGAAAAAGGCTGCTACCTGAACGGAATACCCTTCCGAAGGAAGTTCAACCGTATTATTATTTCCCGTTTCCTCTTCTACTACTTTAAGCTCCCCTTCATCTTCAATGGTTCCACCGCTTTCATCAAAGGCTGTACCAGTTGGGACAAGGGGCATTGTACCTAAAACCGATTTATCTGAGCCACTGTCTACATTAATTGCTTTATTGATGTCCATGTAGCCCGCTTTCGAGAACTTCAGCATGTATCTGGAATTTGCTGAAAGCGGCAAGGTATATTCTCCTTTCGAATTGGTGCGCACATCAAACTTTTGGCTGTTCTTAAGGTTTGTAGCTTTAATATACACATCTCTAAGTGCAGCGTTTGTCCTGGAGTCAATCACCCTGCCAATATATTGCTCTGCATCTTTAAACATGGTTATATCAATAGATTGGCTCTTGCCGGATTCTGTTCCCGTAAGGGCAAGCTCATAATCGGCATATCCTTCTTTTTGGAGCACTACGCTGCAAGCAAAATTACTAAGTGCTGCAAACCTGTATTGCCCCCTGGGGTTAGTTTTGAATTCTCCGGCACCGCAATCAGAAAAATCCAAAAGGACCCCTTCAATAGGCTCGTTGGTAAGTCCGTCTTTTATCGTAATTAAGATATCTTCTGTATTTTTCCGAAACTGATAAATATCTTCATTTCCTTTTCCATCTATACGGTTGGAAGTAAAGTAGCCCAGATTATTGACAGCATCATAAATGAGTCCATAATCATCTCTGGGCGAATTTATCCCAATCCCGAGGTTAGAAAAATTACGCCAGTTATCACCCACTTTAGAGACTTTAAAAATATCGTATCCTCCCAGCCCTTCATGCCAATCGGAGGCAAAGTACATCTCTTGACCGTCAAAGAATGGAGAAATCTCATTGCCGGAAGAATTGATCACCGGCCCCAGGTTTTTGGGTACCGTCCAGCTATTTCCATCACGACGGGAGACAAAAATATCGAACCCACCGTAGCCATCGGGCCGGTTGGAGGCGAAATAGAGGGTACTGCCATTGTCCGCAAAGCACGGATACCCCGTGGAAAATCCGCTTCCATTGTAAGAGAATGGGATAGGTTCGCTCCAGATTCCCCGCCTGTCAACGGAGCAGATGTAAATACTCAACTCCATACCAGCTTCAGGGATTTGCCGGTGGTTGTTTACAAAATTATTGCGGGTATAAGCTACCCACTTTCCATCTTTGGAGAAAGAAAGCGGACCTTCATTTTTTGAATATTGTACGGTTGTGTGAAAAAATTCCGGTTTATTGAGAAATCCGTTCGCAGTGCGTCCGGAAACATATAGTTGGTTATCTACTCCGGCCACAACAGAGGCTTTTCTACGTTGGCTTTCAGGAATAATATCGGTTCTGGCTGAAGCAAAGACAATCTTATCGTTATTGAAAGCTGGAGCAAAGTCAGCTTCCGGGGAATTGATGTATTCGCGCTTGATCTCATATATCGTATTCGCCTTTTGGAGTTCTTGTGCAAAGGAGCAACTGCTGATATATTGTTCGCCATATCCCGGATAAGCTTCTGCATAGGTGGCAAACCATTTTTTAGCTTCCTCATATTTTCCAAGAGCTTTCAGTACTTTTCCGTAATGAAATAAAATGATCGGATCAAATCCTCTCTGCTGTACAATCTGTTCGTAGAATTGAGCCGCTTCCTCCATCTGGTTTAACATCCGATAACTATCGGCAATCTTTGATAAGGCTTCGAGATTTGCGGGTTCTTTATTTAAAATATCAATATAGGCCTCTACTGCCGCATTAAACTCATTGAGTTCATAAAATTTATTAGCTCTTCTCAAAGAAGACTGACTGAACACCACGTTTCCGGCAAAAAGGAAAAGGAAAAAAAGCAGGAAAATTCTTTTGAACGCAATAGGGTACATAGGTTTGATTTTTTAATATATAACGAATTTAGGCAGCTAAATTTATGCCAATATGGGGATTTTTAGCATAAAAAGCCAAATTTAATGAAATAATCGGTTCAGGGGTTCAGGGGTTCAGGGATTCAGGGGTTCAGGGATTCAGGGGTTCAGGGGTTCAGGGGTTCAGCGGTTCAACGGTTCAGGGGTTCAGGGGTTCAGGGGTTCAACGGATAGTGCAATGTGCAATTAAAGTTGTACGAAATCCTGGACAAACTATGGAAATTCAATAATTTTCTCAAATTCTAGAGAAAAATAAGGTCAATCAAAGGATCAAGAATATGGCTCAAACCAGGCAATTTCTGGCAAAAAACTGCCAAAACCTGGAAAGTCAAAGGGTTCACAGAAGTTCTATTTATACTCACCTGACGAGCGTAACTGATCCGGATTTGCGGAGGACATTCCCGTCAATAAATAGGATATCAGCAATGTAAATATACACCCCGGCATCCAGGGGTTTGCCTCGATACGACCCATCCCAGCCATTAGAAAGCTGACGCGGATCAAGGTTGGTGGCTTGATAGACCAGTCCTCCCCAGCGATCAAAAATAGTAAGCGATTGAATTGTGGTGGTACTCAAAGGCTCAGGAAATACATTAAAAAAGTCATTTACCCCATCTCCGTTTGGAGAGAAAACATTCGGTGTATAAATGGGGTATTCTTTTGTTACGTTGATTAAATGACTGTCTATTGCAGTACATCCGCTTTCATTGGTACCCGTAGCATACAATAGCGTCGTATTTAACAACGCTGCCTCTGTTTGTTGGCAGATGGTACAGGAAAGACCGGCTGCGTGAGCAAATTCAAACTGCGTACCGGGCGTATTGGAAACCGCCCAAATATTGGCAGACTCGCCGAGACGGATGGTGGAATCTCCCAGTACGGATATCTCCAGTTTGATAGGGTCTTCTAAGACTGCCTCAAATTCAAAAAAACAACCATAGCGATCAACCAGGCGGCCTTCATAGCTTCCCGCCGGAATATCCGGAAGCTCAAAATTGCGATTGGGAGAGGTGATCAATACTTCCTCCTCTAATAATATTTGAAAGGGGGGGGTGCCTCTAACAAGATTTTCCACCCTAATCTGGCCACTCGAATCACCAAAACAAAGGGGATTTTCAACTATGATATCTCCTGCTAAATCCGGATCCGGGACGATGGTCAGATCCAGAACCACAATGCTGTCGCACCCTTGTACCGTCTGGAAGGTATCGCGATAAATCCCTGTTTGATCAAAGGGAACGCCCCCCATGACTACCTCTAATCCCTGGCAAATGGTATCAATAAGTAAATAGGTCCGTTGTATGATCTCCACCTCTACCCTATCGGAATATAATTTGCACTTTTCATTGGAAAGGTTTTGCAGCGAATTGGCATAGGCTATTCGGACCAAATAACGACCTGCCGGAAGCACTGGAAAAGGGAAGGTAGGGGATCCGGAGGAAAATGTTTGCCAGGTAATGCCTCCATTATTGCTCACCTGCCATTCTACAAAAATGTTGGAAGAAGGGTTACCCTGAAATAAAGCTTCAAAAGTGACAGAACCGATCTCTTCACAAAGGATAACATTGTTTTCGGGGATGATAGAAACTTCAGGGCCGCATGGACGAAAAGAAATGTTATCGAGGGCCAGGTCATTTCCGATCCCACCGGGCGCATTGTTTCGGAGGGCGAGCTGGATGGAGGTAGCTCCCGGAGGAGTGGTAAACGTAAAGCCATAGGTATTCCAGGATTCATTTCGCGGTATATTCCCAGTATTAAACGCGACATCTCCATCAATGAGAAAATCGATATTCGGAAGGGAATGGTCTGTAGACTCCGCGCGGTTGATGTTGAGGATATCGGCGCTAAACTCGTAGAGCGTATTTCCACAAATATTCTGGATGGTTTCTTCATAAAAAATACCGGGTGAAAAGTCGGCATTAACGACCATCATATAACCATTCGGATCGTTACTGTTGTCTCTTAACAACAGCCAGGCTCCCCATATATCATTCCAGGCTCCTGTATTATTGCTAAGGGTATATTCTCCGTCATTCGGAGGCATCGAAGTGGTGTAAAAATACCCGGGCGCTAATCCGGGATCGGTTTGTAAAACATTATCTGTTCCGGAGCCAAAATCACCATCCAAAAAGATGTTATTCCCCAAACGACCTTCGCACCCGCTACCCTGAGCGCAAAGATCGCCAGATAACACAACTTGGAAAATTAGAAAAAATACAAAGGAGTTTAAAAAAATTAGTCTCATACCTTTATCTAAATTAATTTGTAAAGCCTGAATTGCCCTTCTCAATTTACAGCAAAATCCGTTAAATAATTATCTTTGTCATTAAAAACTATAATTTATGAAAAACATTGTTGTCATTGGTGGAGGAACTATGGGGAATGGCATTGCCCATGTGTTTGCAATGAAGAACTATCAGGTAAATTTAGTTGACATATCCGAAGAGGTCCTTGGGAAGGCAAAAGCGGTCATCGAAAAAAACCTGGACAGGATGGTGAAAAAAGAAAAGATCACTGCTGATCATAAAGCTCAGACCCTTCAACAGTTAGACTTTTCTACCAATCTGGAGAAAGCCGCTCAACATGCAGACCTGGTTGTAGAAGCTGTTTCTGAAAATCCGGCATTAAAACTAAAAATTTTTGAAGATTTAGATAATATAACTCCCAAATCCTGTATTCTGGCAACCAACACCTCTTCGATCTCTATCACTAAGATCGCTGCCGCTACCAATCGTGCCGACAAAGTCATTGGCATGCACTTCATGAATCCGGTACCTATCATGAAACTGGTAGAAGTGATCAGAGGTTATGCTACCTCAGACGAGGTGACCAATACCGTTATGAAACTTTCCAAAGAACTGGGTAAAATTCCCGTTGAGGTTAATGATTATCCGGGATTTATTTCGAACAGAATCCTCATGCCCATGATCAACGAAGCCATCTACTCGCTATTTGAAGGAGTGGCAGGCGTTGAAGAAATTGATACGGTTATGAAGCTTGGAATGGCACACCCCATGGGTCCTCTTCACCTGGCAGACTTTATTGGGCTGGACGTTTGTCTTTCCATTTTAAATGTCCTGCATGAAGGATTTGGAAATCCTAAATATGCCCCTTGCCCGTTGTTAATCAATATGGTCAATGCCGGAAAATTAGGCCTGAAGTCAGGAGAAGGATTTTACAGTTACGAGCATGGCACCAAAGAATTAATTGTTGCCCCCACTTTTAAAAAATGAGTCAGTTAGGTTGGTTTCAAGTGGGCCAAATAAAAAAAGAACCGTCCTAAAAACTTACGGACAGTCCTTCCATTTATGTACCTATTTGTTTGGGTTAGTTTTATTTTCCTTGAGAGGCGATAGCACTAAGGAATTCATTTTTGATATGTTGGTTTAAAAATTTACCGGAATACTCGGTAGTGACCGTAGAACAATCCTGGTGTTCAATACCGCGGGCCTGAACACACATATGTTTGGCGTCGATATAGACCGCAACATCTTCAGTATTCAATGTTTTCTTTAGTTCGTTTGCGATCTGAACGGTTAGACGCTCTTGTACCTGAGGCCTTTTTGAATAATATTCTACTAATCGATTGATCTTTGAAAGACCAATAACTTTACCGGAAGAAATATAAGCTACATGCGCTACACCATAAATAGGCTGAAAGTGATGTTCGCAAGTAGATTGAACCGGAATATTCCTTTCTACTAACATTTGACGATAATTATACTTATTGTCAAATAAAGTTACAGAGGGTTTGTTGTCGGGATGTAAGCCCTTGAAAATTTCTTTGACATACATTTTGGCCACTCTGCGAGGAGTACCTTTCAGACTGTCATCCGAAAGATCCAAGCCAAGAATATCCATGATAGCGGAAAAATGCTTTTCTATTTTAGCCATTTTTTCATCATCAGGAAGATCAAAGGCATCGCTTTGCATAGGATTTTCGTAAGAAGTGCCAACATGGAAATCACCAATTTCTTCAATAAAACTGACGGATTCTCCATTTGAATGACCATTTTCAAAAAAATCTGCTTTCATCAAATATAAATTTTTAAGATGTTAAGGATGCAGAAAAAATTCTTATCCTTTTTTGCGTTAGTAATTTGTTCGGTCTTATTAATAGGATAATTGTTTTCCACTTTATAAATTACGCATCTGTAACAAGGGGTTTTCTCGTTTGTTTAACTATTGTTGCTAATTCAACCTTAAAAGCTAAACAAAATGACAAATAAATGTTGGAACTATTTAATTATTTTAAGTCTTTTCCTTTGGGGTTGCAATTCCACCAACTCTTCTTCAGATCCGTTTGCCGACTGTAAATATTCGGCTCCGGAAGCAGTATTTCCGGATACCCTGGGGGCGGTAGTCCAGCAAAGCTTTAAGTTGGACCAAACCACTTCCATAGAAACTGTCCAGTTTCGGAATGGATTGATTTTGGAACTGATTCAATCAGGTTGCAATTCCAGAAAACAGGAATACCGGTTTACGTTACCTCCCACAAAAGACAATTCGCCTGAGACTACCTTCATAGCTGCTGAAAATGCCATGTCATACCTTTCGGGGTTATCGCCTGCACATCGATCGCTCAAAGATTGGGCAAGGATGATCGCCCAAAACCGCTCCACTATGAAAATAGCCCAGCCTTTGGACCTTGGAGGCGGCTTCTCCCTAACGGTCGACAAAGTTTCAGGCGGGAATCAGGAGGTTGTTTTGGTGACGATGGAGAGTAGTGAGTAGAAGCAATGAGCAATGGGCAATGAGTAATGGGCAATGGGCAATGAGTAATGGGCAATGGGCAATGGGCAATGAGTAATGGGCAATGGGCAATGAGTAATGGGCAATGGGCAATG
>CAZHOV010000159.1:0-13141 GCA_964534315.1 uncultured Saprospiraceae bacterium | reverse complement strand
TCAACAACACCCAGGTGTTTCGGCCCAAAAGGCTAGATAAAGTCCGGCTCTATCCTAACCCGGCTAGTCACCACCTTCAGGTAGAGTGGCCTGTGGGTCAAGCCAGTCAACTAAGTCTATTTGATGTGCTTGGCAATCAGGTAAGGTCTATTTCGTTATCCGTACAACCGGAGAACCAGACAACCGGAGAACCAGACATTCAGGAGACAAACCCATTCACCGAGAATCCGGATGTAAGTCCTAAATCAATGACTCGAATACAAATAAATGTGAGCCAATTACCAGCGGGGATGTATGTGTTAGTGTTGTATGATAAAGGAAAAATGGTGTGGTCGGGCAAAGTGGTGGTAGGGAAATAATTGGGAATGAAGAGTTAAGAATGAAAAGCAAATTAAACCTTGAATGAAAAGGGAATGAAACTTTTCGTGACGACGTCACTACTGGACTACGCCACGACGTGTCTTTCTGCGGGGGGGTGATAATTAAGAATTAAGAGTTAAGAATTAAGAATGAAAAGAAATGAAACGCTTCGTGATTACGTCACTACTGGACTACGCCACGACGTGTCTTTCTGAGGGCAGCCTCCCTTTAGGAGGACGAAGCGTGGGCGAAAATCCAGTAAATCCAAAAATCCAGTAAATCCCGATTCAGACAACTAAGGAATCACTACCTTTGCCTGACTTTTGGAAAATTAATAATTGTTTGTCATGAGTAACGCTCCCATCTTCATCACCGGCTCCACAGGCTTTATCGGTAAACGACTTACCTTGGAACTTGCCAATCGTGGTGAAAAAGTAAGGGCTTTGGTAAGAAGCCCCAAAAAAGCGGCTGACTTTACCCATCCGAATATTTCCATTATTAAAGGAGACTTGAACGATAAGGAGGCGCTCCGTAAAGGATTAGATGGCTGCGACCGGCTTTTTCACCTGGCAGCTCTGGCAAAGGCCTGGGCCAGGGATATGCAATTGTTTGAACAAATTAATTACCATAGTGCTATCAACTTATTAGAGCTGGCGAAGGAAGTAGGCGTCTCGAAAACCGTCGTAACCTCTACAGGGGGAGCTCTGGGGCATAGCAAGAATGGCCAATTGGTCGATGAATCTGGCCGGGCGGAGCCTCACTTGATGACGGCTTATGAGAAATCAAAGTTTAAGCTGGAGGCCACTATCCGGGAAATGACCAAAGCGGGACATCCGGTAGTGATCGTCAATCCGTCTAGGGTCTATGGGCCGGGACCGTTGACAGATAGCAATGGGGAATTGATCGTGATGCAGAAATATATTCAGGGATCTTTTCGGTTTTTGCCTGGCGATGGCTCCTCGACGGGTAGTTATGGATATGTGGATGATGTGGTGGAAGGGCATATTTTGGCGATGGAGAAAGGAAAAGTTGGAGAGCAATATATACTGGGAGGTGAAAATGCTTCCTTCAGGGAGTTTTTTGATATGATCGGAACCATTCACGGTAAAAAATACAAGATGTATGCGGTGCCTATTCCCCTATTAATGGGCTTTGCCAAATTTCAGTTGTTTCTGGCGGAGAATTTTGGGCGGTATCCGCTTCTAACACCAGAGTTGATCAGGAAATACACCAAAAGATGGGATTTTTCGAGCGAGAAAGCGAAGAAAGCGTTGGGTTATCAACCGAGGAGTTTAGAGGAAGGGATGCGCGATACGATACAATGGATGAAGCAAAATGATTTAATATAAGGAGAAAAAATTTTTTAAAATTTTTTCTCCTTATATCTTAATAGTTAGGCTGTCGTCTGCGTCAACTCTTTATGCTTGTACATTTTCCAGAACATAGCCAGGAATTTCGGATCGAAACTTCCGCCCATCTCGGTGGCAAATTCTCGTACAAAAGGTAAAATTTCATTGGCTTCCTCTCTGGTCACCTCAATGCCTTGCTGGCCTAAGAACCATCTTACTGCTGCTGATCCAGAGTGCTTACCTAATACAAACTCATGATCGCGACCTACATGGCGAGGATCAAATGCCTGGAAGCTTTCTCTTGATTTCAGCATACCATCTACGTGGATGCCCGACTCGTGGCTGAAGCATCCTCTACCTACAACCGGTTCGTTGTTGGCAATAGGGAAATTGGTGTGCTTAGCAACCGTTTGAGAAAGTGGGTATAGTGCTTTGAGATTAATGCCGGTGTCATATCCGTACATCAGTTCAAGCGCGGTTGCTGCCTGGTGAAGAGCGGTGATGCCGTTACGCTCTCCTAGCCCGTTCACCGTAACCTGCACCTGCTCAGCTCCTGCCACAACACCTGCTAGCATATTGGCAAGGGATAAGCCATAATCGTTGTGCATATGCATTTGAAGCGGGATTTTAGAAACTTCTTTGATTTTCTTGACCACTTCTGTCGTCTTTTCGGGATTGAAAATCCCGACGGTGTCAGAAAGGCGAAGTCGCGTAGCTCCTGCACTTTCCAAGGCTTGAGCATATTCCTGGAGGAAAGAAATTTCAGAGCGGCTCATATCAATTGCGCTAACAGAGATGACTTCCATGCCTTCCTTTTGGCAGAATTCACAAAGTTTAGCGGCGGTATCGATTACCCAGCTTTTATCTTTTTTCAACTGACCCGAAAGGTGAGCATCTGAAGTAGGAATACCAATGTGTACCCCTCTGAATCCTGCTTTTGCAGAGTGCTCCAGGTCATTGATCATTCCTCTGTTCCAACCGATCAGCATCGGCTGGTCATAATCTTTGATAATATTTAACAAGTCGCGAAGTTCGGAAGCTCCCATTACAGGTATTCCAACCTCTGCATAGGGTACGTTTGCTTCTTTCAGGCCTTCGAGTATTTCTCGTTTTATTTTTTCAGTAAATACGACTCGGGCCATTTGTTCCCCTTCTCTGAGGGTCGTATCTTCAACAAGGATTTTTCTGGTTTCTGCCATTGTTATTGTGGTTTAGATTAATGGTTTTACTTATTAATATTGAGGTGCGCTGCACCATCAAGATGGTTTGTTTTCTTTTTGGCTACAAAAATATTGGTGCGCTGCACCAAATTTGCACAAAATAACAGTCGGACAAATTTCGGTCGTCAGGCTTCATGATCATGCGAATTGTTGATCATTTTATTATAGTTACTTAAGCTGTGGTCAGACGAACTTTAGTCGTCGAACCACAGTGGTTAAAATTGATAAATAGCACAGCCAACCTGGATACCAGATCCAACGGCTATGATCAGTCCTTTTGATCCTTCTTTTACCATACCTGTTTCCTGAGCAAATCGGATAGATTGAGGAACGGAAGACGTAAAAAAGTCCTCACCTTCCCTGGCAATATTAACCACTTTGTCGTCAGATAATGCTAGTTGATCTTTTAGCTGACCGACAAACTCCGGAGAAATCTGAGGAGGAAAGAGCAGATCAAAATCTTCCAGCTTCAGCCCTTCCAATTCCATAAAATCATGAACGGTTTCTACTATGCACTTCAGGTAGAATTCTTCCATATTCGGATTCTTGATAAAATCAAGATAGGCTTCTCCTTTGCCCCAGGTAGAGTGCGTTTGGTACGTATCCAGATAAGCCGGGAAGTTTTTGAACATGAAATTTCCGAATCCTATATTGCTGTCGGTTTCTTCTTTGTGCAGGACCATTGCAGAGCCGGTTTCACGGATGCCAAGGAAGTTGTCCGGGCGGTATTCCCGGTTATTTTCAATCTCGGAAGTGGTAATCAGAGCTGTGTTGAATTTGCCGGCCTGTACCATCTGGATAGCGGTATAGCAAGCTTCCAGGAAACCGAGAGAACCATTTAGCAAGTCAAAAGTAAATGATTTATTCTTACTTTCTGGTTCCGGATGCAGGTTGATTCCGAGGTCTCCGGCCATTAGGGCAGCCACAGCGGGTTCACTCAAGAATTTATCCCGATAAACGCCCGTGTTGATCACTAGACCGATTTCATTCTTTTCATAATTGGAGCGATCAATGGCATCTTGTGCGGCTATTTTAACAAACTCTAAAGAACTCAATTCTCCATCGTAAGATTCAGGTAATACGCCGATGCTGTCGATAGAAATTTTAACAGACCCGGGCGTCTTCCAAACTCTTTTCTGATGCGCCGGTAAGTGAACACCATTTCCATTGCGCAATTTTGGTTTGTTCTCTAATATGCGCTGGGGAAGATCATCAAATGTGTAAAGTGCCGTACCAAGGGTGTGTCCTGAACCGCTAATTCCAAAAACTACCTTCTGGTTGGGCTTAATCTTTCCTTCACGAACCTGATCGACGATGGCCACCCAGTGACTGGTAGTTGCGGTATTTCCTCTGTGAGCGATATTATCAATCATTTGCTCTTTAGTGACCAGCTCTTTTTTGTACTGACTATTGATCTCTCTGCGAGAGTCATTAATGGTAGTGGTAGAAGTCTGGTGCATCAGGAAGTGATCGATCTTTTCATTTTCTAACCAGTTGGTTTTTTCCAGCATGTTTAGCGCTAATTTAGCCCCAGGCTGAATAGCTGAAGCAGCAGCTTTGATAGAGTCGACGTACATGATTGCACCACCATTATCCTTATCAGAAATATGGGCAATACAATTTCTGCATAAGATCGTTTCGGTAAACATATGCAAGAAATGGAGTCCAACATTTGGATTAGGTGATTTCTCCAGAATTACTGCTGCAGCAGAATCCCCAACCGTCAAGCAAGCCATGCGAGGATCCATAAAGGTGTCATCGATCTCGTTCATAGCTGTTTTGGCGATATGGGTGATATATTCTCCACTGACCACCATTCCCACTTTAATGGTACCTGTCCGGATGAAAGAATCAATGATATTGACCCCCGTCCAGGTAGTAGCGCAAGCGTTGGAAAGATCAAAAACGATGGCATTTTTCATGCCGAAGTGTTTTTTGATCTTCATAGCCGTACTAGGCTCGAAGGATACTTGTTGAGGAGCATCGTAGCGAGAGATATTTGAACAGATGAGCAGTTCGATATCTTCGGGGTGGTATTTTGATCGGGATAGAGCGTCTTCCGCTGCATTGATCGCCAGATCGATAGCAAACTCCTCGTCACCGGCCATTCGGCGGGTTTTGATCCCCGTCATTTTTTCTAATGGAAACCGGATAGGCGTTTTACAGCTATCCAGTAGTTCCTGGGTAGGAACGGCCTTCGGAGGAAGGTAGGATCCGATACTTTCCACAATCGTATTGGCAACATCCGTTCCCATGGAAGGGCGAAGGTTGTGTTCAGTCACTTCTTCTTCAACAACAACTTCTTCAACTTTATCTTCAACAGGTGCTTTATAAACAAATTTGGGTTCGGCAGCTTTGGCTAATTCTTCAACAGTAGGCAGCTCGAACATCATCCCGGCATTGATCTGGAAGCCTATTTCATTCGCTTTGTTCACCACTTGAATACTTTGCACGGAGGCTCCTCCCAGATCAAAGAAATTATCGTGAATACCTACTTTAGGGATGTTGAGCACTTCCGACCAGATTTTAGCCAAGTGCTTTTCAGCTTCGGTTGAAGGTGCTACATATTCGGTCTTCAAAGATGGCCTTACGCCGGGAGTTGGCAGGGCATTTAAGTTTACCTTACCACTCGGCAATAACGGGAATTCATCTAATGGAACAAAAGCAGATGGAACCATATAGCTCGGCAGTTTTTCCAATAGAAAAGAGCGCATATTCTGGGTAGCAGGCATCTGACAATCGGCAGCAATGAGGTAAGCTACCAATCGTTTATTTCCACTCTTATCCTCTTTTGCAATGACCAGGGCATCCTTAATGCTATTATGTTGAACAATAGCTGATTCTACTTCGCCTGGTTCAATTCTAAAGCCATTAACTTTTACTTGTTTATCAACCCGGCCCATAAAGGCAATGTTGCCATCGGGTAGATATTTTCCAAGGTCACCGGATTTGTATAACCGGGCGCTTGTATTGTGGCTGAACGGGTCCGGAATAAAGTGTTTGGTTGTTTGTTCCGGTCGGTTGTGGTAACCTCGGGCTACGGCGGGCCCTCCGATATGAATTTCACCCGGAACCCCTACCGGTACTACTTTCAGGTGTTTGTCCAAAATATAGAAGGTATAATTCGGAAGCGGTTTTCCTAAAGGAATACTCCCTTTGGGTGTACCTTCCACGGTATACATGACACAGTTTACGGTGGTTTCCGTAGGGCCATACATATTGACGATCTTGTCAACCTTTAGTTTGGTCCTGATCTTATTAAGCAGTTTAAGCGGGAATACCTCGGCACCAAGGAATACGTATTTGATATCCAACTCCTCAAGTCCTCTTGGTGTATCCAGCATAGGACTGAGGAACGAAGCTACCGTATACAATACATTGATATCATTTTCAATCACAAAATTCCAGAAGGAATCCGGATCGTTTTGCTGGTCTTTAGGCATCAGGAAGAGGGGGGAGCCCGAAACCAGCGGCATAAACATTTGTCCGATACTGGCATCGAAGGCATAGGAAGCCAACAGGTTGAACCGGTGCTCAGCAGTAAATTTGACATCCTGCTTGAAATTAGTCAATTTATTGGCGACTCCCTTATGCTCGATCAATACCCCTTTAGGTTTTCCGGTAGAACCGGACGTATAGATAACGTAAGCAAGGTTGGTAGATTTAACATCACTTGTTGGGCGCTCTGCTTTTTCCTGATCAAGTTTATCTTTGTCCTTATCCAGGTAGATCAGGTTTAATCCTTCTTCGGGCAGACTCTCGGCAGCCCCCTCTTGGGTAAGAATAATAGAAAGAGCAGAATCTTCAATAATATAGGCCAGCCGTTCTGACGGATAATCCGGGTCTAAAGGTACATAAGCCCCTCCCGACTTCAACACTCCGAGGATACCAATGATCATTTCGGGAGAGCGGTGCACAGAGATCCCTACTTTAGATTCAGGACCTACTCCTAATTTTTGGAGATGGTGGGCCACTTGGTTAGCTCGTTGGTCCAATTCGCGGTAAGTGAATTCGTGTTTTTGCCCTTTCTTTTTTAAAGAAGGCATGCTGACCGCGATGAGGTCGGGCGATTGATCAACCCGCTGCTCAAAGAGTTGATGCATGCATTTTTCTTTTGGGAAAGGCATTTTCGTCTGATTCAGATCATGTATCAGCCAATGCTTTTCGTCTTCTGAAAGAATTTCAAGTTCTGAAACGGGCAATTCTGGATTGAAGACTACACTTTTCAATAAATTGATAAAGTGGTCGGCAATTCTTTTGATGGTAGTGCCTTCGAAGAGGTCAGTATTGTATTTAAATCCTCCGGTGATCTCTCCTTTACTCTCTGTTAAGGCAAGGGTAAGGTCGAACTGTCCTTGTTGTTGTTCTAGCTGATAAGCCTCCAGTTGTAGTTCGCCCCATTGGTGGGTTCCTTTGGCTCCGGAGTCAGACATCAATGCCTGTACGGTGTCATCGCCCTGGGCTTTCAATAGGCTGAAAAACACCTGGAAGATAGGCGATCGGCTTTTATCTCTGGTGATATTCAATTTTTCTACCAGGTAAGGGAAGGGAAGATCCTGATTGGCAATAGCATTGAGAATGGTGTCTCTATTGCCATTGAGGAAAGACTGAAAGGTTGGATTATCATTGAATTGAGCTCGTAGGGCTACCGGATTTACAAAATACCCGACAATAGACTGCCATTCTTTCTTGGTTCTTCCAGATGTTGGCGTACCCACGATGATATCTTCTTGCCCGCTATAGCGATGTAGCAGAACCTGAAAAGCTGAGGCGAGCAGTACAAAAAGCGTCACTCCTTCTTTTTTAGCCAGGTTCCGGAGGGCATCCGTAAGTGGTTTGTCGAGTGTCAGGTTTTCGGCGGCGCCATTGAAGGTCTGCACGGAAGGGGGCGTTTTATCCAGTGGTAGTTCAATAGGCTCCAGATCACCGTTTAGTTGGTTTTTCCAATATTCCCAAAGTTGTTGCCCTTTTTCACCATCAAGCAATGCTCGCTGGGTTTTTACGAAATCAGTGTACGTCTTTTGGACAGGCGGCAGATCCGCTTTGGTCTTATTGATCTCGGCCTTATATAGTTCTTTTAATTCTTCCAGAATGATCCAGGTTGAAAAACCATCATTTGCAATGTGGTGGATGTTAAATAAAAAAACCTGATCATTTTCCCCTTTTTTAAAGAGGTGCATGCGGCAGATCGGGCCTGTTTCCAGGTCAAAAGGCTTGGAATAGACGGTTTTGACATGTCGGTTAAAGTCGGCGTCCTTTAGGTGCGAGAGATCTTCGAAGGAGAACTCCAGGGGCATAAAGCCATGCACCTTTTGTTTGAGTGCCCCATCTTTTGTCGTATAAGTAGTACGCAAAATAGGATGACGGTTGACTAACCGCTGACAGGCTCTTTTCCAGGCGTCCCGGTTTAGAGGGGATTTGATTCTTGCAGCGATCGCCACATTGTAAGCCGCATTCTTCGGAGCATTTTGGTTTAAAAACCAAAGGGACTGTTGTCCGTAAGAAAGATCAAATAAATTATTACCTGCCGATTTGTTTGCTTTTTGTTCTAAAAGCTGTTTCAGCAGGGCTTTTTTATCAGTAGTGGAAGGCATAACCTTTTACTTTTAAAATTCAATAATAGATTGAAGGTGTTAGAGACCTATTCATTAGAAAGGATCTCTAACAATTTTTCAACTTCTTCAGATGACAGTGCGTCAATATCAACTAATAGTTCTCTTGCCTGGTCGGGGGAAAGATTGTTGAAATCTATTTCTCCGTTCGGGTCGGTATTGGCAGAAGGCTCAGCAGTGTGGTTTGTATCATGTTGAGGGGCATTTACTACTTCTTCGGCCAAGGTGTTTGCAAGATCGTGAATGGAATAACCTTGCAATAGCTCGGTAACTTCGAGGTCAGTTTTTAGGTCTGATTCCAACTGGCCTTTTATTTCTATGGCGTGCATGGAATCAAGGCCCAGATTAACGATGGGTTTATCCGCTTCTATTTGGTCAGCAGGCGTATGCAAGGTTCTGGAAACCAGCTCTATTAAATAGTTGGAAATAGCTTTCTGGCGAGCAGGTTTTTCCATTGATTTCAGTTCAGCTAAAGCGGGTAAAAATTGCTCTAACGGAACAAATTCTTTTACCTCTTCAATGGGCATTTTCCACTCTCCTACGTTTACGAGCGAATCTGCTAAGAATGCTTTTTTAGATCCACTTCTTTGAGTCTTACCGCTTGTTGTCCGCGGTAATCTGCCCGGAGACAATAAAGTAATAGCGTAAATTTGAATTTCGTGTTCTTCAGCTACTGCTTTTCGAATAGCATCGAAAACTTCTTCCTGGTTCAAATTTCTTAAAGCCGTTCGTTCCACTTCCTGGATTACCACCAGTCGTTCGGCGCCTTTGACATCTACTGAAAAAGCGGCTCCACCATTAGAAGTTAAGGCTGGATGGCTCTCATAAACGGTCAGTTCAATATCTTGTGGATAGTGGTTTCTTCCTCTTATAATGATCAGGTCTTTAACCCTACCTGTGATGTAGAGTTCTCCTTCGTACAGAAAGCCGAGGTCACCGGTACGCATAAAGGGTCCTTCTCCGCTTCCGGCAATATGGGCATTAAAGATTTCTTCCGTTACCTCCGGCCTATTCCAATAGCCTTGGGCAACGCTACCGGATTGAAACCAGATTTCACCGACTCTTCCTTCGGAGAGTTCTTCCAGCGTATCTGGATTTACAATTTTTAGCGTGCCGACGGGATTGGTTCCGCAACTTACTTTTGAGACTACTCCTTTGCTGTTTTCATCGGTAATTTTGACGAAATTCCGTTCCAGCGCTTCCTCGTCCAATTCCAATACCCTGGTAATGGTTTGTCTTTCCACTCCGGTAATCAGGAGGGTTGATTCGGCCATTCCGTAGCAGGGATAATGCTGTTCATGCTTAAAATTAGCCGATTTGAAGTAATCTGAAAACCGCTTGAGCGTTGAAGCATAGATAGGTTCCGAACCGTTTCCTGCACCTACCCAGCTGCTCAGGTCGAGCTGATCTCTATCTTCGGGTTTTACTTTTTCCACCAGTAGGTCGTAAGCGAAGTTGGGGGCAGTAGAGAAGTCGGATTTATATTTTGTAATAGCCTTTAGCCATCTTACCGGTTTTTCCAGAAAATCAGTTGGCGACATGAATGCCATGTGGCCTTTCATATTAATTGGCTGAAGGATACAACCAATGAGCCCCATATCGTGATACATAGGCAGCCAACTAACGATTGACATATCCTGATTGATATTAAAGGCAAACCGGATAGACTTCAGATTGTGGAGAATATTGCCATGAGATACCATAACTCCCTTTGGAGTGCCGGTAGAGCCTGAGGTATATTGCAGGAATGCCAGATCCTCATGACCAACAACCGGTTTTTTCCACTGGTCGGCCATCTCGTCAGGAATTTCATCTACATTAATGAAGTTGATATTGCTGATAAAAGAGTTGTCTTTTATTTTACGGTTGCTTCTGATCTGTTCGAGCAACCGGGTGTCGACTAAGGCGTAAGAGGCTTGGGAGTCTTTAAAGATGGCTTCGATACGCTCGATACCTCTTGATTTTTGGGGCGGGAATGCTGGTACGCCAATAGCTTTTCCGAAAAGCGAGCCATAAAAGCTGGTGATGAATTTAACACTTGACGGAAATAGGATGAGTACCCTTTCCCCTGTGAGGTTTAGTTGCTGAAGGTGAGCACCGATGGCGCGGGCTCTGATTTCCAGTTGTTCATAGGTGATCGGTTCAGTATTAGAAAGTTCTCCTCGGATAAGATGAGTGTAGGCATTCTTCCTGGGTATTTGTGCGGCCCTTGTTTGCAATAGATCGATTACCGACTCAAACGCCATTTCATCCTGTTCTACATCATTTTTGTTTTCGGCAGTATCTTCAAAGGCGGAGGGGCCTTGAGCCAGAATTTCTGACAGGGGCTTGATTTCAGGGTGCTCATAGAGTAGTTCGGGAGGTAATTCATAGCCTAGCCAGTCTTCCAGTTCGCCTGAAAGCATAATAGCTTCCCGAGAGGAGAGGCCGAGGTCAGTGATCGGTTCGTCAATATCTATATCTTTAGGATCGATATCAAGTCGATCAGCAATATTTTCGATTAACCATTCCTGTATTTCTTCTACAGTTTGGGTAACAATTGATTTTACGTCTTCACTCATAAGTAAAGCATTTTCCTAAATTAAATAATAAGGGGTTTAGAACTAAAAGCGATCAGGTAAGTATTTCGTTTTTTGATTCGAGATAAATTTTTCTACACATATGTCTTTGCACCTTACCGCTCGTTGTTTTCGGCAGTCGTTTGGGGACATAATAGACATCATAAACTCTTAGATCATGATCGTGTGAGACTTGTGCTCTGATTGCTTTGGTAATATCTTTTTCTGTTGAATTTTCAAGTGTTCTCATTTTGCGTCGGTCCAGTTCGACCATAACGATCAGCTTTTCGCTATTCCGTTCGCGTACGGAGAAAGCAGCAGCTCCGTAGGTTACGATAGCTTCGTGGCTGGCTTCTGCGCTACGTTCGATATCCTGAGGATAGTGGTTACTACCATCAATGATAATCAGGTCCTTAATTCGTCCGGTAACAAATAATTCACCATCGTGAATAAAACCAAGATCACCGGTTCGTAAGAAGGGTCCTTCCTGTGTATCGGAGGTGTATGCATTGAATATTTCTTCGCTTTCCTCGGGGCGGTTCCAGTAGCCATTGGCTACACTGGGGCCTTGGACCCAGATTTCGCCGATTTGATTAGGGTTGCAGGTATTTTTGGTATACGGATCGACAATTTTCACCGGGATGTCGTCTAATATTTCACCGCTAGCAACCAGTTTTTTAGCATTATTTGCTTCTGCAGTTGAAGGTTCAACTTTATGGACTTCCAATTGGTTAGCGTCAAAATACTTCATCAAAGGTTCCTTTTCAATTGAAGACCCCGTGATCATAAGGGTTGTTTCGGCCATACCGAAGGAAGGCACGAAAGAGGATTTTTTGAAACCTACAGATTTAAAACGGTTATAAAAATTCTCGAGGGTTTCTGCATGGATAGGCTCTGCTCCGTTAAAGGCAGACACCCAGGAGCTGAGGTCGAGATCTTCCATTTGTTCAGGTTTAACCTTTTTTACACAATAGTCAAAACCGAAATTTGGTGACGGGCTTGTGGTGGCTTTTAATCTGGAAATGGCTTTGAGCCATCGATAAGGACGTTGAAGGAAATAAACAGGAGGCATCAAGGCCACGTGAAACCCTCCATAAAGTGGTGTGAGTATACTACCTATCAGTCCCATATCGTGATAAGGGGGCAACCAACTTACACCTCGTATCTTTGCAGGATCCTCATTACCACAAAAGCCGAATATTGTTTTAGTATTATGTACTAAGTTTCCATGAGATACCATCACGCCTTTTGGAGTGCCTGTAGATCCTGAAGTATATTGGAGGAAAGCCAGATCGCCGGGATGAATGTCAGGTCTTTTCCATTGATCAGCCATATCTTCAACTAACTCATCAGTGTTGAACCAGGTATATTGCTGAAGTTGGGGAGCTAACTGGAAAAGAGAGGAGGTGAAGGAGTTAACGACTGAATTGACCAGGATGGCGGAAGGTTGCGCATTTTTAGCTACACCAACGATCCTGTCGAGCATTTTATCCTTTTTAGGCCGTAAATGCGGGTATAAGGGTATGGCGATCATCCCTGCATAAAGGCAACCAAAATAAGCGCTGATAAAATCCAAGCCTGGAGGGAACAGAATCAGTACCCGGTCTCCTGGTTTTCCTAATTCCTGGAATTTTACGGCAATCATTCTGGCTTTTTTATCCAGCTCTCCGTAGGTAATGTGTTCCTCTTTTGTATCTCCGTCCAGCAGAAAGGTGTATCCTTTTTTATCAGCTTGTTCGTTTCCTCTCCAATTTAAAACATCTACCAATGTCGACAAACCTCTTTGGTTCATCTGCTCATCAAAAACCATAGCACTTTGGGTTTAGTTTAAATCCATTCTAAAAAAATCCGGATCACCCTGATCCGGACCAAAAGCTCATGCAAAGTAACGGAATATTGCTAAAAAATGGAAACCTTTGTTTGTTTGCTCGAACTTCTCGATGGGTTGAACTGTTGCAAATCCCGTGTTATTTACTAATTTTATTACGTAACTATTCAGCAAAGCTGAAGATTTAGAAAATTTTTATTATTTTTTGGGATGC
>CAZHOV010000158.1:0-13154 GCA_964534315.1 uncultured Saprospiraceae bacterium | reverse complement strand
AATGGAACAATTGTATATAAACAATTCAATCCCGATTATAAACAAAGAGCTTCTGGTGACGATATTTTAAAGAATTTACCAAACTAACTTGATATAGCTGAAGAAGAAATACTGCTTACTGTAATGGCTCAAAAATTAACACAGATCTGAATAAAATGAATAATAATATGGAAAATTACATAGATGGCTTTGTCTTTCCAGTGTCACGAATTCATCTGAGTGAATACAGAATTGTGGCTGAAAAGGTAGCTGAAATTTGGAAAGAGTATGGTGCAATTGCATACTTTGAGTATGTCGGAGAAGATTTAAAATTGGAAGGTACGCGATCGTTCGTTGAATTGGTGGATTTGAAAGAAGATGAAGTAATTATTTTTGGATGGGTTATTTTCCCTTCCAAAGAGATTCGTGAAAGGGCAAACAAGCAGGTTCCCATTAGAGGTCTGGCTGTAAGCTTCCCCGTAAACTGTCCAGTTTACGGGGAAGCTTACAAATGGATCTACCGAGGAAAACCCCTGCACCCTTTTCACTCAAAGAACGACCCTTGTAATATACCCATTTTCTTTCAGTTGAACCTGTTTGCCTTTGGCAAAAAGATTCAGTTGAAAGGGAAAGCTTTCTCCTCTCTTCCTTATTATCCAACAGGATGAAGCCAAGCCAACTAGTGATGTGTTGGTTCGCCTAGCTAAAGCGTTGAATACAACGGTAGGTTATTTAGTTGGAGAAGAGAGTCATGCCGCATTATTCAAAGATCGTTTCATGCTGCAGCGGTTCAGGGATATTCTCGAACTACCTGATGAAGATCGCACCGCACTGCTTCGCAACCTCGATGCCTTTTTGAGAGATGCTAAAGCCAGAATGGCTTATCAATAAAAAGGTCCCGTCCGAAGAAGACGAGACCTTTGATTTCAATTTTGTGTTGGATAAGGCCTAAAAGGTACTTTCAACCTAAGCGATGAAAAGACAGGTTTACCTTTACAGGTTGATGGTTCCCATTTGTGTCCATAATTTTCGTGGGCCTGATATACAGTACCTGTTTTTGCGGGAGCCCTGCTATTTAAAATAACTTGGGTGTTCCCATTTATAGATTTACCATAACCGCCGCCGCCTTCTGGAAGTGTTCCATATAAAGTTACCCCAAAAAATCCAGTCTCTTCAACTTCAGTAGAATATCCGTTCATTTCAACATACTGTTCCTCTCCACTATGATTGATGACTGAGAACCCTTCAGAAACTGAAACTTCAGTAACACTTTCATGTTCAGCAATAGGTCATAGATCCCCATAATTAATTTGCCTATTTCGCTCATAGCGGATTTTTTCATTCAACTACCTCAACTCCGCGCCAAAAAGCTACGTAGCCCTTGATGGATTCTGCCCGTTCTTTTGGGTCCCGATAATACCAGGCCGCATCTTTATTTTCTTCCCCCTCTACATTTATATTGTAATAGGATGCTTGTCCTTTCCACGGACAAGTCGTTTGACTGCTACTCTTAGAAAAAAATTCTTCCTTAATGGCCTGCGAAGGAAAATAATGATTTCCTTCAACTACCACTGTCTCCTCACTTTCTGCTATGATCTTTCCATTCCAAATTGCTTTCATTTTTCTATACTTTTGCTGTTTTTAAGGCATTATTCAAAGCTTCAACACTGATAAAATTGTGTGAATCATGATACATCACCTGACGATCCTGAATCAAAATAACCTGGGGAGATTCATGCACTACATCCAATTCTTCAGCAATCTGGTTCGAAATGGCACGGTTGGCAATTAAATCCAAATAGTAAAAATCTAACGCCTGCGGATCAATATTCCAATTGGATTCTAACTGATATTTGATCATCGAACTTACTCCACACCGGGTACTGTGCTTAAAAATAGCCGCTGGCTTGTCTTTAGAGGCTTCCAGTATCTGTTCCCACTGCTCTACCCTATCCAAAATCTTCCAATTTTCGTGCAAATCGGTCTTATTTGACCCGAAAAATTTATTAAACATAATTTTTATTGTTTTTTTGATTTATTGTGAAATAACACCTTTTTAAACGATTATTATTTCAGAATGTTTAAAATGCCTAATTTTGGCATAAGTGTATAAAAATCAAATACTTATGATTGATTTAAAACTGAAAATAAATAAAAGCATTGGAACCAAAGGTGCCTAAAAAGGCGATGAGGCACAAAAGTATCGCAAATGAAACTACCCTGAACACCGGACTTCTCATCAATAAATCCCGATACTCTAACTTCAAGTCGGATAACTCTACGATCAATAATAATCCGATCAGCATTACTCCTTTAAGGGCGATCAATTTATTGACAATACTACCGGGGCTAAAACGCTCAAAAGAAATGATCTGGTTGATCAGCTCTACAGCAATAGAAAAATCGGCAGACCGGAAAAATATCCAGGCCAGACAGGTTAACAGATAAACCATCGTAATCTCCATACCGAATTTAAAAACTGACGGGATATTCGTTACATGCGTGAATCGGTTCCAGGAATTTAGCCCCAACCGCTGAACGACCAGATACATCCCGTGGAGAAACCCCCAGAAGACGAAAGTCCAGCTGGCGCCGTGCCATAAGCCCCCCAGCAGCATGGTCAGCATCAAATTCCGGTATGTGTTAAAAGTGCCGTGTCGGTTACCACCCAATGGTATATATAAATAGTCTCTCAACCAACTCGACAGCGAAATATGCCACCGACTCCAAAACTCGCTGAAGCTTCTGGAAAAATAGGGCGTCCGGAAATTCTCCGGAAAATCAAAACCCATCATGCGGGCCAGCCCAATAGCAATGTCGGAGTACCCCGAAAAATCACAATAGATCTGAAAGGAGTAAAACACCACGCCTACCATTAAATGCATTGAGGAATAGCCCCCCGGAGTGGCAAAACACTGATCCACAAACGGAGCCAGGGAATCGGCGACCACCACTTTTTTGAAAAAACCCCAAAGCATCTGGCTAAATCCCAGGGTAAACCGCTCCCATTGCAGTTTTTTTACCCTATCAAACTGCGGGAGAAAATCGCTGGCACGTACAATGGGGCCGGCCACCAACTGGGGGAAAAAGGAAATATACGTGGCAAATTTTAACAGGTCGCGTTCTACAGGTATCTTTTCCCGGTATACATCTATAGTGTAACTCATAGACTGAAAAGTGTAAAAAGAGATACCTACCGGAAGAATAATACTAAGGGTATGTATGGAAGGTTGGAGCCCCAAGGACTGTAGCAACATTCCGAAGGAGTCTATAAAAAAGTTGAAATACTTGAAGAATCCCAAAAAGCCAAGATTCACAATAACACTTAACCATAATAGCCTCTTTCGGATCGATTGGTTTTTTGTTTTTCCAAGCTGAGAACCCACCCAATAATCAACCAACGTAGAAAATGCGATCAAGCTTAAAAACCGCCAGTCCCACCATCCGTAGAAAAAATAACTGCCTGCCAGACACCAAAACAACTGCGCCTTCCCTTTTAGGTTAAAGTAAATGGGAAGGAAAACCAGGATAAAGCAAATGAATGGAAGGCTGTTAAAAATCATTTACCCGAATCTTATTCTTCTGAAACAGGAGTGGCTAAGTAATCTTTTAAGACCTCCTTCCATTGAAGGTAGCCGGGAGCGTCAAGGTGAATACCGTCCTCGGTGAACCCCTCTTTGAGTCTTCCCGCTTCATTTGTGAAAAAAGGATACAAATTAATGAAGGTCGCTCCGGCTCGTGCTGCCATCTTGCTGATCTCCCGATTGATATACTGGATATCTTTGTTTGCAATCCCCGTATTACGCACCTGATTATTGACCGGCAGAATACTTTGAATATAAAGCTTGGTGGAGGGCGCTTTTTGTGTTATCCGATCGACGATTTTCTGATAATTTGCAATAACCACATCAGGTCCTGTAAATGCTAAATCATTAATACCGATCATTAAGAACAGCTGCCGGGGAGCGTTGGTTAGTATCCGGGGTAACCGCTGGAGGACGCCGCTCGTAAAATCGCCGGATATTCCACGGTTTAAAATATCGGTTCTTTCCATCAACTCATTCCACTCGCAAAGTTCAGTAAGGCTGTCGCCCAGGAAGACAATTTTTCCATTCATATTATTAAATTGATTTAACAGGTTCGTGCGGTGAATATAAGTGCCGGCCACTCCCCTATTTTGTATCTTAAACCAAACATAACGCCAGCCACCTAACGATTGTACTGCGTAGACAATACCTGCTAAAAACAGTAAATTTAAGATTAACGACCCTATTAACACGCTCTTCCGCATACCAAGATATTTGTACAAACAACTTAATCCACTAATTCACTCCGGTATTTCTCGATAACGGCCTTATTTTTAAGACCTATTGTGTCGTAATCATCTTTATAGATTTGGTAACCATCTCTTTTTAACAAATCAAGGGCTTTCTTGAAATCAGCGTCTTCAAGATGGCGATGTTCAAAGATAACGATTTCGGGGTTCCATCGCTTAAGCTCAATCGTTTTTAAAATCTCATAATCGTGCCCCTCGGTATCAATGAGCAGAAGGTCGAGCGAAGGGATGTTATTCCGGGTAAGAATTTCCTCTACTGTCGTACATGGTATTTGCATTTCTTTTATTTCCACCAGAGTTCCGAATTTTTCTTGTACTTCGGTCGTAATGCTTTTGTCGAAGCTATTCAACTGGCTAACCCAATCGGGTACATCGGGCGATTTTTTCTCGACATAATAGAAGGGCATATCTTTGGACTCATCTGAAATAGCCACCTTTTCAAAGATTAGCCTGGGGTTGTTGAAATGATTGTATTTGAGCTTTTGAAAAGCTTCCTCAAAGGGTTCAACCAAAACTCCGCTCCATTGATGTAGGCGAATATTGTGGTAAAGCGGGTCGTTTACCAAACCTTCATTTGCACCGATCTGCATAAAGGTCACCGTTTTGGCGTGACTGGCATAGTAGTTGATCAGGTGCCCTACGGAAGGATATTTGGCCTTCTTAAAAATGAAATGCATCATGTACTGATAGAACTTGGATCGCTTGTCAACGAACGGACGGACTAATGCTTTTACCATCATTCTTCTTTTTTTAATACATCATCCAACGAATACTTTTTAGAATGCTCGGTATGTTGGAAGTTTTTATTGGGATTGCTCATTTTGAATAAGGCTCTAAATTGCTTCCAGACAAAAAGCGGAATACCCCAGATAGAGCGCCATATCGCTTTAGGCACCCTGGAAAGGTAGAGCGTCAAAAAAATATTGCAGATAAAAATAAAAATACTTGCGAATAGAACTACACTAAAAACGGGGTTAATCCAAAGTCCTAAAAGACTTAACGCTAATGCGCTAAAGAGTAAAATAAATAAGGGCGGACTTATCGTGATCAATCCAAAGTACAATTGATTAACACTCCCCCTTAATAGTCCTTTTCCCAATAGCCGTAGCACATTCGGTATGTTTTGGAAGTAGGAATACAGCCACCTGCTGCGCTGCGTTTCCACCTGCTTTCCCGTTGCCACTTTTTCATCATAAACTATAGCATCCCGGGCAAAGAAGATACGGTTATTCTTACCTACCAGGAAGTTTTGCAGGATCTTGTCTTCTTGCAACATTTTTTTCCACTTCTCTTTTCCTTCCTGAATTTCGGGGCTATTCAGATAATCGCGATAGACGGTGCTCTCTACCGCCATCCCCGAACCGGAAATAACAGCAGAAGACCCCAACAAAGGTGGAATGTAGCGTTCGATATAGTTTTTATAAAACTCTCCGGTAGCATCGGCACAAGCATAATAGGTATCTAAGTTTTTAGCTGTCCGTTGACCTTGCACCGCTACCCTATCCGGATGGATTGCCGCTGCCATTTTAAAGAAAAAATCGGGATGCACCAGATTATCGGCATCGAAAACTACGGTATATTTATGCGGCCGTACATAATGATCCATGGCGTAGATGATAGACTTAGCCTTCAAATTTAGCGGCGGATCCGGCCATAAGATGGTCAATCGCGCATCTTCGACAGGATAAGCCATTGGTTCGCAAGCATCAGCGACCAAATAGACACGGATAGAAGCATAGGGTTGCTCCAGCATTGCTTTCACGCCCGGAATAGTGATCTCCACATTTTTATAGGCGGTGATAATACAGGCAAAATCAATAGAAGGAACCTCTGGATCAGCAGAAGGCGCTTTTCGGAACCGGGAGAAAAGGACAGAAAAAAACGGGAATGTCAGGAAAAAAGAGATCAATATTGCCAAGAAAATAAAAATGACCTGCCCCATACGGTACAATTTAGGATTTTTCTTTTGTTGAGAGAATTTGCGTTAATGTAGGCAACCTTTTTGGCGCTTTATGTTGAAAGTGCCAGGAAATACCCCTGAAAAAAGCATTCATCAATTTCCAGTCTCCGGTTATTAAGTAGCTCAAAAAGTTTGCCGGAACCGAAGTAAAGGTAAAAAACAGCGTAAATGCTAGTAAAGAAAAAGAATCGAAGTTTCTACGCATAAATAAAATGCGGTTCCTGGTCAGGTAATAGGTTTTGAGCGGTGAGGCTTTTCCGGTAGTCAAGGATTCTTTATGATAGATGGTTGCATTGAGTTGTACCCCTATTTCGTAGCCTTTTTTTCGGATCTTTTCACACCAATCCAGCTCTTCGTAATACAAGAAAAAGTCTTCCGGCATTAATCCAACTTCTTTGATTAACGCACGGGGCACCATCATGGCTGCGCCATGCGTGTAAGCCGTTTTTACAAACGAACGGTATTTTTCGGAGTCCTGCTCTCCTTCCCCTATCGTTTGATTTCTTCCGGTGAGCGGATGGACAGAAGTTGTGCCGGCATATTGGATTATATCATTTTTAGTACCAGATGTTGGAAAATAAAGTATTTTCGGGCTCAGGGCTCCCAGATTAGGTTGGGTTTTGAAGGTGTCTACTAGATTTCGGATCAGTTCGACGGTCACTTCGGTATCGTTATTGACAAAAAAGAGGTAATCTCCTTTACTTCTTTGCACTCCCAGATTATTGCCGCCGGCAAAGCCGAGATTTTTTTTGGATAGTACGAATTGCACCTCTGGAAATTCGGTCTTAAAACGTGCTGCCGGAAAGTTAGAGGAGCCATTATCCACTACAATGATCTCGACAGGACGATAAGTTTGCTTTTCGAGAGAATGCAGTAAGTCAAGTGTAGCCTCATGGGCATTATAATTTATAGTGATTATAGAAACAAGTGGAGCAGTACCATCCATAGAGTGATTATTGGGCAAATAGTATTAAACAGTTTCTTCCTGGATCATTGCAGGTATCGTTCGCGAAATAATTTTTAGATCGCCCCAGAACGAATAGGTGTTAGCGTATTCGATATCCAGCGCAATGCGTTCGGAAGCCGACACATCATCCTTTCCTCTTTTAGTGACCTGCCACAGTCCAGTTAGGCCGGCAGGTGCTAAAAATCGTTTGACCTGGTGATCCGTTACGAGCTGTTTAGCTTCGTATAAAGGAAGTGGCCGGTTGCCGACGATCGACATATCGCCTTTTAATACATTGAAAAACTGAGGTAATTCATCAATACTGGTCTTTCTAAGGAAATGACCAAACCGGGTAATTCGGGGATCGTTTTTTATTTTAATAAATGAAACTGCTTGAGAACCGTTTTGGGGTTTGTATTGATTTTTATGGCTCAAATTCTGCAATTTAGCGTCTGCATCCTTGACCATGGACCTAAATTTATAAAACTTAAACACGCGATATCCTGCCCCTACCCTTTTGGAAGTATAGATGACCGGGCCTCTGGATTCAAGAAAAATTATAGTGGTAACAATAAGAAACAACGGAAACAAAGCCAAAAGGGCCACTACAGAAAAGAAGATGTCAAATATTCGTTTGCTTAAAGGAAAATCTAATCCCAACTCATCACGCTCGTGTACGTGTTGTTGAATTTTTATTTTATTGGTTCTAAGGTACTCAACCCGTTTGAGGATGGTAGACCAATCAACAGGTAGCGCGTAGCAGTCGTCAATTCCCTCCTGCAGAATAGCGGCTTTATCTAGTTTTTTATTAGGCGGAGCGATAGCAATAATGGGAATGAAGGAAAAAAATGGCTCCGACCTGAGTGTTCTTACAAAGCTATATGATTCGTTTTCAAGGACTTCCAGGTTGCAAAGAACAGCCTCGATCGAATTTTTTTGATCGTCTTTTGCCGTGTATTTGATCCATCGGAGGGCATCATCAGGGTTATCAAAACCGATGATTGGAGAACCTTCCTGATGGGAAAACCGAGTAGAAGGCAGTGCCGCTTTTTTGAATCCAATCGATAGAAATCGATTGAACTTAATGGCAATAGGTGCTGTTTTAAAAAGAGTAGAAAACTCTTCCATAGTATGTTTGTTTAGGTCAGATAAATTAAAGAATTCAATTCAAATTATGCCGACTTAAAACCTCCTGATAGAAATCCGATTTTTGTTAAAAGATGTTCCGGATCAAAAGGAGAATAGAAAATATCCTCCACTCCGAGATCTTTTAGCTTCAAACCGGTTTTCTCGACCTGCCCATCCATGATAGCGACTACGGGAATATCCCGAAACAGGCCGGAAATTTTAAGGTCATTAATAAATTGAAGCCCCCAATTTTTTTTGTGTTTATGTTCTCTCCTTATGCTAATAATGAGCACTTCGGGAATCTCTCCTTTGCTTAGAACTGCCATTGCAGATAAATCATCAGCGAAGGTTAAAACCCGATAATTCTTGATTAGTATTGTTCCCAAAAACTTTCTCAGCTGCTCTTTTTCCTCAATCACAAAAACAAGTTTTTTCTCCATTTCACTTTTTCGTTGAAACTATAAATGCTTGTAGTTGTAGACATCTAGAATTAATGATAAATAATTTGGCTACCATAGCATTTTTAACGAATTGAAGACGGCCCTTAATAAAGGAAGTCACACTTGTTTTATCACCTTAAATGTACCAATTATTTACTGTAATTGCACCTTCAAAAAAGGTAAATTCAAAAAAAAATTAAATTTGATTGATTGCAAATCAACTAGAGATTAACTTTTTTTTGTATTCGATTTATTAATTGTTCTTCTACAATTGTTGTCCGTGATAATAGAATGAAAAATTAACAAATGCAACAATTCGTATAACCAATTCGGGGTTGATCAGAAAAATTAATCTTTTGTTTACAAAAGTTTTGCTTTAATTTTTTTTGAAAATGCCAGTAAATGGAAAAAAATAAGTTTTTTCGCATTTACTTTTTTAGATTGTGAAGAATAGCCCTTTACACTTTACAACTATCAAACCCATAAGCGATAAACATGGCTATTTTTGTTCTGGAGTTTGTTTTTTGGATTTCATTGGCCTTGGTAACTTATACTTACGTAGGATACCCTTTTTTGTTATACCTTATTCTAAAAATTCGTAAACTTTTATTTTCCAACAATTTAAACACGTTGTCAGCGCTCGCAGAACTCCCTGAAGTGTCCTTCATTGTAGCTGCTTATAACGAAGAATCATATATTTTGGATAAAATTGAAAATACGCTTCAATTGGATTATCCTCCTGAAAAAATGATTTTGTTTTTCGTGACAGACGGCTCCAGTGACCAAACACCGCAAATCGTTAAGAATTACCCTTTTCCCGACCAGTTCAACATTCGGTTGTTGCATCAACCGGAACGAAGAGGTAAGAATGCAGCAATTGAACGTGCGATTGGGCAGATAAGCTCCCCTATTGTTATTTTTTCAGATGCCAATACCGCTGTTAATTCATCCGCCATCCGATCTATCGTTCGTCACTATGAAAATCCACAAATCGGTGCGGTAGCTGGAGAAAAACGCGTAAAACAAGGAGTTAAAGATGACGCTACCGCCGCTGGTGAAGGATTTTATTGGAAGTATGAATCTACACTCAAGAAATGGGATTTTGAGCTGTATTCAGTGGTAGGTGCCGCCGGTGAATTGTTTTCTGTGAGAACGGAGCTATACGAACCAGTTCCGAAAAACATCATTATTGAAGACTTTTACCTTTCCCTTCGCATCGCCCAAAGAGGATACCGCGTTGCCTATGCACCCGATGCTTATGCTCTTGAAAGCTCCTCAGCGTCAACAAAAGAGGAGTTGAAGCGCAAGATCCGCATTGCTGCAGGTGGTATCCAGGCGATCGTTCGTCTAAAAGATCTGTTAAACATCTTTAAGTATGGTGTGTTGAGTTTTCAATATATATCACACCGCGTATTAAGATGGACCTTAGCCCCGCTGGGTCTACTATTAATGCTGATAGCTAACTTATTACTGACTTTAAAAGGACCTTCCTTTTACCAGATCTTTTTTGAAGCTCAGTTACTTTTCTATTTGCTTGCGCTAACGGGTTATTTCGTCGAAAAGCGCAAGGTACGCCTGAAAATTTTGTTTATTCCCTATTATTTTTGTGTTATGAATTATGCAGTTTACAGAGGTTTTTTTCGTTATGTTTTTGGTACCCAATCAGCAATTTGGGATAAAGCCAAACGAAGAGAACCTTATAGCTAATTAATTTTATATTACCAATTCCTAAACAAAACGATTTAATATGAATGTTTCCAAATTTCAATTGCCTGTACTGCTTTTATCATTTCTGCTTCTGGTAGGCGCTTGCAAAAAAGCAGCAATTAACAAATCTGATTCGCTTTCTAATATCCCGCAAGACGTTTCATCTGTTATATCTTTAGACATTCCTTCTCTTATGGAAAAGGCAGATTTTGAAGCGGTTAAACAAATGGATTTTTACAAAGATATGCTTAAAGAAGTAGAAGCTGAAAACCCGGAAATGGTTAAGTTTTTAGAAAATCCCGAAAACTCCGGTCTTGACTTAACTAAAGCCGCCTACTTTTCGGTGTATGTTAACCCTGCAAGTATTGAAGATATTTCCGTAGCTATGACTGCTTCTATTGCCGATGTCAATGCCTTTAAAGGTATGCTCAAAAATGCCGATAAAGAACCTGAGCAATTCGATGGTTTCACCTACCTTGGAGATGAGGAGACCGGATTGGCCTACAACGATCAATTAATGGTCTTTGGATTTATTTCTGACGACATGACACCAGAGGATTTTTTCAATAAATTTTTTACTGCCACACCAGAAACCAGTATTGCCAATAATGCTAACCTACAAAAGGTGTTAAAAGAGGATCACGACATTTCATTATGGTTTAGCTCTAACGCAATCGCTGAAAACCAGGAAACCCAGTTTGCCGCTTCTATGGCCAATATCGATGCGGCTTCGCTTAAGGATAACTTCATTTACTCTTCCGCAGATTTTGAAAAAGGTAAAGTAGTGGCAAACTCTCTTTGGGATCTAAAAAGCGGACTTACCAAGGATATTGACCAATTATTTAAGGATAAGCCATCCAAAGATCTGACCAAGTATATTCCTGGTGAAGGTCTTGCTTTCGTGATGTCTAATGCGCTGGATCTGGAAGGACTCAATGTGGTACTGAACAAACAAGCGATGGCCAAAAACTATGTAGATTTCAGCATGCAGGAGTACGGACTCACTGTTGAAGATATCGTCCGGGCTTTCGGTGGCGATATTGCACTGGCTACGTATGCTCCGGAAGAAGGTAGCGATGTGGCACATGGGTTGTTTATCACAACGATCAAGCAGCAAGACGTTTTCGATAAATTCCTGAATCTAGCCATTGAGCGGCAGATCGTCACTAAGGTAAGAGATAATTACTATCAGCTGAACAATATCTTTATCAATAATATGGCGCTGTCCATGCCTTACGGATCAAATGGGGGAATTCACGACGAAGGCTGGGTGTTGATCAAAGACAATACGATCTTTATCTCTGGCGATGAATCGATTCTTTCTGATATTGAAAACGGTAAGGTAGGGAAAAAGCTCGATGGTTCTGTTGCCAAAATGCTAAAGAATAACTTATTTGCCTATTATATGGATTTTGTAACAGGCGGAGCCATGATGGAAGAATTTTCTAACCAATATGAAGAGCTTACCTTTATGCAAACCGCGGTAGAAAGAGAGGGATCTGAATTTCTTATGGAAATGAGAGATAAAAACATGAATAGCCTGAAAAAGATCTTTGAGTTGATCAATAAAGATTATGTTGAGCAAGGAGGTAATCGGATTGAGATGTAATGATGTTGCTTTTTTCAAATAGCAAAAGAATAAACTTGCCTGTCGGCAGCAAATCGAGGCTGTATTTCTTTTTTTGGTTCATTAGAAGGAATACAGCCTAAAATTTATTTTGGAATGATACAACTGTTGAATGTGGTACCAGAACCACTGAAAGGACATGAGGGATTAGAATTATCTCAGATTTGGCAATCGGATTGCACCTTTGAGCAGGGAAAAAACTACCTGGTGGCGGCGCCATCCGGGAAAGGAAAATCTACTTTTCTACATTTAATATATGGGCTGCGGAAGGATTATGAGGGAGATATTTTTTTTCAAGGAAACAACATCAGAAAACTAGAATACGACGATTGGTCGGAACTCCGGCAGAAAATCTATTCCCTTGTATTTCAAGACTTAAGACTTTTCCTTCAACTCACCGGCCGGGAAAATGTATTGCTCAATGCCGGAACCAATGCTGAGGAGGTAAAGGCGCATCTGGATACCAAAGCCAACATATTGGGTGTTGGTCACCTTTTGGATAAAAAGTGTCAAACGCTAAGTTACGGCCAGCGGCAGCGCGTAGCTATTTTAAGGGCCATATTTCAGCCTTTCGACTATTTGCTGCTCGATGAGCCTTTTAGTCATTTAGATGATGAAAATATAAAGTTCGCCTCCGACTTGATCAAAGAGGCCTGTGAAAAAAACGATGCAGGCATGATTTTAGTTAGTCTTGGCGAGGATTTTCACTTTGCCTATGATGAGGAGTTACTGCTGTGAAGAAATAAAGGAACGATTATGTCAAAAAAATCATTAATAAATTTGGCGAATTATAATTGATTGTATTATCTTTGCAATCGCCTCGAAAGAGAGGTAGTCACACATGCGAAAGTAGCTTCCCGCTAAGTGTAGCGGGAGTGAGCACAATAAAATAACTCATATTTATCTTGCGAAAGTAGCTTCCCGCTAAGTGTAGCGGGAGTGAGCACAATAAAATAACTCATATTTATCTTGCGAAAGTAGCTCAGTTGGTAGAGCACAACCTTGCCAAGGTTGGGGTCGCGGGTTCGAAT
>CAZHOV010000157.1:0-13300 GCA_964534315.1 uncultured Saprospiraceae bacterium | reverse complement strand
TTGGAGAATAGGAAAGTAGGAAAGTAGGAAACTTGGAGAATAGGAAAGTAGGAAACTTGGAGAATAGGAAAGTAGGAAACTTGGAGAATAGGAAAGTGGGAAACTTGGAGAATAGGAAAATAGGAGAATAGGAAAATAGGAAAGTGTGTCTTGTACTGAAATACGTCTACATTAATTAACGTTGAGATATGGAAAAAGGAAAGACATATTTGCGTTACAGTGAGTGTCTTGTACTGAAATACGTTTCACACAACATTTCGCTGAGTTGAAAAGGAAAGCGTATTTCAATACAAGATTTTACTGTCAGCTGCCTAAAACCTCGATTCAATGTAGTAGGGCAACATACTTCTCCAGGTAGGCCAGTCGTGATGCATATCGGGGCCCCAGATATCCAGTTCGTGAGGTATGCCTTTAGCGTTGAGTACGTGCGAAAGATTTTTCGAAGAATCAGGATCCTCATAATTACCCGAACCGGTTACAATATGGATATGATGACTTCTTTGCAAAATGGGGAGAAAGTATTCATCACTAAGGTTGGGCAGGTAATGGACAGGAGAATTGAAATACACATCATCATTATAGAAACCATCCGTGTAAGTCGTCAGGTTATAAACCCCGCTCATGGCGATCGTTCCCTGAATAAGGTCGGGCCGTTTGAAGTATAAATTTGCTCCGTGAAGGGCGCCCAGAGATGCTCCGGTCGTAATGATCATCGTATTCGGACTGGTTTTTGAGCGGATAAACGGCACCACTTCGTTGTAGACATATGAATTGAACTGCTGGTGGCGGATAGCCTTATGATGGGGCATCATTCGCTTGTTCAGCCAGCTTTCAGAATTGATACTATTGATAGAAAACACCTTAACTTTTCCCGATTCGATCAGGGGAGCCAGAACATCTAACATTTGGAACCGCTCGTATTCCAGGTAGTCGGCAGCGGCGGTAGGCAAAAGTAATAGAGCGAACCCATAATGCCCGTAAGTAGCGATTTCCATGTTTTTATTTAACGAAGGGCTATGCCAGGATTGAATTTCTCTTCTCATGAGTTGATTTTCGTTATGGTTTAAAAAAATAAAGATCACAAATTTCTGAAAAAAAGTTGAATGAACCTAAGAGAAGGAATTGAATTGTGGAAAGGGGATAAATAGGAAGAGGCCGAAAGACAACCTCTTCAAATTATTAATAGCCAAATTTTCAGGATCGCTATGAACGGCCCTAAATTTTCCTCTAAAATACAACATTATATTTAATTAATAGCTGTTGAGTGAAACTAACTCGTCTTCCAACGCCATTTACGCCTCCAGGAGCATCATTATCAGTGATTTGTACTTTAATGTCATGATCGTAAAAAACATTAGCCAATATAGCCAACTGTAATCCATCGATAATTTCATAGGCCAATTCGTTCGTCCAGTCGATATCTACATTCTGCGGTTCTTTCAAATAATTAGAATATAAAGTAAGGGACGAGGTGAAGTTAATTTTCTCCTTAAAGTACTTATCGGTATAAACGGTGCGGAGCAAAGACCCTAACTGGTGAAAAGTATTGCTAAACAGTCTGCCATCCGCATCAGGTTGATCAAGCATTTCGTTACCATGTACGCCCAACTCCGCAATAGCATCATCCATGACATAAATACCTTTGTAGGCCACCGGCGAATAGTAAAAAGACAACTCTTCGATTGGTTTGTAATCGATCCCTATCGAAAAGGTGACAGTAGCAGGAGAGAAAAATTTAGAAATGTTATTGGTGATGGTAGATGTTCTGCCATCCTCTTCAAATTCAATATTTTCCAGGTAGAATCCATTTAACCGCCCGCTGGTGTCAATATAACTGGGCGTCACCTGACTCAGGAAGGAAAAGTCGGCAGCATAAAAGAGTTTGGAATCTTCCGAGGTTTGGAAACCTACCTTAGAATTGATCCTCAATTCATCATTCGCTTTTTGAAAAGGCACTTTACTTAGCCCTCTTCCTAACTGACCGGAGCCGATACGCTGTACACCAAACTGCCAAGATGCAAGGTTATCCCAGGCCAGCCGCCCTTTGCGGTACTTGGCAAAAACGTTTGTAGCCCCACCTAATCCGATTCTGTTTTGTCCTGCTCCCACTCTAGGGTTGATCTGTAATAACTGGGCAAAATCAAGTCCCAAACCGGCACCTACTTCCCATCCTTCTTTGGATTCTTCAGCTTCTTCTTCCTGTGCAAAAAGAGGGTAGGTGCATACCAATAGCATTGTAAGTAGAAATACGTACTTTTTCATATTCCTTTGTATTTGATTTGATTAAAAAATGGTGTTAAATTCCTTTATTATTCCATATTTTCCTCATCAGAAAAATCTGGTTCTACCGATTCTTCCCGAAGAATTTCGACATGATGTTTGGTAAGGATACTAAGGGGAACGACCAATTTTTGGCCATTTTCTTTAACGAGCGTTATCGAAGAATTATCTTTATCAAGGATTGTACCTTCCAGATTTTCTACTTTGATCGTATCTCCAATATGAAATTTATCACGGGTGTAAAAGGATGCTATATAGTTAGACATTAAATCTTTGGAGGCAAAACCGTAGCCAAAAGCAAAAGCTAGTACGACTCCGCCCAGGATAAGAGTAAGATTAGAGGTCAGGAATTCCGTTTTAATTTCAGCTTGATCCAGAGCGATCATCAAGACATTCAAAAATAAAAAATAAAAAATAAAATTAGCAATAAGCTTCGCAGATGGAATTCCCAAGGAGGTCGCCGCAGTTGCAATAATATTCTTAATGAAGTTCGCAATCAATAATCCGACGATAAATACCACTAACGCAGAAAATAACTTGGGCAAATATCCCAATAGATCAACGATAAGATCGGAAACTGCCTTCATTCCCAAGGTCTCTACCGCCGCAATAAGCGCTACCAATAATACAATATAATAAAGAGTCTTCGATAAGACCTTACTAATCTCAATTTTAATATTGGCGCTACTGATAAAATCAATATCATTCAAACTTTCAAATAGACGGTCTACCTTTATTCTTTTGAGTAATCTATAAATGATTCTAGAGAGGATCCTGGCAACTATCCAACCGATAATTGCAATAGCCAAGGCTCCCAAAACATTAGGAATATAATCCTTGATATTTTCCCAGATCTGTTGTAAAAAACCCAAAATATTTGGAGAATTTGATTGTAAAAATAATGGGTGAAACATAAGGTGTCGAATATTTGTATTTCTTGGTGATGGCTTAACCGCTAGTAGGAATCTTTCTTTTTTCGTAAGAGAACTGAGCCGTCTCAAAAGAGCCAACTCAAAGGAAAGACTTGGACGTGTTTACTTTTTCTTAACTCCGTTTTCTCCACCTAAAAGATCAATAAAAAACCCCATGAACTTGGAAACATAAAGTTCAAACAATTCTCCTAAAAACCGGAGACTTGTCAGGTTTTTAAAGACTTTTTTCTCCACTTCCGGAGGAGCGGTATAATTCATGTTTAACTTTTTAAAACTATTCTGTTCGGACATAATTATTATTTTTTTCAATTCGGTTAAAAAGCTAAACGGTCAGCAAAAATTGCATATACGACAAGTTTTGGGTTTCACAACTTTCTTAAACCATATCAATAGTCGAATACAATTCCTTGTAGACCCGTTGAGCTTTATCTTTAGCCCTTTTAATTTTCATCTTCACGGCGCTTTCTGTTTTATCCAGAATTTCCGCTATTTCACGTATCGATAATTCTTCCCGGTATTTCATCAGTAACACCTGCTTATCCCCTACAGGGATATTTTCCAGCACTTCCTTTAAGCGTTTTACTTCCAACTGCAATAAAAATTCGTCTGGTACCTCGTCAATAACATCCGGCGGATTCTCCACTTCATCAGAAAAAAGTTTTTGGTGCTTTTGCTTCTTCCTCAGAAAGTCTATACAATAATTGTAAGTAATGGAATATACCCAGGTAGAAAACTTCGATTTTTCCTGGAATTTCGACAGGTTTAGAAAAATTTTCATAAAAATCTCCTGCATAGCGTCGCTGGCAAGCCCTTCATCCTTAAGCATCGACAAACACTTACTGTAGACCTTTCCAGAATACCTCCTGTATAGGAGGCTGAAATAGGTGCTCTTTTGGGTTTTAAGGTATTGGCGGATAATTTCCTTATCCGATAACATCTGTGCAGTTTTTGATTAGTTGAAAGGTCAACCGCCTCCTAATTAATTAGGAAAAATATCATGACCCTGCAATTTAGCAAAAACTAGCAGACACACCTAATAAATATTAAACATCGCTTATCAAACAACTTATTATTTGCCCTTTAAAAGTATGGTCTGATTGTGACGGTATTTTTATCAAAAAGACACATGACCAGCTCTTTTTTTCTGCTATTTTTTATTCAGAAAACCTAAAACCCAAAAATACACTGTCTCGGCCTCCTTTATAACAGATAATTTTTTAATTTTTGCATTTTGAGATTCAGTTGATTAACTTTTGCGCCACCAAATAATAAAAGAAGAATTACCATGAAACATTTTCTTTTAATGCTTTTCCTTTGGGGAGGGATGGCAATGCTCGCTCAAGGGCAGGATGCAGCTAAAGATGCCGATGCCCTTATGATACGAAAAATCTACGATTTGGCACTTACCAAGGGCTCTTGCTACGAATGGCTGGATTATCTTGCTACCGAAATCGGTGGCCGGATCAGCGGTTCGCCGGAGGCTGCCCGGGCCGTTGAATATACAAAGTCGATTCTCGACACTCTTGGCTTAGATCAAACCTGGCTGCAACCCTGTGTCGTCCCCTATTGGAAAAGAGGAGAGAAAGAACTGGTAAGAGTGCTGAATTCCAAAAAATATGGAATTGTCGACCTCAATGCACTTGCTTTAGGTAATTCTGTCGGAACCGGAATCGGAGGACTGACCGCTAGCGTTGTAGAAGTGAAGTCCCTCGCCGAAGTAGATGAGTTGGGTACCGAAAACCTGAAAGGTAAAATCGTTTTTTACAACCGCCCTATGGATCCCACCCAACTCCGTACTTTTAATGCTTACGGAGGTGCGGTTGATCAACGTACCCAAGGGCCGGCAAGAGCTGCCAGATACGGAGCCGTTGCAGCCCTCGTCCGATCTATGACGACCCTCACAGATGATGTTCCCCATACCGGAGTAACCGTCTACGAGGAGGGCGGAAGAAAAATTCCGGCCATCTCTATCAGTACGATGGCGGCTGATCTGCTAAGCAACATGCTAAAGGAAGAAGCAGACACCAGGCTATATATCCGAAACACCAGCCAAATGATGCCAGACCAGGATTCTTACAATGTTATCGGAGAAATAAAAGGATCGACTAACCCCGATGAGATTATCCTGATCGGTGGCCACCTGGACTCCTGGGACGTGGGCGGGGGGGCTCATGACGACGGAGCGGGATGTATTCATGCCATGGAGGTCCTCAATTTACTGAAACAGCTTAATTACACCCCCAGAAGGACTATCCGGTGTGTGCTTTTTATGAATGAAGAGAACGGCCTGGTCGGCGGCCGCGAATATGCTAAAGTCTCTAATGAAAAGGGAGAATTCCATATGGCTGCTATCGAATCTGATGCCGGAGGCTTTACGCCAAGAGGGTTTAGCTGCAACGGCCATGAATCTATCCTTAGTACCAAGTTTAAAGCACTTACTAAATGGCTACCCCTACTTGAACCCTACAACCTTTCGTTGTCTATCGGAGGTTCCGGAGCTGATATCTCCCCGCTCAAAAGCCAGAAAGGATTACTGATCGGTTTTCGCCCCGACTCTCAACGCTATTTTGATTTCCACCATACTCCTAATGATACTATTGAAGCCGTTAACGAACGAGAACTCCAACTAGGTGCAGCAGCTATAACGAGCCTGGTCTACCTGCTCGATAAATATGGACTGTAAGGAAAGGTTTTAGGGTGCAACGGTGCAGCGGTGCAAGGGTACAACGGTTCAATGGTAGAAAGGTGCAGCGGTACAAGGGGGGTAAACGGTTCAACGGTGCAGCGGTACAATGGTACAGAGGTACAAAGGTGCAACGGTGCAGAGGTACAGCGGTGCAAGGGGGGTAAACGGTTCAACGGTGCAAAGGTGCAGCGGTACAAGGGGGGAGAAAGGTTCAACGGTGCAAGGGGGTGCAACGGTTCAAATCTTCGACTCTATGATACTACACGATGTAACGACGTCGCTACCAGACGATGAAAAGCCTTTTGACTTCCATAGGTATATACAAAAGTTAGCTATTAGAACATCATCTGACCAATAAAACTTCCAAAAATGTCACGGATAAAAATACACGATAAGCACTTTGAAGAGATGATTACTCCTGAAACCATTCGGAAGAGAGTCAATGAATTAGGGCAGGAAATTGATTCAAAATTTGGAGATAAACACCCCTTATTTCTAGGAGTGCTTAACGGTGCATTTGTATTTATGGCTGATCTGGTCAGGGCCTGCCCTTTTCCATTAGAGTTGGCGTTTACACAGCTATCTTCTTATGATGGGATGAAAACCAGTGGTAGGGTAAAAATGCTATCTGAATTAAAAACAGATATCCGGGGCAGGCATGTGATACTTGTTGAAGATATTGTAGACTCGGGAACAACCCTTTACCATTTTCTACCTCAACTACAAGAGCAGGCACCGGCTTCTCTGTCCGTTGCCAGCTTTGTCGTAAAAAGGGAAGCTATGCAATACAATATACCCATTGATTTCCTGGGCTTTGAGATTGCTGATCGCTTTGTGGTAGGTTATGGTCTGGATTATGACGAATTGGGCAGAAACCTTCCCGGCCTTTACCAACTTAAGGAATAATTTCTAGCGGGCTTTTAAACCTGCAGGCATCCATTTAGTCATATAGGTAGAAAAACGACAAGGACTTGTGAAAAACCTTGCTGACGACCAAATTTTGGCTTTAATTAATAAGGGAACAAACTCCGAAAAAGGGTACCGGTCCCTTATGGGTAAATACCAGGAGAAATTATATTGGCACATTCGGCGTTTAGTACATAGTCATGAGGATGCAAACGACGTGCTTCAGAATACCTTTATTAAGGTGTTCCGGAATATCCATAAATTCAGAGGCGATGCTAAATTATACACCTGGCTTTACCGGATAGCCACGAATGAATCCATTACGTTCCTGGATAAAAAGCGAAGAAAACAGGCCGAATCGATCGATAACGAAGACTTAAACCTGGCCAACCAACTAAAAGCTGACAGCTACTTTGACGGAAGCGAAATCCAGCTTCAGCTTCAACTGGCTATGGCCAAGCTGCCCGAAAAACAACGTTTAGTCTTCAGTATGCGGTATTTCGAGGAAATGAGCTATCAAGATATATCGGATATACTGGAAACTTCTGTAGGTGGTCTGAAGGCTTCTTATCATCATGCCGTTAAAAAAATAGAACAGTATCTCAAAAATGTAGAAACTTTTTAAACGATGAAGGAAAAAGAGCACGCACGGGAAGAATTAAAAAAATTATCTCCTTTTTTAGCCGATCTGGAAAAAGGACAGCCCTTCAACGTCCCTAAAGACTACTTCAAGAAACTACCAGGTGAAGTATTGGAAAAAGCAGGGCTCAACGAAGAGCACGAAAAAAAATCTACTCCGGCTCGGCCATTATCGGCTCAGCTAGAGCAGTTCCTTCAACAACTATTTCGTCCGGCTGTAGGCTTCAGCCTGGCAGCAGTGCTGCTTCTGATAGCCGTCGGGCTTTCGATCTGGAACAGAGATGTTGATCCATCACTATCTTCTCCCGACGCAGAGGCGATCTTTGCGAGTATTTCTACCGAAGAAGCCTATCAGTATGCCCTTGAGCATTTAGATGAAATTGACCAGGAGTTGATCCTTGATACCTACCAACAAGAATTAGAAGATGGCGACTATATCAATATCCCGGTCCAGGAGGAAAATTTTGACAAAGAATTTCTAGATGAATACCTCGATGATGTCGATATTGAACAGCTGGAAGAATGGTTGTGATTTACAGGAATGAAGAAACACGGAGATAAGGAAAAAGGGAGAGAAGAAATTGGTCATTATTAAAAATTGATTATTAAATCCAAATATTATGATAAAACGGTTGTTGATTTTTTCATTTGCATTTTTTGCCATTTCCAATACGTGTTGGGGACAGTTTGACAGCGAGGAAGCGCCAAGTGAGATGAGAGCGCAATTGGAGAGCGCCTATATCGCTTTCATAACAACGGAACTTCAGTTGACCCCGGAAGAATCTCAGCGTTTTTGGCCCGTCTATAACGAGTACAAGGATAAACGAAGAGCCATAAAGCAAAACCACCGTGCTTTAAAGGGAAAAGTAGATCTAATGTCTGATGCAGAACTTGAAAATTACCTTACCGCAAATTTTGACCACGAACAAGATCAACTGGATTTGAAAAGAGATTATTTTAATAAACTGAGGGGGGTGCTGCCTATCCGAAAAATTGCCAAGCTCAACCAGGCGGAGAATAAATTTAAACGGCGGGTCCTGGAAATGATCAAAAACAGACGTAATAACCGTAGGGGGAATTTTAGAGATAATTGATCGGCCCTTTATTACCTGACTACTTTTTGCAAGGGAATAAAAATAAACCATTACTTTTGCGGCTTCAATTCTGGCTACCAGAAAAGTTTTTTTGATCGTTACTAAATGATGGTTTCAATTCCCTGTTGATGAACGAAACGGTAAAAGCCCATTTAGCGCTCTTTTTCGTAGCTGCTATTTATGGTTTTAATTACATTATTGCAAAGGAAGTCTTAGTTAAAGAATATCTGCATCCTTTCGCGTTTATCTTTTTGCGCGTGACGGCTGCCTGCCTGCTTTTTGGTATTTTCCACCAGTTTTTCATTAAAGAAAAAATAAGCCGCAAAGACGTTGGAAGGTTAGTACTATGCGGATTGTTTGGCGTGGCCATCAATCAACTTTTTTTCTTTAGCGGGCTCAAACTTACCAGTCCGGTCAATGCCTCTCTGATCATGACCACCAACCCGATCACCGTATTGGTTATTTCTTTTTTGCTGATCAACGAGCCGATTACCAGTCGTAAAATCGGTGGGATCATCTTAGGGGCTGCGGGTGCTATTTTACTGATCACTTATGGTAAATCGGTTCAATTTAATCAGGAAGGTCTGCTCGGTGATCTCCTTATCCTGACGAATGCCACTTCTTATGGTATCTACCTGGTTTTAGTTAAATCTTTGATGAAAAAGTACAACCCCATTACCATTGTGTTTTGGGTATTTGTATTTGGCTTGTTGTTCGTTATTCCAGTCGGCATTCCGGAATTAATAAAAACAGACTGGTCGCTATTCACGCCGTTGATTTGGGCTGCTGTAGGATATGTATTACTATTCACCACCTTTTTTGCCTATCTGTTCAATGCTTATGCACTAAAAACGGTCAACCCTTCTGTGGTGAGCATTTACATATATCTTCAGCCTTTGATTGCTAGTACGTTAGCTTTTTCATTAGGCATGGACCAGTTGACCTGGGAAAAAATAGCGGCGGGAGCTTTAATCTTTACCGGAGTATTTTTAGTTAGTGTAAAAAAGAAAGAAAGAGGATTTTTAATGTCACAAATTAAAGAAGAATAACTCTTTTTCACCTCGGAAATCTTTTTTTTATAAAATTCGGGGTGATCGGCAACTTTAAATGGCCTGTTTGAGGTTATCAAGGGTTTTTTTGAGTTAAAAAAGCGATGGATTTGATTTAAGGTTTTGGTTATCAATAAAATAAGTAGAGTTGTGTTATATATGAAATAATTAAAAAGTATAAAATAAGCTGTTTGGGTTTAGGATTTTTGAAAAGAAAAAACGTAACTTTAGAAGCATAAACACTCTAGAACGCTTATGTCCGCAAGAAACTATCGACGACACGATCACATTAACGGTCTAATTTTCCAGTACGAGGCTATGTCACAACAGGGAACGGTATGTTTTCTTGAGAAAGCGGTTTTTTGGCAATTGATAGATTATTACCAGGAAAGAGAAGAAATTGCTAAAGCGATTGAAGTAGTGGAAAATGCCACCCGGCAACATTTGTTTTCGCCGGAATTTCATATTCGGAAGTCACAACTTTTAGCGGCTACAAAAAATTACCATGCTGCATTGACCGCATTAGACGAAGCTCAAAAGTTGGCTCCATTCGATGAAGAACTGTTGCTTCTTAAAACAGAATTGCTCATCAAACAAAAACGGTTTGATGAGGCACTTACCATATTAAAAGATATTCGCCTCAATACATTTCAGCCTAATCTTGAGAAGGTTTACTATCTTGAATCCTTTATTCATGAAGGTAACCAACAGCATACGAAAATGCTGCATGCCCTACGTCGCGCAGTTCTTCTGAACCCTTACTTCGAGCAGGCATTTGAGCGGCTATGGTTCATTACAGAACTTTATCAAATATATGAGCCGTGCATTAAAATATATCAAAAAGTACTTGAAAAGGATGCTTATTCCTGGCCTGCCTGGTACAATCTTGGACATTGCTATGCCTGCCTGGAACAGTACCAGGAATCAGCTGAAGCCTATGACTTTGCACTGACCATCAACGAAGAATTCGAATATGTTTATCGGGATTATGCACAGGTTTGTATTGAGTTGGGAGCTCATCAAAAAGCATTGGATTTATTTTTGGCAGTAATGAAAAAGTTCGAGGCCGACAGCGACTTATTTCGCTGCATAGGCGAATGCTACCAGGCGCTTGATGCCATGGATCAATCCCGTTATTACTTTCGTAAATCCATAAAAAAAGATCCAGCCAACGATATTGCTCACTTTAAGCTGGGGCTTTGCCTGATAGAAAGTGGTCATTGGCACCGGGCAATACCTCCTCTTGAAGCAGCCTGCGACCTCAATGATCTTAACGAAGAATATGTTGCCGCCCTGGCACATGGTTATGCCATGATCGATCACAGAGACAAAGCCCTCAAGCAATTCCAAAAGGCGACCGAAATGGCTCCGGAAAATGAGGAATATTGGATCGAACTAATCCAATTCCTCTATGATTGGCATAAGTATGAAAATGCGCTGGAAATCATCGACGAGGCAGAGATCAACACCGGTGGCTCCCGATTCGTTTTCTTCAAAGCTGCTTGCTTGTTTGAGTTAGGACAAGAAGATCATGCGCTGATGCTGTTTGAACAAGGGTTGTCGGAAAATTTCGACCACCACGAATTGATCTTTTCTCTGAAAGATAGTTTTCTCAAAGAAAAAAAAGTTGACCAGTTGCTCTCCAAATACCTACTTCAAGGGTTTTAATACCTTTCCATTATCGGATTAATTTTTATTTGGCCGATTACCGCTTCCGGTTTTTTGGAATTATTATCTTTGGGCATCATACTCAGAAAAGCACGAGATGATCATTTCTAATACCTCAAGGTTATTACTATGACAAAAATCAAGTTTGGGACAGATGGCTGGAGAGCAATAATTGCAGAAGACTATACGGTAGATAATGTAAAAAGAGTGGCCGAAGCTACTGCAAAATGGCTCAAGGAAAGAGGGGCTAAAAAGGTCATTATTGGGCATGACTGTCGGTTCGCAGGTCAGCTATTTGCTGAAACAGCTGCCCAGGTTTTTGGTGCTTATAGCTTAGAAATTGGCCTGGCTGAAGGCTTTGTCTCCACCCCTATGGTTTCCCTGGGCGTGGTTAAAGAAAAAGCAGATATGGGGATCGTGATCACTGCAAGTCACAATCCTCCCTCCTACAATGGTTACAAACTTAAATCCAGCTTTGGAGGCCCTACCATCCCAAAAGAAATTGCTGAAGTAGAAGCGTTAGTTCCCGAACAACCCATGAAGGAGTTACCTTCAATCGACACGCTTCACAAAGAAGGATTACTCCAAACAGTAGATCTGGAGAGGATGTATATAGATCACGTGGAGGCCCATTTCGACATGGATGCCATTCGAAACTCAGGTATGAAAATCGCCTATGACGCTATGTATGGCGCCGGCCAAAGGGCTGTCAAAAAACTACTTCCCAACGTCGTAGCCCTACACTGTGATGACAACCCTTCATTCAGAGGTCAGGCCCCGGAACCCATCCATCGAAATCTGCAAGAACTCTCTAAGCTGATCGCAGAAGACAACTCGATCACCGTTGGTTTTGCTAACGACGGCGATGCTGACCGTATCGGTATGTATGACGAGGATGGTAAATTTGTCGATTCTCATCACCTGCTGCTTTTACTGCTCTACTATCTTCATAATGAAAAAGGCCTGACTGGAAAAGTCGTCGTTACCTTCTCTGTAACCAATAAGATGAAAAAGCTGGCCGAACATTATGGGCTAGATTTTCAGGTGACAAAAATAGGCTTTAAATATATTGCTGAGATCATGATACAGGAAGATGTGCTCGTTGGAGGCGAAGAATCCGGAGGTCTTGCTGTAAAAGGACACATTCCTGAACGAGATGGGGTCTGGATAGCTCTACTTATCCTTGAGTTCATGGCCAAATCGGGTAAATCGCTGAAAAGCCTCATTCAGGAAGTTTATAACCTGGTTGGTTCATTCGCATATGATAGAGATGACCTCCACCTGGATGAATCCAAAAAACGGGAAATCATAGAAAAGTGTAACATCGAGCCCTATCAATCTTTAGGAGACTACCGGGTTATTTCCATTGAAAATATAGACGGGTTCAAATTTTTCCTAAGTGAAGATGAATGGGTAATGATTCGTCCTTCAGGCACTGAACCCGTACTCCGCGTCTACGCTCAAGGGCCAACATCCGAAAAGGTGAGAGCACTGCTCGATGCCGCACATCAGACTCTAATGAGCTAGATTCAGCCTTTTCATCGCCTTATCATACCAATATGCGGTATGTTGTCTTCCAGATAAGGATCGGTATTGATCACAAACCCCAACGACTCGTAAAATTGGATTAGATATTGCTGAGCAGATATTTGAATGGGAATCTTTCCAAATTGCTGTTCAGCTATTTCCAACGTTTTGGTCATTAATTGCCTGCCAATTCCTTTTCCTCTAATTTCGGGATGGGTAACGACTCTTCCCAGGGCTAGTTTATCGGCATATGCTCCACCCGGAGGAATGATCCTGGCATAAGCAAGCAATTGTGCCCCGGCTCCTTTTCCCAAAATGTGAACACTTTGGAAATCCAAGCCATCAGCATCCTGATACGGGCATTTTTGTTCGACAACAAATACCAGGGCTCTCAAGGCCAACACCTCATAAAGCTCCGGAAGGGTAAGGTCCTCAAAAAATTTTATTTGAAAATTAATCATTAGGTTAATAATTCAATACGAATTTTTAATTTTTTAATAAAACAATTTTATTTCGAGT
>CAZHOV010000156.1:2173-13527 GCA_964534315.1 uncultured Saprospiraceae bacterium | reverse complement strand
GAGATAATTGGGTAAATTCCTGGGACTTAAGTGAACCAATAACGGACTGGTATGGAATAACGCTGACGGATGAAGGATGTGTGGAAGAAATTCATTTGGATCAAAATAACCTGGAAGGTACGCTCCCTGATTTAGATCTACCTCAATTAAGAAGGCTGGAGCTCTTTGAGAATAATCTATTTGGAACGATTCCCAATTTTTCGGGCCTTCCAAAGCTAATTCGTATAGATTTCTCGGAGAATAACTTTACAGGAAGTATTCCGAATTTTAATAATTTAGACTTCTTATTACAACTTCGATTAGGAGAAAATGATTTAACGGGGACTATTCCTAATTTCTCTTCCTTATCATCGCTTCTTGAAATCACCGTACACCAAAATAAATTAGAGGGGTTTTTTCCCAACCTTGTAAATTGTCCCAACATTCAAGTTATTTCATTTGGTGATAATATGTTAGATTCTATTGCTCCTCCTCACTATTTGTTAAAACCCCAAAGGGTCTTTGGTCAAAACAACTTATTTGACTCCCTGCCCTTATTCCCGGATTCTTTCGGATATCAAGCACTTATTTTTCATAGTAATTACTTGACTTTTGAAGACCTTTTCTTAAATGAACATGTATTTGATGCAAACTTCTATTATAATTATTCCCCTCAAGCGTTGGTTTTCGATGATACCACTATTTCAACGAATGAAGGCAGTGATCTGGTGATAGATTTGGGATTCGATCAAGACGTGAATGGCAATGTTTATTATTGGTCAAAAGACGGTATATTTTATGATTCCCTTTTTGTAAATAAACTTTCGATTTATAACATCCAGCTACAGGATACAGGGAATTATGTTTGCTACATTAAAAATCCTGAATTCCCAGGACTTACCCTTCAAACAAAAAATATAAAAATAGAAGTCTCAGATCCAAATGCCTTGGCATTAGAGTTTGTTTCTATTTCTGATGGTCCTTGTATTATGGAAGGGATGGGAGCCATAATGCTCGAACTATCCGGAGGAGAAGCTCCCTATGAATTTAATTGGGGTCATGGAGTAACCGGCAAACACCTAAGCGGCTTGCATAGTGGAGCCTATACCGTTACCATTTCGGATCAATCGGGCGTCCAGATTGTCGATACTTTTACGCTCGAGCTAAATCCTGAGCTGGTTCCTGCCAACATTACAGGTGATCCTGAGATTTGTACGGACTCTGTACTGCTGGTAGGGAATTTACCCGATTCCGCCACTGGAGAATGGAGTTTCCATTCCGACCTTGAATATCAGGAGATATCCATGAATGAAATGCTTTTCTCCAATCTTTCTGAAGGAAATAATATTTTTACCTGGTCACTCTCTACGAATGAGTGCCCTAATTATGACCAGGATCAAATTAGAGTATTCCGGCAGTTTTCTTTTACTACAATAGATGATGCATTTTTAATAGAAGAAGCTGAAACCTCAGTAGAGATAGATGTTTTAGAGAATGATAAGATACCGACTAACTTTGGGGATTATTCTATTGAACTATTAAATTTTCCTAATGCAATGGAGTTTCCAGCTGTCAACAAAGGTGTGATTTCTTTCTCTCCTATTGGGATTTCCAATGTCAATTTTCAATATACTGTTTGTCGTGTATTATGCCCCGAACTTTGTGACACCGCAGATGTCGAGGTTCTCATTAAAGACAAACCATTCAATGCCATTACCCCAAATGGAGATGGAATAAATGATTATTTTGTATTTCCTATTCTCGAACAGTTTCCTGAACAACATCCCAATAACGAATTAATCATTCTCAATAGATGGGGAGATGTGGTTTACTATAAATCTCCTTACGATAACTCCTGGAACGGATCAAATAATAATGCTAATCCATTGCCTCAGGGAACTTATTATTATTTTTTCAGAATGAATCGGCAAAGCACATTGATCAAAGGAGATATTACTATTTTGAGATAACACTACCATCTATTAACCGATGTTTTGAGCCCCCCCTAATATTCGTTACCTTTGTCCCAGAAACAGCTACTTCATGAGTAGACAAAAGAAATTCGGGGCTTTTGATGGTGTGTTCACTCCATCCATCCTTACGATCCTGGGCGTGATCATGTACCTCCGTATGGGTTGGGTGGTTGGTAATGCCGGCCTTTGGGGAAGTATCCTCATTGTTGTCATAGCCAATGTCATATCCGTTTGTACGGGACTGAGCATATCCTCGGTAGCTACTGACAGGAAGGTAGGGATAGGAGGAGTCTATTATATGCTTTCCCGAAGCCTGGGCTTGCCCATAGGAGGAGCTATCGGGTTGACCCTGTTTGTCGGAACAGCTATGAGTATAGCCCTGTACTTGGTGGGATTTGCGGAAAGTTTCAATGCATATCTAGGCATCAGTACGGATACGAACGGATACCGGATGACCGGTAGTTTATCCCTTCTGGTGCTGACGATCCTTGCCTTTATAAGTACGTCCATTGCTATCAAAACGCAGTTTATCATTTTAACGGCTATAGCGCTATCTTTGGTTTCTATTTTTATAGGTCAGGGAAGTAGTGAGGTTGTCAATGCTGTTCCACCCTTTGGAAGAGAAGGAACAGTACCATTAGAAGCTGTTTTTGCGGTTTTTTTCCCGGCCGTTACCGGATTTACAGCAGGAATTGCGATGTCGGGCGATCTAAAGGATCCCAAAAAAGATATCCCGATCGGTACGATACTGGCTATTGCGGTAGGGTTTTTCGTCTATGTCGGATTAGCGATTTTCCTTGGGCTTACGGTGGATCAGGACTTATTACTCACCGATTACAATATTCTTTCTAAGATTGCCTATTTCGGTCCGGCTGTTATTGCAGGGATATGGGGAGCAACGCTTTCCTCTGCTATCGGAGGGATTTTAGGAGCGCCACGTATCCTGCAGGCCATGTCGATCGATCGGATCAGTCCCAGGTTATTTGCCAAAGGTGCGGGCCGCAATAAAGAACCGCGAAACGCCCTTATTTTGACGGTCCTTATATCCGAAGCGGGGATATTAATTGGAGAACTCGACCTCATCGCCCGCATTGTTTCGATGTTTTATCTGGCCGCTTATGGTTTTATCAATATTTCTTTCTTCCTGGAAAGCTGGGCCAGTTCTGATTTCAAACCGACCTTTAAAGTGAGTCGGTGGGTGGGGCTGATTGGTTTTATAGCGACTTTTACGGTGATGTTTAAGCTAGATATGGTTGCAATGGTTGCTGCTTTCATTCTAATTGGCGGGATCTTTCTTTGGTTGCAGCGCAAACAGATCAGTCTGGGAACGGGAGACGTTTGGCAAAGTGTATGGTCAACGATAGTGAAACCTGGGTTGAAGCGCATGGAAGTGGTGGAAGACCACAAGCGCAACTGGAAGCCCAATATTATGCTATTTAGTGGGGATGCCTCGGCCCGACCGCACCTGGTAGAGTTTGCCAAGTCTATTGCCGGACAGGTAGGTATCGTCACCAATTTCGATCTTATTGAGAACAAGAAAGCCGAAACGCTCTTCCCCAAGCATAAGCAGAACGTCAGCGACGAACTTCTTCAGAAATACGGTATTTTCGGTCGGCGCATAGAGGTCAACAACCTTTATAAGGGCATAGAGATGCTGGCAACCACCTTTGGGTTTTCGGGGCTAGACCCTAATACCATCCTCATGGGGTGGGCTAAAAACACCAAGAATCCGGTCTGGTTTGCCCAAATGACCGAAAAGCTAATCAAGTTGGACTATAATGTCCTTTACCTCGATTATGATAAACGGGTAGGTTTTCAAAACCGCGAAATGATCGATATGTGGTGGAGAGGGATCAGTAATAACGCGGAGCTGATGCTTCATCTGGCCAGGTTTATCAGTAGCTCTCCGGAATGGAGAAATGCCAGGATCAGAGTTTTGCTGGTTAATGATTTTAATGTGGACCGGCGGATTATCGAGAATAGCATACAATTGTTATTAGATGAATTTCGGGTAGATGCAGAGATTAAGGTGATCAATAACTCGGTAGAGCTAAAGCCTTTTTATGAATTGATGAAGATGATTTCCGCCAAGGCAGACCTGATCTTTATTGGAATTCCCAAGATCAAACCCGGAGAAGAAGCTGATTTTGTGCGGCGAACCAACGATTTGGTGAATATTATAGCGACCACCCTGTTGGTCAAAGCCTCCTCCACCTTTGAAACGACACAACTGGGATTAAAAAACCTGGAGCGCAAGCAGGATTATGAACCGGATCAGAGCGAGCAGTTGGTATCACTTGAGCTACCTCAAAAGGAAGAACTGGCTGGGCTGGTGCAGAATCTAGATCAGCAATTAAGCGAAGCTGCCAGCGATTTTTCCAATCATACGCTGGCTATAATCCAACAACATTACCAACAATGGGTGGCGGAATTGGAGCAATACATAGTAAACTTACTGGAAAAACTGGAGCAACAGCCGAACAAATTCCACGATTTACGCTATCAGAGTTTGATTGAGATTTCGGGTTCTTCCCATGAATTTAGAGCGGAAGAAATAGGGCTGTTAGAAAAGGTTTTGGACCAGGGTATTTCAGATTACGAAAAACGAAGGACAAATATTATAGCCGGGATGCCTGCGAGGGTAGCCATTCCCAACCAAAATAAGAATGGGAAAACTCAAAAAATCCCTTTACGTAAGGCATTGACTATTTTCCATTCTGTTGAGGGGCGGGAACGGTTGTTGGAGTCCTTGAGGTCAATGGGGCTGGCCAATGCGTTCCTTTTGAATTTTAGTGCCAAAACGATTCGCGAAATATTCCAGCAACTGGCGCTTAACGATGCCAAAGGCGAAGAAAAAGATACGTTTATTCCGGATTTGAGAAAACAGCTGAGGCCTAAATTTCAACAGTTGCGTAGGCAATTAGATAATCTGCTGGAAAAACCCACGGTAGAGCTGCGAAATAACGACCGTAATATCTGTAATCGCCTGGTAGAAAACCAAAGTTTAAAAGCGATCAACCGGATAATGACAAGAGAGAAGCGGCGCGTGAGACGGTCTACCTTAAGGTCAATAGCTGAAGACATTGAGAATTTTAGCAGCTACTGGGCTAAGAATCAAGGCCTTTTCCACCGGCAATTTGAAACCGATGTACAGCTCACTCATGCTTCCTGCTGGTTGCATCAACATAAAGAGCAGTCGATGGATAAATTGTGGGATGGTTATGCCAGCAAGATACTGGATGAACTGGAAAAGCTGCAACTCGCTGTTGAAGCTGCTAAGAAAGATCTTAAAAAAGGTACGGTAAAGGACTTGAATACGGGTCAGTTGTATCAGGAAGAAGCCGATCTAGACAACACTCCTTCTGTCTTATGGCGTTTTATGGAGGCCATGAAGCAATTGAGTTATCCGCTACCTGCAGAGGTGGAAGTGATGGCGCCAGATAGTTGGGAAGATTTCAGGCAGGATCAGGGGCCGGGCATACAGGTGATCAATTTATCGATCAGCGATATTGCCAATTATCTGGTCGATACCCATTTTATTACGCCTTTTCAGGATCAGCTGACGCAGCTGCGCAAGCAGTTGAACAGTATCAGCGGCAGCCTTTATAACCACGGTAACTTGTTGAATTACGGGTTGGATGTTGCCAGAAAAGAAAAAGATTTTGACGAAGTGTCCGCCATTTTAGAAAAATCCGAACATGATCTGGAAGAACTCATCGAAAATGCTCAAAGCGTTTTTGACGGATTCAAAGCAGAAATGAAAGAACGTTTTGAAGCTACTGATGCTGTTCTGCAGATAACCCGAATTGCCGAGCAGGCGGAGACCTTATCGCAATATATTCGAAAGCGTGGGCGACGCAATGGTCTGAGAAACTGGGGTAAGGCATTCAATAAGCGCTACAGAGACTGGAGCAGGGGGATCTCTCTTTTTATTGCCCGCAAGCGGGAAGATGTTTCCGCCGTTGTTTTTGATACGCCATCTACCGAACTGCATAGCGATCGCGACAGCTTGCAGGAATTCAGCGAGTCGGTGAGCCCTGATTATGCGGTGGAGACCCAACTGCCGTTTTACTATCGGCAGTTATTTTCGGGTAAGCACCTCAACCTGGGGCGCACTGCTTACAGCCGCAGAAAAGAAATGGAGGAAGTGAATAAGGCCATCCGGTTCTTAAATGAAGGAATGACCGGTGGGGTAATGATCACCGGAGAGCCACTGGTAGGGAAGAGTTTTTTTATGGAATATGCCGCCTCCCGGATTGGCGGGCGAAATGTACTTCGAATCGTTCCTCCACTGGGAGGATCTTCGGCTCCAAGAGCCTTACAAAAAGCCTTTGAGGAAGCGAGTGGCAAGCGGGGCTCTATTACCAGTATTTTACAAAAAATGCCCCCCAAAAGCTGTATCTTGATGGAAGATATTGAGTTGTGGTGGTTAAAGCAATCTGATGGAGACCGGGCATTAAAGCAGCTTATTGAAACCGTTCAGCAGTTTAGTTCGCGGCACTATTTTTTCTTTACCGCCGGGCAGGATACACTTAAACATTTACAGGAATATACCTCTATAGACCGGGCTATTGTCAGCAATATTTTACTCTCACCTCTTTCAAGGATTAACCTGAATAAAGTGCTTCTGAATCGCCATAAAACCGGAGGCGTACAAATGACCATTAACGGAAAGCCGGAGAATAAACTGGGGGAAAAGGACTGGCAGCGGCTGACCAACCGGTTCCATAAAAGCTCGGAGGGTAATGTAGGCCTGGCTCTATGGCAGTGGCAGTCGCAGATCAGCGTAGATAAATACGGGGTTTTGAATCTCGACGGCAATATTGCGCCCATTGATTTCCCGGAGTTAGAAGAAGCCTTTTGGTACTTTGTTTTGATGCAGTTATATTTACATAAGGCTTTATCCCGGTCGCGATTTACGTTGTTATTTCAATCTGAAGGCAAAGTCTGGGTAGAAGACCGCATTGATGAGTTGCAGAAAGCGCGGTTGTTGGTGCGCCACAACCGGGAAATTCTGGAATTGAAGCCTGTCATCCGGTATTACCTTGGGCATGTATTAAAAGAAAGGGGGATATTATGATCAAACTGCAAGGCTTTTCACTGACCCTGTTATTGATATTCCTGGCTCTGGCAATCATCATTTTGCTAGGATTCCGGTTGTTTCGGTCCATTGTACTGCCTTTGATCAAGAGTAAAAAGCGGCAGCAAGGATGGCTGCAGGCACTTTTTCGCATTGAGCTGGTGAGTTGGTTTTTGTTTGGTGTATTTATTATGTATGAATTACTCCTTCAAGCCCCTCTTGTTACACTGATCATGGTCTTACTTTTTTTTGGTGTTACTCTATGGTGGTGGCAGGATTTTTTGCCGGGTTTATTATTTCGCTACGACCACGATGCCGCTGTGGGCGATCAGCTTCGCTTCGACAATCAGCAATGTACCATAGAAGCGATCAGGCTTCGCAGTTTACAACTCAAGGGCGAAAATGGAGAGCTCATCATTGTTCCCTACCGTCTGCTCAGGGAGGTGGTGATTACCAAGGCTGCGCAGCAAACCCCATTGGTGCCCTTTACGTTTCAGGTGCGGTATAAGGGGGCTCAGGGGATCCACCAGATTGAACGATTGATGCGCGAATGTCCCTGGTCGGTACCTGCTCATCCACCCAAGGTAGAAGAAATAGGAGAGGGCCTATACCAGATCACCTCCACTGCACCCAATGACGAGATTCAGGCCAAGCAGCAGCGGTATTTGATGGAGCAGTTGGGGTGAGGGAAAGGGCTTGTCTGTAAAAATTCATTCCAATAAAATAGTGATCCAAAAAGACACGCTGTATTATTTTTATTTGAGTGAGCAGGATAGTACCAATTCCAAAATAAATAGACAAAACTCCTCATCAGGACCAATTTGAAGTCTGGGAAATTCCTTTCGACAAAGAAATCAACCGGAAAAGATACTTTGAATGGGAGAAAAAAAGAGAAATTCCCTTAGAAGAGCCGCTTGGCTTTTTTCTCTCTTTTGAACATGAAGGACAAACCTACCTGATCACAAAAGATACCAGTACTATCTATAGGGTTGGAGAACAATTAGAAAAAATGAAATCACTTCAGTCTTTTCACAAATTTTACATCTGACCGATCAAATCAAACCCAAAAAGCGTTTCTTTGCTATAAAAGTGATCAAAAATGCTAATCGATGATAAATATTGATGCTCTTTCTTAGCTTCGAGTGAAGAAAATCATCATTTTATCGATTACTGGTCATCAAACATTTTTTTTATAAAAATTATATTTGTCAGACTAAAAATTTAATTATGTTAGACGAGCAACAACTAAATGATCATATTGCTAATCAGGATTTGATCCGTATTGATCGCTCTTTTACAGAAGGCGATGCCTCTATGGGAGGTTTTTTGGTGAAACAATCCGACGAATTTCTTTTGCTTCAACGTGAAGATGAGTTTCGTTTAAACGGATTTGCCATTATGTTAAAAGACGATGTTGAAGAGATTCGCCATTCCAAGTATGAGCATGCTCAGCAGAACATACTGGAAAAAGAAGGGGTATTGGATTCCGATCTGGGAATCGATTTTGACCTGGATCTAAGTTCTTGGCAAACGATTTTCAGAGATTTAAAGGAACAGGATTACCATGTGATTGCAGAATGCGAAGACCTGGACGAACCTTCTTTCAATATTGGTCCCATCCGCGAAGTACATAGTGATCGGGTGAGCATTCACTTTTTTGATGCAACAGGATTGTATGAAAAGGAACCTACATCAATTGATTATGATGATATTACTACGCTGCAATTTGGCGACCGGTACACTACCGTCTTTAGAAAATACTTGCGGTCGGAGTAGTATTTTTATGTAATGGCCTATGAATGATACTAACTCAAAGCTAAGTCATCCATTCCAACCTCTTGATCCCTCCCGATTTCGAAAGAAAATCGGGGGGAAGGAGGTGAAGCTTTTTAGTCTTAAAAATAAAAACGGCCTGTACTCTGAAATCACGAATTTTGGAGGCCGTGTTGTGAGTCTTTGGGTGCCCGATAAGAACGGGCATTATGAAGATATTGTACTAGGCTATGACCACCTCGATGATTATTTAAAACTCAAAAATAACTATTACGGTGCTATCGTTGGCCGCTATGCCAACCGTATAAAAGGTGGTCAGTTTCAAATAGGCGATCAGATCTATCAACTCACAAAAAATGAAGACACCAATCATATACATGGTGGTATTCAGGGGTTTCACAATCAGGTGTGGGAAGCGAATCAGCTAGATGAGCAGCAACTGGAACTGAAGTTTTTATCGCCAGACGGTGAAGAAGGGTATCCCGGTAATTTAGAGGTGACTGTTCTTTACACCCTTACCAATAATAATGAACTAAAGATCACCTATCGGGCGGCTACTGACCAGCCCACGCCCGTCAATCTCACCAACCACTCTTTTTTTAACTTAAAAGGTGCTGGCAATGGCTCCGTAAACGATCACATACTCACCATTCATGCGGATCGTTATCTTCCTATTGATAAGGATTTAATTCCGAGAGGTCATTTCGCGGATATTCAACATACTCCATTAGATTTCAGGGTGCCCGCTACTATTGGCAGCCGCATAGAGGAAGGTTTCGAGCAATTAGAGGCTGCCGGAGGTTATGACCATAATTGGGTGTTAAATCAGGAAAATACTGAAGTTATCCTGGCCGCCGAGGTGGTAGAACCCACATCGGGCAGGACTATGAACGTATATACCAATGAGCCGGGTATACAATTCTTCAGCAGTAATTTTGGTGCGAAAACAGACATCGGCAAGCAAGGCAAGGTCTACAAAGCCCGCGAATCGTTTTGTCTGGAGACCCAGCACTTACCCAATAGCCCCAACGAGCCCGATTTTCCAGATACGATCCTGAAGCCTGGAGAGGAGTATTATTCGGTTTGTAGTTACCGGTTCGCATCCATCAGTTAATATTGAATAATTGGCAGCGCAAGCTGCTGAAAGAAATTCCCCTCTGAATTCCTGCATGGGTGAAAGAACTTTATTCCTCATTCTAATATCTACCTTTTCTGTAAAGCTTTGGAAATCAACCTTTATGATTTTTCATTATTTACTTGTCAAATTTCTTATCAACCAACCGTTTTAACAGCCTTCCTCCTTATGTTTTCAATCTTTTCCCCGAATGGCCAGGCGAACGTTTACGCTTGGGGATCATTGGGTTTGCCCCACCATTAAAATGGTGGGTTGATAATTGTGTTCTTGCCAGGTAGTCTTCATTTTGGACCAAGCTTTAGCTGGTGGGGCCCTTCATTCTTCATTGCACATTGCACATTGCTAGTAACCCACCATTTTTATCTTCCAACCGTATTAGCTAAATAATTAAAGGTATACCAATATTGAAAGCTAAATATAGACTTATGAAACCATTAATCTTGCTTGCACTATCTGTCGTTTTATTGTTCACGGGTTGCCAGGAAGCTTCCAATACTGCTGATCCGGATGCTATCAATGCTGTTATTGGCAATAAAAGTTTTATAGAAAAGTATGGGGTTGTTCCCGATGATACCTATGATGAAAACTTTCGCATACAGACGCATTTGGCGTATGTAGAGGAGATGCTTCGAGTTAAGCCGACGGATCATTTGGGAAGGGCTCAACTATCCAATCGTCAGCGTGTTTTAGACTTATTGCAGGACTATTGGCAGGATGGGCAGTTTCCCTGCAATTATGATTATCCGGATGGGCGAAGACCTTGCTTTATTGACCAAACGGGAAATATCTGTGCGGTAGGATACCTTGTAGAGCAGACTGCCGGCCGGGCGTTTGCAGAAAGGATCAATTCCGAATATCAATATAGCTACATCTATGAGATGGATGATCCAGCCTTACTGGCCTGGGCAGGTCAAAATGGGTTGACAGTAGAGGAATTAGCCACTATTCAGCCTTCTTACTGGCCGGTCCCTAATCCGCAGCCGGCGCCACAGCCCACCATCTCTACCGAATATGGGATTGCCTCATCTGTTTTGGGGGGCGCCAATATGGCTTTCAACACCATCAATATTATGCAAATAGGTAAAGGAAGTACGAATAAGGTTGTACCGGGTATTGGTGTGCTAACCGGAGCCAGTCAGGCGTTGATGGGCGTGTTGATGCTAAGTGATTCAGAAAACCTTGGGCGTGATGCCCGCACCCTTTCGTATTTTAATATTGGCTTGGGCACCAGTACCCTCATTTTGAGCAGTTATAATTTGATTACCAATAAGAAGCCGAAGATCAACAGGCGCACGAATTTTAGCGTATTTCCCTACGAAACCAGGGAGCAGACGGTCGGTATTGGTGTTGCTTTCTCCAGGCGGTTTTAGTAGAGCGAGCTCATCTCTGGGGCTGGTCCAATGCTTAATGTTAA
>CAZHOV010000156.1:0-2163 GCA_964534315.1 uncultured Saprospiraceae bacterium | reverse complement strand
ATGTTAAGTTAAATTAGCTGGGAGATTTGGTAGTTTTGGTTTTTTTGGCAATAGGTGTGGCACACCTTTAGGTGTGCCACACCTAAAACCTCGCCGAAAAAAAATCTAACCCCCCATGCAGCGTTTTCTCCAATCTCATGCTTTAGTAATTGAAAAGCGAAATTTATCACCTCCTGACAATGCGCATTGAAGGGATTTAACCAAAAAAAAATCCTAAAGACATGAGAAAAATTGGATTATTTGCATTTCTGTTTATGCTGGTTTTGGCATCTTGCCGAAAAGATGTAGAAGATGTTACTATTACCGACACGATTCCTGAGCCGCCGGTTATTGAAGGCTATGAGCCTCAGGTGTCTATGATCAAGGGCGATATTATGGGGCAGGTCGTAGATGAGTTAAACCAACCTGTTGCCGATGCGCTTGTCCAGCTAGGCAACCAAACGGTGCTTACTGATGCCTTCGGCCACTTCTTTTTTGACAATAGAGATCTGAATGAATACGGTACATTGGTGAAGGTAGAAAAGCAGGGCTACTTTGAAGGTAGCCGTCGATTTTTACCCAAAGCCAATGCCCAAAATCGGATCAAAATAGAGTTGCTGGAAAAGCGCTTCGATCTATCTTTTAATGCTGAAGAGGGCGGACAGGTCAACCTTCCGGAAGGAGGGGCCATTGACTTTAACCCCAATAGTATTCGCCGAGCAGATGGAACCCTATATTCGGGTGCTGTGCAGGTTGCTGCCAAGTGGATGGATCCCTCCGCCCTTAGTACCTTCGATCAAATGCCGGGAAGCCTTCAGGGGGTCGGAGCGAGTACCTCTAATGCAGAAGTTGCCCTGGGTACCTATGGTATGATGGCCGTCGAACTGGAAAGCCCGTCGGGAGAGCCCCTGAATATTGCAGAGGGTGCTACTGCGACTCTGAAAATGGATATCCCTGCCAGTATGCAGGCTGGAGCACCGCAGGAGATCATCCTTTGGTCCTACCACGAAGACTATGGCATCTGGGTAGAAGAATCGGTTGCTCAAAAAGAAGGTGGCCAGTATGTGGGTGAAGTAAGCCACTTCTCTTTCTGGAATTGTGATATTCCGCTGGAGTACGTTACCCTTACCCTTACACTGGAAGATGACAACGGCAATCCCCTACCCAACGCGCTGGTAGTGATTAGCCTGGAAGATGTTGGTTGTGGTTCGGGTTATACCGATTTAAATGGTGTAGTCAGCGGATTTGTGCCGGCAAGAGAAACCCTTATCCTTGAGTTATTCGATATTTGCGGAGATGTGATCTATTCAGAAGAAGTCGGGCCTTTCCAGACCGATACCGATCTGGGTACGATCGCTGTTACTAATCCAAACACCAATAATACCCAAATAACGGGGGAACTTCTTTGTGAAGGGGTAGCTGTTTCCAACGGGGTGATCGTAGCTTCTTTTGACGGACAGAATAGCTATTTTTACATCGATGGCACCACCTTTGACTTTTTCCTAACTACCTGTGCCTCTACCTCAACTATTGAAATCCAGGGGTTTAATGTGGATGATTTGACCCAAAGTGAGGTCTTTACGGCTACTCCGGGCACACTCACTGACCTTGGCACTATTGATATCTGCGAGCAAGATCTGGATGAATTTATTGAATTGACTGTTGATGGTGTTACGAAGATTTATCCAAACCCCGATGTCTTGCTTGGAATTACCAACGATTCTGTAAACAATGTCACGTTCATTGAAGTTTCTGGGGGGAATGACCTGTTTATTGGGTTTGGCTTTATCGGGCTGACAGCTGGTGATTACAGTAACAGTGTTGTCGTGGACGTTTTATTCGATAGCGAAAATAATTGGCAACTCATTAGTCCGAATCAAATGGGGTTTGATAGTTTCTTGGTGTCAGAATACGGAGATGTGGGGGATTTTATTATTGGCACGTTTGAGGCAACGTTGCAAAACGTAGCAGTTAGCCCGCCGAGAGATGTTGAAGTCAGCGGTTCGTTTAAAGTAATAAATGATTTATAAATCCGAATAATAGGTAGAGGGTGTCTCATAGCACCTTTGGTGTTATAAGCCACCAAACTTTCTTCTTTGAGAGAGCTGTTTTTTCTATGAAAATCGAAGATTTTCATAGAAAAAACAGCTCTCTCAAAACAAAAAAATCTCTAAGAGGATGGCT
>CAZHOV010000155.1:0-13540 GCA_964534315.1 uncultured Saprospiraceae bacterium | reverse complement strand
GGTGGAATGAAAAATAATAATCTTTGAATGCTCTTGTGGCTGAAAAGAATAATATTTTGAAATTCCATTTTTCCACAATTTTTGTCAAAGAACCATATTTTTTAGCCTTCACGTAGTCACGTCGTAGCATAGTAACGATGTATTTAAAAGGAAACAATTAAATACTAATTTCGTTTTTCGCTTAAACGTGACTACGTGACTACGTGACTACGTGACTACGTGACTACGTGACTACTGGCCCTGCTCCATCATCATTTTTTGCATTTCATAGGGTATGTAGTAATAGAATCGTTCTTCGATGATTTGATCATCCTGCCATTTTTGAACGGCGATTTCTTCCATTTTCCATCGGTTTTCTTGTTTGTCTGTTATTTCAATCCAGGATTCTACTACTGTGGTCTTGGCTTCTTCATTCGCAGTGACAGCTGTTGTACCTCCACCGTGTATTTCTTTAATATTCTCTTCCCATTCCTGGATCGCTTTTCGCTGCGCTTCTTTTCCGTTTCGCGTCTCTCCGTTAGCTTCGATCACAACAACATCATTGTGGTAAAATTTTTCAAAGGCATCCATCATATTGCCTTGATCCATCATGTTGTACATTTCTGTGGCTTTTTGTAAGTAACTCATAAGATTTATTTTATTAGGTTAATAAATGGAATACAAAAGATGCGTAGAAGGTCTACGATTTCAGCAATTCATAATCCCCAATAAATAGTGGTTGGTTATAATCTGTAAGTGTCAGGTAAGAAGTTTATTAATGGTAAAACAAATTGTTGATTGTTTTATTGTGCTACAAATATACTATTTTTTTGGAATAAAAAAAGGATTTTAGAAATTATTGAATATTAAATATTTTGGTTTATTTTTATCATTGGAATTAATTTAAATCAATTTGTTTTATAATATGTTTGTACTTTTACCTGACTGTAAGAATGAACCATCATGTCCGGGAAGTTTCTGTCTAAATCGCTCCTACTCCAATTGATCCGGCCAATGGCCGATAAAGTGCCTACCGGAATACTTTCCGGTTTGTCAGGACAGCGCCTGATACTTCCCCTCTACCACACCATTAGCGATCGGCCACTATCCCACCTGAAACACCTGTACCCCGTTCGGAATACCCAACAGTTTGAGCAAGATCTCGATTTTCTTCTTCAGCAATATACCCCCATTGATCCGCTCGATCTACAACATCACCTCGACCACCAAATACCCTTGAAAAAGGATAGCTTTCTGATCAGTTTTGATGATGGCTTCCGGGAGTTTCATGATATCGTTGCTCCAATCCTCCTTCGAAAGGGCGTGCCAGCTATTTGTTTTCTGAATTCCGGCTTTATCGATAATAAAGAACTGATGTTTCGCTGCAAAGCGAGTATCCTGATCGAATCCTTAAGCAATAGGAAAGCAGTCCAAAAGATTGACAATTGGTTTGAAAAGCATTTTTTTCCCAATACGTCTTCTAAAAAAAACTTACTGGCAGTAAACTATGATCAGCAAGTACTCCTGGATGAATTGGCTACTATGCTGGAAGTGGATTTTGAAGCCTATTTAACCAATGAAAAACCTTACTTGAGCACAGAGCAGATCCAATCCCTCACTGCTCAAGGCTTCTATTTTGGCGCCCATAGTATCGATCATCCCGAATACCGCTTCCTCCCCGAGGAGGAACAACTCCGCCAAACCCGGGAAAGTCTACAATACATTACGGAGAAATTTGATATCCCCTACCGCTTTTTTGCCTTCCCCTTTACCGATTATCAAATCACCAACAACTTTTTTCGACAGATCTACAAGAAAGAAAAACTGGTCGATCTTACCTTCGGAGGCGCCGGACTAAAAGCTGACATCTACCCTCAACACCTACAACGAACAGCAATGGAAATCGGACCGTTTACCGCCAGAGCAATTATTCATACCGATCTAATGTATTATCTTGTGAAAATTCCGTTTGGGAAAAACAAAATGGAAAGGGAGGAAAGTGGGAAAATGGGAAAATAGGAAAATAGGAAAATAGGAATTCTGGAAAGTAGGAAAGTGGGGAAGGGAGGAAAATGGGAAAATAGGAAAATAGGAATTCTGGAAAGTGGGAAAGTGGGAAAATGGGAAAATAGGAAAATAGGAAAATAGGAAAATAGGAAATCTGGAAAATAGGAAATCTGGAAAATAGGAATTCTGGAAAGGGAAGAAAGTAGGAAATAGGAAATCTGGAAAATAGGAAATCTGGAAAATAGGAAATCTGGAAAATAGGAAAATGGGAAAAAGTTCGCAAAGGAGATTAGTTGAAAGTTGAAAAGCTTAATTTCGTTCAGGCGTTCAGGCTTCACCTCTTGTTGGAAAAAGAATAGATATATGAAGCATAATGAGTAGTAAAGGAGAGTAGAGAATGAAATTTGCGAAGATCCGCTAGGTCCGATGAATCCGTGGTCTATCCTGAACTGCTTGGTGAAATGGGAGATAAAATTCCACTCTCAACTTTCAAATTTTAACTTTCTACTAAATCCTGTGACGACATCACTACTTGGCTACGCATAAACCTCAACATGAATATTCAGTATTTACATAGAAAAGAACTATCTGAATTCATTGAATCGCCGCAATTTGATGCCTTGCCGGATATTCCGATCTCTAAGCACCGGGCATATTCTCAACTAAATAACCCTTCCCTTGATGAAGAAGACGTGCTGCTTATAATCGTTTGGGAAGATGAAAAGGTGATCGCTTATATGGGCATACTCCCGGATGAAATCTATGATCAGCAAGGTAATCCGCACAAGATTGGATGGTATAGTTGTTTGTGGACCCACCCTTCTGCCCGCGGAAAAGGACTGGCCAAGAAACTGACCGCCGCTGCCTATGAAGCCTGGAATGGACGGATTATCCTTACCGACTTTACCGATGCGGCCAGAAACTTATACCTTAAATTGGGTATCTTCGAAGATTTTGCTAAAAAACAGGGAATACGCCTATATTTCAGGTCTTGCCTTGCCGTTTTATTACCCCCCAGAAAACCCGCTTTTGAACGGTGGAAAGAATTATTAAAACTAGGGGATATCTTTATTAACAGCCTGATCGGATTGGCCTCTTTTTTTAGAACCGTAAAATCGCCAAACCTGCACTGGACATTGATGGAGCAGGTGGATGAGGAGACCAATGCTTTTATCCAAAAACATCATTCCGAACATGCTTTTAGAAGAGACAAGGAGGCACTCAATTGGATCACCCAAAACCCCTGGCTCTTAAATGGTTCGCCCCAGGATGCGATGGCCAAGAAATATGCTTTTTCATCCGTTGATCGCTCCTTTGAGCATTATTTGATCAAACTCAAAGACGAAAACGGTAAAATGTCGGGCTTTCTATTCCTTACCAAAAGAAACGGCCACCTGAAAGTCCCTTATTTTTATGTAACCAGGGAAGTTGTACCCAAGGCTGCAAAACTTATCCTCCAACTAGCCCACCAATGGAAAGCCGACTACCTGACCACCGCTCAGCCAGACCTGGTGCAATATTTCAATATCCATCGGTCAGGATATCTTTTCAAACGCCCTCAAACCAAGCATTATATGATCTCCACCCAAATGACCTCTAAATTTGACATCAGCGGACTGGCTATTCAGGATGGAGGTGGAGATAGTGTATTTACTTGATTGTTTATTTGTTGAACTGTTGAATCGTTTAAAGTTGAAGGTTTATTTTCCCATTTTCCAACTTTCCCATTTTCCAGATTTCCCATTTTCCAACTTTCCCATTTTCCAGATTTCCTACTTTCCAACTTTCCCATTTTCCAGAATTCCCATTTTCCAACTTTCCCACTTTCCCGTTTTCCCACTTTCCAGATTTCCCACTTTCCTCCCTTTCCCGTTTTCCTCTTCTCCTTTTTTCCCTATCTTACAGGTTCATTGCTGATCCAAACCACTATAGCAATTTATGGCAGCCGATAAAAAGAATGTTTGTGAAGAAAGGGTCTTTCAGTCTGTTTTTGAGGAACATGCCGAGAAGGTTCGAAACTTTATCTACTACAAGTGTGGTGACCTGGAACTGGCTGAAGATATTGCCCAGGAGTCTTTCCTTCGTCTGTGGAAGCGTTGTGCTAAAGTAACCTTTGCCAAGGCTGCCGGGTTTTTATTTACCGTGGCCAATAATCTGTTTTTAGATAATACCAAGCATCAAAAGGTGGTTTTTAAGTACCAGAATACGATTGCTAAGGATAAAGTAGCCCCCAATCCGCAGTTTTTAATGGAAGAACAAGAATTTAAAGAAACCCTAATCAATGCCATCAACGAACTTCCCGAACCGGTCAGAGTGGTCTTCCTAATGAATCGCATTGAAAAAATGACCTACAAGGAGATTGCCGAATTCATGGGGGTGAGTGTGAAAACAATCGAAAAACGGATGCATAAGGCATTGGTAGAACTGAGAAAACTATCGAAAAAGATCTGATAGGGTACTTACTGATCAGATCGTTAGTATAATGAATAATGTTTAATAGCTCGAAATGAGGGATTTATTTAAGGATGATACTTTTCTGGGGCGATGGCTCAACGGGCAATTGTCTGAAAAGGAATCGGAAGCATTCAAAAATACCGAAACATATGCAGACTATCAGCGGATCGTCGATGCCGTAGATAGCCTGGAGGCTCCTGCCTTTGATAAGCGTGAGCAATGGGAAAAAGTAAAAGAAGCCACGGAAGAAAAAATAGCTGGCACAAAAGTGTTTTCCCTGCGTCGATATTGGTGGGTTGCAACGGCAGCAGTCGTTTTAGTCTTGATTGGTATTGGATTGACGTTGCTGACCAAAGATTCCTCTACCCAACTGGTAGCCCCGTTAGCAGAGAAGAAAACGTTCGTTTTACCAATGGGGTCGAATGTGCAGCTCAACGCGGCTTCTAAATTGAGCTTTAAAGAGAAATCCTGGGAGAACGAACGAACCGTAACCCTCGAAGGAGAAGCTTTTTTTGAAGTGGTGGAAGGAAGTAAATTCACCGTCCATACGTCTCAGGGATCGGTTGAGGTATTAGGCACCAGCTTCAATGTGGTTTCCCGGAAAAACACATTTGAGGTGCGCTGCTTCTCGGGGCAGGTCAACGTAACAACTCCTGGTGGCGTACAGAAAGCACTGGAAAAAGGAGATCAAGTGAAGATTCTATCAGGCAAAGTGGTAGAAGAACGAAAATTACTCAATAAATCAACTCCCGACTGGATCAACGGTGCTTCTTTTTTCGAAAATGCTACCTTTGAAGAGGTGATCGAAGAGTTGGAGCGCCAATACGACGTTAAAGTTATGCTTGATACACCTCTGAAATCCAAGCCTTTTCGGGGCGGTTTTCAGCACGATAATCTGTCGGAAGCACTCAATAATATCTGCGAAGCAATGGGAGCCAACTATCGTATTGAAAATGGTAAAGAGATTTTAATTATGGAAGAGTAATTTTGATTTGCCGCTTAATAGAAAAAAAACTCAAAAATATTTGGGTTATCCTCACTACTGCTACTTAATTATGCAGAACCGATTTATACTCATCTTCAGTATTACCTTAGGACTGGTTGCCGGCATGTATGGAACGCTCCCGGGCCAGACGACTACTGGCATATCCCTGCAATTTAACGAAACAGACCTTTCTTCTGCTTTGACCCAAATAGAAGAGACCTTTGATGTTGTTTTCAGCTACAATCCGGATGCTATGGAGGATATTGAATTGACCGCGAATGCTGAAGACACAGAACTAGATGGATTGTTAACTTCCGTATTTCAAAATCAACCCATCGAATTTAAATGGATCAATGACCGCTACATCGTTTTGAAGCGAAACGACGTGCCTCGCTCTATAGGGAAGCCCAGGAATTATCACCTTTGCGGATTGATCCTGGACAGTTTGAGCCAGGAGCCTTTGATGTATGCCAATGTGTTTCACCGCAAAAGTGGTATCGGGGTGTCTACCGATGATCTGGGTAATTTTCAGTTAAAAGGACCTTTTGGGTTGGAAGATGAAATAGAAATTAGCTATGTGGGCTATGATCCGGTTGTTTTGAAAGTGAAAGCGTTACAAAATACGCCCTGTAAGAAGATTTATCTGGGAGGTAACAGCGCCCTGCTAACTACAGTTGAAGTGAAAGACAGAGCGATCCAACTTCTTGGTGCTTCTGATGATGGTAATGGTTTTGGGATGGATTTGGGTAAGATAAAGTCCTTACCCGGTTGGGGAGAGCCCGATGTCCTACGTATGGTACAACTGCTTCCGGGCATCAGCGCTACCGACGAGTCTGCTTCTGACCTGTCTATTCGCGGCGGCACCGCTGATCAGAATCTGGTGCTGTTTGATGGTATTCCCATTTATCATACCGGTCACTTCTTTGGTATGTTTTCTGCTTTTAATCCTTACGTAGTGGATAATGTATCTGTCTTTAGAGGAAACTTTGGAGCGCGTTACGGCGGTAGGGTCTCGGGGGTCATTGACATCAAAGCCAAGCCCTCCGATACCAGAACCCGGAAATTTGCGGCCGGGCATAATCTGATCAGTACCCAACTTTATGGTCAAATTCCACTTTTTAAAAAGCGATCTTCTCTTTTGGTGGGGTTCCGGCGTTCCTTTACCGATATTATCCAAACCAATACCTATGAGCAAATATTCGGACAGATATCTGGTAATGGTAAAATCCAGGATCAGCAAGAAGACGTAGCTAATTCTAATGGTCAACTGGCGGCTTACCCCTTGTTCTTCTTTACTGATTTTAACCTGAAATGGGTCTTTCGGCCCAATCCCAAGAATGATCTGGGAATCAGCATCTTCTATGCAGACGACAATCTGGACTACAGCCTGACGTCTAATTCGGAATTCTTCTTTTTAAGAACTACTGACCGGCTGAAGATCGGTAATTTTGGCGCTAACCTTTTCTGGAAGCGGCGCTGGAGTGATAAGATCGCTTCTCATTTTGAGCTGGTCGTAGCTACTTATTCCAACGACTACAACTTTTCCTTCACCAATGATTCCCTCGTTGACTTCCGGTTCCGGTTTAACCAACTCAATGAAATCGGAGATCTTACCTTTAGGATGGATAATGAATGGAGGATCGATCAGCAGCAACAACTAAATTTTGGAGTTCAGAATTCAAGGTATAATGTCAGGCTGAGCGCCAGGCTGGAGAATGAGGAAGAAATAGAAGAGCAGTATTTCGAAGAATTAATGGGAGGGATCAATACGCTCTACGTCGATTATGGATTTTCGTCCCGAAATAATTTAGATATTAATTTGGGGCTCCGGTTCAATTTTGTTGATTCTTTCCGGCAGTCTTTTGTGGAGCCCCGGTTAGCACTCAAATACCAACCTTTTAAAGACGATCAACTGCATCTTAAGGCGGGAGCCGGTTATTACCAGCAGTTTATCGGGCAGGTGATTCAAAATAACGACCTGGGAATCGGCGAAAAATTATGGGCCATTTCAACTTCGGGGGATATACCTGTGTTAAAAGCAGCCCAATGGAGTTTGGGAGCTACTTATCAAAAGAAAGGATGGTTTATAGATGTAGAATATTATGAAAAATACCTCGACGGCCTTACCAGTTTGAACCTGCAATTTGATGAACCCTGGCAGAATCCCTACACCCAAGGGACCGGAACCGTAAAGGGTTTGGATATTCTAGTGCAGAAAAAGTGGAAAAACTACACCTCCTGGTTGTCTTACACCATAGGAAGCGTGCGTTATACCTTCCCCGGCATCAATAACAATCAGGACTTTCCCGCTCTTCAAGACCAGCGGCATCGCATCAACTGGACACACGTTCTAAGCTTCAAAAACGTTGATTTTTCGGTCAATTGGAATTTTAGCTCCGGCTCTCCCTTTACCGATGCTTCCGGCACCTTTGAAGCTATTGATGAGAATGGAGATATGTATAATGCAATAGCATTTGATCCCCGCAATAGCTCACGCCTCCCCGCCTATCACCGTCTGGATATCAGCGGTAATGTCAATTTTTCCAGCCAATCAGGTGCTTTCCGGGGTAAAGCCGGTATTTCCATTTTCAATGTGTACAATCGCCAAAACATTAGACGAAAAGGGTTTTATGTCGATGAGAATGCAGGCCTGCAAGACCCGGAAATCATTCGCTTTAACCGCTATATGCTCGGCTTCACCCCCAATATTTTCGCCAAGTTTGAATGGTAGAAGAGCGTCATGACGCCATAATGGTTCAAAGGTGCAATGGTGCAAAGAGGCATTAGTATAACGGGTAAAGCTAAATGCTTGTTTGGACATCCTCGTTCCAACCAGCATAGTTCTCTTGTCCTCTTGTCCTCCTGTCGTCTGGTCCTCTGGTCCTTAGGTCCTCCGGTTGTCTCCCAAAAAATGTACCTTTACCATCTGGCGATCAACAAGTCCGTTTTTTTAATAATACAAACTTTACCACCATGAAACGACCTTTAGTACATCCTAAATCGGGGGAAGATGATCAGGAATTGCAGGAATTGATCCTGTTCTATAATGAGACATTAGGTTTTTGTCCCAATAGTATTAAAACGATGTACCACCGTCCGCGCATTGCGTATGCCTTTATTGAAATGAATAAGGCGGTAATGGAAAATAAAGGCCGGGTGACGAGTGCGTTGAAGCGATTAATAGGCTATATCACCAGCAATGTCGCAGGTTGCAGATATTGCCAGGCGCATACTATCCGGGCGGCGGGGCGCTATGGTGCCTCGCAGGAGCAGTTGGAAAATATATGGGAATATCGCACACATCCCGCCTTTTCAGAAGCCGAACGCGCTGCTCTGGAATTTGCCCTGGCCAGTTCCTCTATTCCCAACGCTGTCACCGACGAAATTGCCGAAAACCTCAGAAAACACTGGGATGATGGTGAAATCGTAGAAATGCTGGGCGTCATCGCCCTATTCGGTTACCTCAACCGGTGGAACGACTCTATGGGCACTGAAATGGAAGACGGCGCTGTTGAAAGTGGCGAGCAATACCTGGCCAAGGAGGGATGGACGGTAGGGAAGCATAGGTATTAGGCGTCGTGACGTCATGACGTTGTCCAGTAGTAGCGGATAGGTATAACGGTACAAAGGAACAGCGGTGCAACGGTGCAGCGGAACAAAGGTACAAGCGGTACAAAGGTACAACGGTGCAACGGTGCAGCGGAACAAAGGTACAAGGGTACAAAGGGTATAAGGGGACAAAGGGTACAAGGGTACAAAGGTATAGCGGAATTACTGGAAATAGGGTATAGGGGGAGTGGTGGTCTGCACGAATGTGCAATGAACGAGAATGATATCCGTGAAGATCCGCCAGATCTGAACAATCCGTGTTCTATCCTGTAAGTTGGGAAATGAAGGGAAAGAAAATCAAATTATTGGTTTACTGATTAATCTTGCAAAAGAGTAGCGGCAAGAAAATTTAATGCGGGTTAGGATTCTGACGAGGACGTCAGAACGAGCCAAAGTTAGGTTTGGACGAGGATGTCAGACCTTGTTTTCTTCCCTTTTTTGTTATATTTTTATTAAAATGTACCTATGTGAGGTAACATAGTACACTTTTTGTTATTTATAAATACGTTTACAGTTTGGAAGGCAACTTCAAAAGTAAGGTCTTTACTGTAAAGGAGGAAGATAACTTTTTTCCGAAAAGTAATGTTCTATTCCGTAATTAACCCATGAATCCTTTAAAGTCGCTATTAGCTATGCCAAAAATTGAAAATATATTTGTCTTATTTTTCCTGATCGCCTGCCTGCCTTTGAACAGCCAAAGCCTTAAGGCCGCTTTTCAAAAAAGAGATATCAATGAATTGAAAGGATACATCCAAACCTTTGGAGTGGATCATCCCGAAAATGGCTTCCATCCGATCGTTGTAGCTGCCAAAACCGGTAACGCGGAATTTGTGAAGTTCCTGATCAATAACGGGGCCGACCTGAATGTTCAGGATGAAAACAACCGCACGGCTTTGATGGAAGCCCTTGCCCGGAACCACGTGCCCGTTGCTAAATTACTGGTAGCCAACGATGCCAATCCCAACCTGATCGATAGAAGCGGGAAAAATGCTCTGGACCTGGCTATCGAAGCCAAGAACTATGGGCTAATCAAAGAGGTGTTTGGCTCCTTTCCCTATGCAGATGTGGATGGTCCCTATATTTTTGAACGGGATGAATTTTATGAGTCCTACTCCATCATTAAAGGTTACAATGGAAAATTAGATAAGATCAAAGAAGTTATTCCCAAGCAACACCACCAGGCTAAATCAGCTTGCTTTAATAAACAAGGAGATCTATTATTTGATTTTAAAATCATTGATCCGCAACCGCAACAGGTAGAATATGATGGGGTAGAAAAGGTCTATGCCATCTCAGATATAGAAGGAAACCTCGATGCTTTTACCTTCTTACTGACTCAGGCAGGAGTTATGGATAATGCATTCGACTGGACATTTGGAGAAGGGCACCTGGTATTGGCGGGTGATTTTTTTGACCGGGGTAACCAAGTGACGGAGGTCCTTTGGCTAGCCTATCGATTGGAGCAGGAAGCGGCAAAAGCCGGCGGAAAAGTACACTTCATTATTGGCAACCATGAAGAAATGAACCTCAGAGGAGACTATCGCTATGTAGACCAAAAATATAAATCGAATTGCAACTTGTTGGATCTGGATTATGAAGCCCTTTACGGTGAAGCGTCTATTTTGGGTAAATGGCTCCGAACAAAGCCGGTAATGGTGCGGATCAATGATGTCTTGTTCTGTCATGCCGGACTTGCCCCTCAATTTGTCAAGCACCGCATCTCTATTCAGGAAGCAAACCGTGCAGCCCGGGAACATCTAGGTAAACACCTCGACGAAATAGTGGGCGACCCTATTGGCGCCGCTGTTTTCGACCGCAAATATGGACCCTTCTGGTATCGCGGCCTCGCAAAGGAGGCCATCCCTGAAGAAATCGTAGAAAAGATGCTCGCAGAATATGGCGCCCGCAAATTAGTGATTGGCCATACGGTTGTCGAGCAACCAACGACATATTACAACGGTAAAGTGATCAATATCGATGTCAAACATGCCCGTGGAAATGATATTGCAAAAGCAATACTCATAGAGGGTAGAAAGATCTATACCGTCGGAGAGACCAAGGAATTGTTGAAGTAAAATAGGTGGAGTACACCTAAGAATTCTCCAGTCACCTCCAAGGTGACAGGAAATTCAGGTGTACTCCACCTGGGGGCTACAATTGCTTGATAAACTCCATAATTTTCGCCTTATGCACACTATCCTCTTTTTTGGCCATATCCATGTATAGGCCGGTATGATCCAGATCCCGCACGTGGTAAAAATCAATGTGCTTGACTTGCTGCTCTTTTATTGCATTTTCAAATAGCAAGGTAAAGTCATAGGTATACGTTTCCGAGACGACGAACATGGGAATTTGACTGTTTTGTATGTATTCGAGGGGGGAGGCTTTTTTCAGATCGTCAAAGGTATCTCCCAAAGCTGCATTAACATGCTTTTTAGCGTGATCTTCTCCACCTTCCTTAACCTGACTATGGTAATAATCGACCAGGTCATACCCCCCGGCTACCGGAATAGAGGCATAGAGATCAGAGATCGACATGCCTACATCCTGTAGATAGGATTCATCTAATACTAATAAAGCGGCCAGATGAGCACCCGCTGAGTACCCGCTGACGATGATCTTTTTCTTATCAAAACCATATTCTCTGGCATGCTCATAAAGCCATTTGGTGGCGCGGGCCACATCTTTTATATGTTCGGGGTGTTGGATGCCGGTATCTTTATTTGGATCAGCCCAGGTGCCGGGGCTTAGGCGATAGCTCATGGCAGCTACAGCAATGCCTTCTTTGGCAAAATTGCGGGCAAGAAGGGTCTCCCGGGATCGGTCACCAAAGGCCCATGCCCCGCCGTGGATCCAAAGCATAACCGGCGGCTTTTTTACACCTTTCGGTATAAATAAATTGAGTTTGTGCTTGTTAGCATCAGCAGAGTCTCCCTCGTAATAGCGGAGATCATAGATTTCTTTTAACTCGGTAGATTGAGCGGGCAGCGTGATGAAACCTGTAAAGATCAGGAAAACAACACATAGGATTAATTGAATGGTATGTTTCATATCGATCGTTTTTGAATAAGCAACCAGAGATTAAATTTTCTAAAAAACAAATTTACAGCGCCCCCTATTCAAAAATGTGTATTATCTTGCTATTTTGATATGAGACTTCTAATTCTTTTCTTATCGATCATACCTTACCTTGTTGCTGGTCAATCGGTACCGCTTCATGAACTCAAATTCAGTGCTGAGATTGAGCAGGAGCTAGAATCGGGAGCGTTGAGCAATTCTTCTGCGGCTTACCATTTTACCTATATCGGTGATTATCGCAAAGCGATAAAACACTATGAGCTAGGATTAGCATGGGGGCTCGATACCATGACACTCCAGGATAGCCTCTCGTTTTTAAAATATTCCGCTGTAAATGCATTTGATTACCTTAAAGAACGGACTAAAACGGAAGAACTGGTCATTATAAGTGAAGCGCACCAGAAACCGCAACACCGCATTTTTACCAGGAAACTTCTTCAGTTGCTGTGGGATAACGGATACCGATACCTGGGGATAGAAACCCTGACCAATAACTTCATTGATACTTCCCGATATCTCCTGGATACTTCTCTGAACGAGCGCGGATATCCGCTATATTCTCCTTTTACCGGGACGTACACCAGAGAGCCACAGATGGCAAATCTCGTGCGTGAAGCGATTGCCATTGGCTTCGAAGTGTTTGGGTATGAAAAAACACAAAAGGGGGAAGAGCGAGATCTGCAACAAGCCAGAAATATCGATCGATTTATAAAGACGCATCCGGATGGAAAAGTGGTCGTTCATTGCGGGTGGTATCATGCAGTGGAAAGCGATTTTCCGAAACGAAAAAATGACCGCTACATGGCTCATCATCTCAAGCAATTGTTTGGAATAGACCCGCTCACAATCTATCAGGATGCGCTGACAGAAAAGGAGTTAATTTCAGAAAGCCCCTATTATCAAATGGTGGAGGCAAAGGAGGTAAGTGTTCTGGTGAACAAAGCAGGAACTGCTTTCAGAGGCCCCTCTAAACCCTATCCTTTTGATGTACTCGTGTACCATCCTCCAACAACCTACCGATTCAACCGGCCGACCTGGTTGATGGAAATTGATGGAAATCGTTGGGTGAAAATAAAACGAAAACACTTCAAAAAAGCTAATTATCCGGTTATTGTAAAAGCTTACGTAAAAGGAGAACCGGAGATTGCAGCCCCCATTGATATTATTGAGCTAAAACATCAAAAAGATAAAACGAGGCTGGTACTGCCCAAAGGAAATTTTACCATAGTGATTGTGGACAAAGACGGGGGTGTTTGGCGTTATGCGGAAAGTAGGAAAGTAGGAAAGTAGGAAAGTAGGAAACTTGGAAAATAGGAAAATAGGAAAGTGGGAAAATAGGAAACTTGGAGAATAGGAGAATAGGAGAATAGGAGAATAGGAAAATAGGAGAATAGGAAAATAGGAAAATAGGAGAATAGGAAAATAGGA
>CAZHOV010000154.1:0-13572 GCA_964534315.1 uncultured Saprospiraceae bacterium | reverse complement strand
CAACGGTTCAGCGGTTCAACGGTTCAGCGGTTCAGCGGTTCAGCGGTGCCATTCTGTTAGTAAAGATCAAATTTGAATAAATATGAAAATCAACAAAATAAATCTAGCCACTTCCCTGCTCTACGTTGCATGCGCCTGTGTTTTGTTGGGGCGGGCGTATCAACACTTATTTTTCGAAGCGCCCTACCGGGCATTTTTTCTGGATGAGAACTACTTTGCCTGGGCGGTGGCCTGGTTTTCAGAGCAAAGCTGGTTTGAGTACGTGACAAGTATTGAGACTGCGGAAGGAATTTCTTTTTTTGGAAAAACAGTGGGAATCATTTTGCTGCTGGCGGCCTTATCCCTTCCGGTATTAAATCAAAGATTGGGAAAGATAGGTATTATCCTGCTAATCTCATCTACGGTTTTGATGGCTTTTATGGCTTTTTGTTATTATCTAGACAAAGGCTTTCATGCAGCACAATTGATGGAATATACGGCCCAGGTTTTTACCCCTGCTCTATTGGTTATGCTTGTCAGAAAGAACTTCCTCCAGCTTTTTCCCTGGCTGCTTCGCCTGGTCATTGCTTTTACCTTTGTGGGGCATGGATTGTATGCTTTGGGCCTCTACCCTATTCCCGGACACTTTGTGCACATGATCATCTCCAATCTGCATGTCACTAACGAGCAAGCAGTAACAATACTGTATATTGCAGGCATTTTAGATTTAGTGTTAGCCTTTGCCATTTTCAGTCCGCACGTAGATCGCTATTTTTTGGCCTATGCCGCTTTTTGGGGCTTTGTTACCGCCTTGGCCCGCCTCACTACTTATGTCTCTTTTGATCATATGTTTGGACTAACGCTCCACCAGATGGGCTTTGAATTCATTATTCGAACGCCTCATTTTTTGTTGCCGATCATTGCTATTTTATTAAAAAATAAGCAAAATAAATTAGCTTTACGCCAAAATACCTAAATGATCTCGTCCGTCATTGAGTTTTTGGCCATGCTCAATCCTTTCGCACTCTTCCTCTATCTGGAACCTTTGCGCAAGGAACTTAATCATCAACAATTTACAAGAGTGGTCTTACAGGCCTCTATTATTTCGTTTTTGATCTGTTTATCTTTCGCCTATTTCGGAGAGGCTATCTTCACTCAAATCTTTCGGATCAACTTCGAATCCTTCCGCATTTTTGGAGGCATCATCATATTCTCATATGCTTATTTCTTTATTGTAAAAGGCGAAAAAGCGATGATCATTATGAAGGAAAATCTGGAAGACCTGGCCTCGGAAATTGCCCTTCCGTTTATGGTCGGCGCAGGAGTAATTTCCCTAAGTATTCTGATGGCCCGCCAACACTCTTTTATGCACAGTTCGGTGGCTCTTTTTTTTATTTATGGAGGAAACTTTCTAGTCATCATACTAATGAAACTATTGCGCGATGCCATCGAAACCCGAAAGTTTAAAACGGCCTTCGATAAAAATATGGAAATCCTGCTGCGCATCAACGGCTTTTTTATCGGTTCTATCGGTATTGATTTAATTCAACGAGGAATAAAAAATCTGTTTTTTTAAATTTTGATCTTTTACAATTAATTAGTGTATTGACACAAGCTTCCTTCAGCTAAGTCCTTCCCACTTCCATAAGCAATAGGGCTACGAAATCTGTGATGGGCTGGCCATAGATAGATAAACTTAACCTTAGTAAAGTGGACAGACTGGAGAAATCACTATTCCAGTCACTTATCCGTATCAACCCACGGTTTAAACCGTGGGTTGATACGGATAGGTGACTGGATAGATGGGCCCTACCGCACTACTACCAACTTCCCTAACCGAACTTCCGAATTATGCTGCTCCACCTTTACCATATAGATTCCTTCACTCCAGTCAGCAGTATTCAGCTGATAATCGCCAATTCCTCCCGCCAGATCCCGGAAAATCGTTTGCCCCTGCAGATTCATTACTTCAATGGCTTTCCACTCTTCGATGCCTGTGATAATAGTTAAACCCTCTGTTGGGTTTGGAGCAACAACCAGATCCAGAGGAGTCTTTTTAAGCTCAGAGGTGCTAACCGCTCCTCCGGCTGCAAGGGGAAGAACCATGGCTGAGGGATAGTCCTGCCCCGTAAAAACAGTATTAGTAGCCACCAAAGGATCAACCAAGGTGTCAATGTTTCCATTCGGATACATAATTCCTCCCGTATTCATATTGCGGTTGTACCTGGGGTAGTTGGAAGAAGTGATGATCAGACGAAGTTGATGATTGAGATCAAATGTATGGGCCAGATGATCGAATTCCAACTCTACTTCATAGACTGCGCCGGGCTCCATGTAAGCAGTATCTGCTATGGTATTGCCATTGCGAAAATGCATACGCAAGATCGATTCTCCAATCAGCATGGACCGACCGTCCGGAAAGACATCCGTCAGACGAAGAACTACATCGGTATCGATCCGGTCAGAAGAAACGAATAGCGTTACCCTGATCTTTCCCTGCACCGGTAACGCCTCCTGAAGTAAGCCGGTGGAAAAGATCAGGTGGTCTGTTCTGCTTTCAACATCCGGCCCCTGGTCGTAAGGACCTTGATCGAGATCGAGGGCAAGGGTCCTGCCTCCGACGGTTGGCGAGGGATCTTCCGGATCGTAATTGTAGTCCAGGGAAGCAGAGGCATAAGTTGGAGGGTCGTATCTGATGAATTGATCGTCATGCAAATACAAGGGTTGTTCAAAAACCTCATCCGGCGGCCAGCTATCACTAGTTTGCCAGCTATTTTCGCCCATCTGAAAGTATTGAACGTATGGACTATCTTCCCAACCATTAGCTTTTTCCAATAAATAATAATCAAAAAACTTCAGAGCGATAGAATCACTCCAGGAAACAGCTTCCGGATACTCCAATTCCCCTTGTTGTAACAACCCAACCGCGCCATGCGTCCAAGGGCCCACCAATAACCGATGTTGATCTCGTACATCGGGTGCAGAAGCATGGCGCAACTTCGAATTGAATATTCCCCAAAGCAGAAGGTCCCCAGGTACCCACTTTACCGTTTGACCAGGATTGTTGTACAACCCACTCTACGACATCATAACCATCCTCCCCCCGATTGAAATCGAGGGTGCAGGCAGCGGTAGATTCAAAAAAACAACGCCAGTCGACGATCAGTATGGCGTAATCACTCATAGAAATATCATAACCGATACTCAGAGGTAAGCCGCTAAACAGATAAAAGTTCTTATTATAAGGTGTTTGAATGAGGATGGTAGGAAAAGTATCTGTGTCATTGGGTAGGTAGAGATCCCCCGCCAGCTCATTGCCGTCCGTCATAGGAATGAAGACGGAAGTAGGGTCGAGTTGGGCCGTTACCCTAATGGAGAGAAATAGGGTAAAAAAGAGTATTGAAAGGGTTTTCATAAGCATCGCTTTTGATAAAAATAAGAATTTCTACAACCATTAGACTTAACCAAAGCTTTAAAGTTAAAACGAGCACCCTTTTTTTTACCCTATTTGTTAATCAAACATAGCCTCAAGTACTTCTTCGCGTATTAATTCGGCTCCTTCGCCATTTCCTATATTATTTACTAGCAGAACCATGGTAGCGTCTTTTTCAGGAAATGAATCAACTCATTCGGCTGCCCCCAGGGATCACATCCCCCGAGAAGCTATCCTAAAAGATTTAAGTGACCGCAAGAAAAACATTGCAGATGCCACTGGTTAGAACAAAGGATGACTAATCTTTGATTCATTATTGAATCGACAAAAGTGATCAATTTTCAGCAAAGCTTCGCTCTTTGTGATAGGCAATATCAATGCCATTCAATTCTATTTCTTCATCTACCCGGGCACCCTTGGTAATAAAGGAACTGAAAATAAAGATCAAAAAGGTACCAAAGCCGGAAAAAAGAATGGTAACGATAATGGCAATAGCTTGAATACCAAGCTGGCCAGGGTTGCCATAAAGCATTCCTGTGCCATCATTTATTGCCGGATTTGCAAACAGACCGGTAGCAAGAGACCCCCAAATACCGACTAGCCCGTGTATGCCGAAAGCGTCTAAGGTATCGTCATAATTTAACCACTTTTTCAGCTTCACTACTCCTAAATATCCAATAACCCCAGCACCTATGCCTATTGAAAAGGCACCCATTGCATCTACATAACCGGCCGCAGGGGTAATGCCTACGAGCCCGGCGATCACCCCTGAAGAAAGACCTTGCAGTGTCGGTCTTTTTTCTTGCAACCACTCAATGATCATCCATGATAAACCTCCCAGGCATGCTGCTGCATTAGAGACAAGCATGGCGTTGGCTGCAATAAAATCAGCACGAAGCTGACTGCCTCCATTAAATCCAAACCATCCAAACCATAATAATGCAGAGCCTAAAACAGTGAACTTCATAGAAGAAGGGCGATATTCCCTGTGTCCGTTCTTTCTTTTACCAATCATCAAAGCAATGACCAGGCCTGAGACACCGGCATTGATATGGATGACTGTGCCACCCGCAAAATCCAACTCTCCCAAGGCGTGAATAAATCCATCCCCCCAAACCCAATTGGTGAGTGGCGCATAAATTAAAATTACCCATAAAATAGCAAATATTACCCACGTAGAAAATTTGATCCGTTCCACTACACTACCGCTGATGATGGCTACGGCAATTGCAGCAAAAACACCTTGAAAAGTGACGAATAATAGTGTAGGAATAGAGTCTGTTATGTCCGTGACTGCAATATTTCTCAGAAAGATGTGGTCAAAGGAACCGATCCAGTTGGAAGCACTTTCGCCAAATGCTATGCTATATCCCAAAAAAATCCAGGCGATCGTTGCCAAACACATCGATATGTATGACATTCCAACGGTGTTCATAACATTGCGTTTATCAGTTAGCCCTCCATAAAACAAGGCCAATCCGGCTGGTGTCATTAAAAATACCATGGCGGTAGCCATGAGCATCCAGGCGGTATTTCCGTAATTTAATACTTCCATTTTTTACTTTAGTTTTTCTGGGTTGAGCCTGGTTTCATACCATTTTCCAACAACTCGATCATCTCTGAAAAGTTTTCTCTCCGTGCATCATCCAAGGGCGTGTTCCCCCAGCGGTCTACAGGGTCTAATGGTACTCCTCTGGAAATCAGATAACGCACCACTTCCACTTGATTTTCGGAAGCTGCCAAATGAATAGCCGTCCGGCCGTCATAGTCCGCTTGGCTCAAGTCGGCCCCCATTGCCTCCAAACGACGCACCTCATCAATATCACCGTGGGAAGCTGCATAAATCAAATTCATCAATTGATCTACCTTTGTTTCGTGTTTATGTTTTCGGGGATTCTTTTTTGAAGTCTCTTTGGTTAAAGAATCATAATTATGAAAATTGTATTTCTCGATCAACCGCTCACAAAATTCTACTCCTCTGACGCTATTGCCGTGCTTATCCAATCTTGGCGACCAAACAGTAATGCCCATCACATTAGGAATAACAATAAATAGGATACCCGAAACCCCACTTTTTGCCGGGACTCCGATTTTAAAGGCAAATTCGCCGCTAAAGTCATACATCCCACAACTTAGCATTAAAGACATACAGTGCTGGACAATGTTTTCGTTGAAAATTTTCTCTCCGGTCAGTGGATTTACACCAGCATTGGCAAGCGTGGCAGCAGCAATACTTAGATGACTGGTACAAGACTCTATAGAACAAGTCTGAAAATAAAATTCCAGCGTTTCGATAAGATTCGTTTTTTCGGGAAAGGCATTATTCTCCCGCATAAAATAAGCCAGAGCAAAATTTCGGTCAGCAGTCGCCCGCTCCGACAGATAAACAGAATTATTAAAAGATATTCGCTTGCCGGCACATAATTGTTTCCATACATTGAAGACATATTCGAAGCGATCGGCTAATACCAAATTGGGCTTGATCAGCGAGGTCGTCATGATAGCGCCTGCGTTGATCAAAGGATTGTGAGGCAAACCATTATCGTTCAACGATAATTCGTTAAAGGATTTACCACTAGGTTCTCGTCCTACATGATTATGAACTTTATCCACTCCATGTTCCCGAATAGACAAACAATAAGAGATGGGTTTACAAGAAGACTGTAAACAGAAAAACTGTTGGGCATCGCCAAGCGAGAATCGCTGCCCGTCAATAGTACAAACAGAAACGGCAAATTGCTCCGGTTCAACTCTCGCTAGTTGAGGGATATAATCGGCCACTTTACCGGACGTATTTTTTTGGGTTTCTTCAAAAATCTCTTTTATATCCTGGTAAAAGTCATAAAAATCCGGAATAACGTGATTCTTGACTAAAGCATTTTTTAACACCAAATTATGCTGTACGATTTCTTCGAAGTGTGCTTCGCTAATTTTTATAGCTGACCTCTTTGTCTTTTCAAGATCCTTAAGTTTATCTAATATTTTATTTATGCGCGGATCATCTCTTAAAATACCTTCTTGTTCTAACAATTGAAGCAACTCATCCCCGTCGATATAGCCTTTTTGCTTTTCATCTGCAAATTGAAATAACTTTTTTACCTCTGCTAACTGAAGGTCTAATAAATTTGTTTGCTGTGACATAATGAAGTGGGTTATAAGGAAATTAGATCTAGACCGATTTAGCGGTTACCGATTAATTCAGATTTTTTCAACTGGAGAGTGATTCATATTGAAAAAAAGAATGCTCAAAAAAGCATGTGGCTCGCAACAAAAAGAAGTGCGGAGCCACCCCTGCTTTTTTTATTTCTCTATGCTGGTATTTCCTGTATTTGATTGACTGTGCGAACGATTCGCGCAGCTACTCGATATGGGTCAGCATTAGAAGCCGGGCGTCGGTCTTCCAGGTACCCTTTCCAATCATTCATTGGTACAGAAACTGGAATTCGGATAGAGGCACCGCGATCACTCACACCATAGCTGAATTTATCGATTGATTGTGTTTCATGCAAACCGGTCAGGCGTTCGTTATTGGCTGATCCATATTCGTTGATATGGCTATCATGTTCATGCTTGAAGGACTCGCAAATTTGAGTCATTAGCTCTTCGCCACCGATCTCTCTCATCGCTTTATTCGAGAAATTGGCATGCATACCAGAACCATTCCAGTCACCTTTCACGGGCTTGGGGTGCAACTCAATACGAAAATGATAGTCTTCACTGATTCTGTTGAGCAAGTATCTTGACAACCATAGGTCATCAGCTGCTCTTTTTGCTCCTTTTCCAAACAATTGATACTCCCACTGACCAAGCATGACTTCAGCATTGATTCCGGTGACACTTAATCCGGCTTCCAGGCATTGGTCTAAATGTTCTTCCATAATTTTACGTCCGACATTATTGGGGTAACCAACAGAGCAATAGTATTTCCCTTGTGGCTCAGGAAAACCGTTTAAAGGAAAGCCTAGCGGTTTGTCTCCTTCCATAATAGCAAATTCTTGTTCAAATCCGAACCAAAATTCCGGATCATCCTCAAATTTAGCTCTGGTGTTACTATCGTGGGGCGTACCGTCAGGATTAAGTACTTCTGCCATCACAAGGTAGGCATTTTTTCTGGCGGGATCTTTTACAACTCTTACCGGTTTTAACAAACAGTCAGAAGATCTTCCTTCCGCTTGCTTCGTAGAGCTACCGTCAAAAGACCATAAGGGAAGGCTATCTGGATTTTCATCAAATTGATCGAGGGTTAAAACTTTTGTTTTACTTCTCAAATTAGGTTCTGGTGCATAGCCATCTAGCCATACATACTCAAATTTTAATGGTTGCATGTTAAAATGTTTAAATTAAAGAATTTAATATTTATTCAAATTAACCTATTCAACTAAGGTGGAAGAAGCAGGATGTTGCTGGCATCGTTCTAGTCCGTGAAAAAGTCAAAATGAATTTTTTATTACAGGGTAAAGAACGTCCAAAATGGTAGTTAATGTCAAATTTTCGACTACTTCAATAGTACGTCAGCTTTACATAAGACTACGTTCAAACATGAAGTGAATTATATATAAACCGCTAATAAATAGAAACATAGCGGACGATTTCTCAAACCTTTCCGAGTCCATTACTATTGACACTTTCAATACTCATCATAAATATATTTAAGTCTTCAGCTTTTGCAAGATTTAATTTTTTCCGAACCCGGTACCGGGCTGTTTCTACCCCGCGAATACTATATCCGAGCAAAGAGGCGATTTCTTTGGTGGTTAAGTTCATACGCAGGTAAGCACAAAGCCGCAGTTCTTTAGAGCTTAGAGAGGGTTCCATTTGCATCAACTGCTCAAAAAAACTGGGATGGACATTTTCAAAATGAAGCTTAAAATTCTCCCAATCTTCATCTTGCCGCCTTCCATTTTCAATTAAACGAATCAGCTTGTTCATTTTTTTGTGTTGTCGTTCGTTAGTCAACAAGCTTTTTAACTCCTCCAAGTGCTTACCTAATTTCTTTAGTACATCATTTTTTTGGACGATATTGATCGTAGTGGCTGTAAGTTCTTGGTTTTTAAGTGATAGCTCAGTCTCTAATTTTTCAAATTTTAGTTTTTCCAGTTCCTGCTGGGTTTCTAGTCGATTTTTTTCCTCTTCATACAAGGCTTTCTTGACTGTATTGCGTTTGAAGTAAAGAAAAATGATAATACTTGCGGAAGACAAGAGTATTAAAATGCCTATAAATAGGATGATAGATTGCATGAGGCGATTCCGCTGTAATTCTTTATCTTTTTCTACTATTTTTCGTTCCTGTTCTTCTTCAAATGTAGCCTTAAGTTGCGTAATCTGCTTTGTCTTTTCCTTATTATAAATAGAATCCTTGAGGGCAATGAATTTTTTTAAATAGAAAAGTGATTTTGATGTATTGTTTATAGTATCGTACAGTAAATGCAAGGCTTTGAAAGCCTGCATTTGTTCATTTAGAGCAGTTTGGCTCTGCGATTTTTCCAAACTCAATAATAGACTTTTTTCTGCTTTGCCATATTCACCCATGAGTGTCTGAATCCGTCCGATATTATTATAAGTAGGTAAGGCGTGCAGGACATAACCTTTGTCCTCCAAAATAGCAAGGGCTTTTTCAAGAAAGAACAGGCTCTCCTCCAGGTTACCTTTACGTTCATGAATACGGGCTATATTATTGTAAATGGTGCCTACACCCACTTCATAATTTATTTCTAAAAACAGAGGTAATGCCTTATGGTAGAATAAAAGGGCTGAATCCAATTGGCTTTGTGCTGCATATATGACCCCAAGATTGACGTAATTCTCCCCCATTCCTAAATTCAACTCCAGAGATTTATTAAATTGGAGAGCATTTTTGTAGTTTCTTTGAGCTTCTTCCAGATCCTCCAGGTACCAAAAGATCATGCCCAGATTATTGTATATCTTAGCCAGGTAACTGGTATCGCTTTCCTCCATTGCAATTTCCAATGCCTGAAGTAGCCAATCTGTGGCTTCTTCGTAGTTGCCCTTGTTCGATTTTACCAGTCCCAAAAAATTAAGCGCAAAGATTTCTTTGGCGGTGTAACCGATCTCCCTGGCTCCATTTAACGTCTCTTTAGCATAATAAATAGACTGATCAGGGTTGAAAAATCTATATTGATAGGCAATTTCGCCTAGGATATCTACCTGATGTCTTCCCCTTGGCAAGGAATGGACCACATCCAAGAGACTATCTAAATTACCGGATTCGGACTGAGCATGTGTAGCAGGAAGTAAAAGAAAATAAAAACCAAATGCCAATGCAATGATTTTCAAAATAATAGTTTTTATATCAAATCAGGTTAAGCAATTTAATCTTAATTAGACTCAGTAAATATAATAAAAATTAATCTAGTTTTTCTTTACTCCATATTAATTATTTGTTATTTACTCTTAATCATTTAAGCAAAACTATCATCTAGATGCTGGCCCAATGTACTATTGAAAGGATTTCCAAAGGCTTAAACTTTGAAAATCAATCAATGCAGACAGAAAAACATACCCGGCTTGTTCAATTTTTTTTGAAATTTTAAAAACAATTACTGCCCTTCTCGGTTTCTTGAGAAATGTATTAATAAACTTCACTATGCAACGTAAGGGCCAGGAATATGATATTATCATAGCTGGTGCAGGATGTGCCGGCCTCAGCCTTGCTTATTATCTAAATAAGTACGATACCAGAGGTTTGCGCATACTGATTATCGATAAAAACCTCCAAAAGCAGAATGATCGAACCTGGTGCTTTTGGGGGGCTATACCTTCAGAATTCTTAACTATAGTAACACACCGTTGGCCTTATTTATCATTCGCTGATGAAACAGGTTTTTACACAGATGTTGTCGGTCAAAATGGGTATCAACATGTCAGAAGTATTGATTTTTATAATTTTGTATTTGACGCATTACGATCCAATCCAAATATAACTTTCCAAAGTGCATTTATTTCTTCCGTAAATCAGGATGAGTATGGGGCTTACGTAGAGACTGAAGATGGCATTATTCGGTCAAAATGGGTATTTGATAGTTCAAACCCTTTACAAAGTAAGGAATCCGTTAAAGCTCAATATCGATTGTTACAACATTTTAAGGGATGGTTTGTCAAAACAGATCAACCCCACTTCGATCCTAATTCTGCGACTTTAATGGATTTTAGGACGGCTCAGCATGGCGACTGCCGCTTTTTTTATGTGTTGCCTTTTTCAGAAACAGAAGCTTTAGTAGAATACACCATCTTTTCAGATCAATTACTACAGCGTAAAGCTTATGAACAAGAGATTCAGCGCTACATAAATCAGGAATTGGGAATATCATCTTATCAAATTACGGAAGAAGAGCAAGGCGTAATTCCGATGAATTCAGCTTCTATCAATAAATTTAGTGGTGGAAAGGTAGTACCGATCGGCATTAAGGGCGGAACGATCAAGCCTACAACAGGTTATGCTTTTTTAAATATTTTGAAGGAATCCCAGATTATGGCTCGTCAATTTGTTCATACCGGATCGCCTGTATATGCTGAAAAATTAAAGCCCAGATTTCAATTTTATGATCAGGTTTTACTTCGGATATTGACCCAACAGGGAGGAAAAGGCAAGGAAATATTTTCGAAACTTTTTAAACAAAACTCCATCAGAAGGGTTTTTAGATTTCTTGATGAACAATCGACTTTATTGGATGAGGTAAAGATATTTTCAAAATTACCTGTGAAGTTATTTCTGGAAGCTGCAGCGGGGCATCTATTGCCTCTAAGCAAGAATGCAGCAATACCTAAAACGACAATGCAAAAGGCAACATGAGTGTAAAATATCCTAAATTATTTGTTTTTGCCGCAGGAATTGCGGTCTTGGTCGTTTCCCTCTTCCAGATGGGAATCTCATTGTCATTCTCAGGCCAGGCGTTTGTCAGTGTTGCTTTAGTAGGCATTTTGGGTATTCCGCATGGAGCTACCGATTATGCCTTATACAAGAGTCTTACAAGGTCTTCCGGAAACCAGAAAAGCCTTTATGGTTTCTTGGCGCAGTACATAGGTATAATGGTAGGTTATGCATTTTTGTGGTGGGTTGCACCAGCACTCTCTTTGACGGCGTTTATTATTGTTTCGGCCTATCATTTCGGTCAATCTAATTGGGAACACATCAGATTTAAAGAGCCTTTCTTAAAATATTTGACCTTTTTCAGTTGGGGACTTTTTGTGATTATAACTCCTGTTTTATTTAACTATGATGTATCAAGCGGAATTATCAGTGAGTTGACGCAATCAGGTATTTTACTATTATCGCCATTTACGCGATTTCAAATCATTACTTCCGTATTTTTATTCAATTTGGGGTTGATTGGTATACAATCGTTGATACACAAAAGGCAAGCCGGAATATTTCATAAGGAACTTTTGAACCTATTGATTCTATATATTCTTTTTTGGCAGACGCCATTATTGATAGGTTTTACGATCTACTTTGTTTTCTGGCACTCGTTAGGTTCAATAAAAGATCAGATCCAGTTTTTCCGGCGCCAGAATCCCGGATATAATGTGCAGCATTTTATCAAGCAAGCGGCGCCCTTTTCCGTATTAGCCCTTGTATTTCTGGTTCTTTTATATGGTTTTCAGCAGTTCATCCAGGGGCCTCAAGGCATCAGTGTCTTGTTTATGTTTATTTCATTGATTACGATGCCCCATTTGTACCTAATAGACAAACTTTTTCACAAGCAGCAGGAATCCGACAAATTCCAGGCAGAACATGTCTAACACCAGAGTAAAATGGACCAAATTTTATCTTGAATGATAAAAAGTTTAAAAAATATTCAACCAAAAAGAAACTCTATTGTTTTCACTCAAGTTTTTAACTAATTTTTAACAAACTTCAATATCATGAATGCATTATTAAACTTTGAGCCTTTATTACTTGCCCAACTGAAGTCTGGTGACTACGTTGGGTTTACATTCTTTATTGGTTCTATGGCAATGTTAGCTGCTACTGTATTTTTCTTTATGCAGTATGGACGAGTTCAAGGGAAGTGGAAGGATTCCATGTTGGTATCTGGTTTGATTACTTTCATTGCAGCCGTTCACTATTTCTACATGAGAGATTTCTGGGCTACTTACCAGACTTCCCCGACAGAATTCCGATACGTTGACTGGATCTTAACGGTACCGTTAATGTGTGTTGAATTCTATTTGATCCTTAAGGCTTTCGGTGCAAAGCAAGGATTATTGTGGAAGATGATCGCTTACTCTTTATTGATGTTGGTAGCTGGTTATCTTGGAGAAACTGTATTTAGAGATCAGTCTCCGTTATGGGGATTCATTTCTACGATCGGTTATGCAGGTATTCTTTATGAAGTATGGCTTGGTTCTGCGAAGAAGCTTTCTCAGAATTCAAACGACCCTGTACTACAGCGTGCATTTACCACTTTGGGTTGGTTCATATTGGTAGGATGGGCAATCTATCCAATTGGCTACATGTGTATTCCTGAGTCTGGCTGGTTAGCCGGTCTTATTCCAGGTACTGCATTAGATATCATCTACAACGTTGGTGATGCTGTTAACAAGATTGGGTTTGGTTTAGTGATCTATACATTAGCGATTTCTAAGTCAACAACTTCTGCTGCTACAGCGAATGCCTAAAAAACCGGTAGGAACCAAAAATTTATAATTCTTTAATTTCAGTAAAAAAACTATGCCCATGAAATAATTCATGGGCTATAGCTAAAAAATGCATTAATAAACTTCGGCCAAACAATAGGGTATTTTTACCAATCGTTCAAGAATCCCTAAGATTTTTTCGACTAAAGTATACATTATGTTGAGAAACAACAATTAAAGTGCTTAAGCCAAAATTTCCATTTTGCTGAAAGAAAAGAAAACAAGAAGGGGCAAAAACGTAATGCGTTTTTGCCCCTGATTTTTTTGAGGGTGTCTCATAACACCTTTGGTGTTACGAGCCACCAAGTTTTCTTTCTTGAGGGAGCTGTTTTTATTAAAAAAATTGTAATTTTTTTAATAAAAACAGCTCCCTCAAAATAAAAAATTCCTTGGGGAATGGCTCAAATACTTTTGAGACAGCCCCATTCAATCCCTCTTAGGTTTCATGTAGACGAGAGTCTACACTACGTTAAAACCTCCGAGCCAATACTTTTACTTTCCTT
>CAZHOV010000153.1:0-13669 GCA_964534315.1 uncultured Saprospiraceae bacterium | reverse complement strand
CTACTTCCTACTTCCTACTTCCTACTTCCTACTTTCCACTTGCTACTTCCTACTTTCCTACTTTCCTACTTTCCTACTTTCCTACTTTCCACTTCCTACTTGCTACTTCCTACTTTCCACTTCCTACTTCCTACTTCCTACTTCCTACTTCCTACTTCCTACTTTCCACTTGCTACTTCCTACTTCCTACTTTCCACTTGCTAAACTCCATACCCCAAGATAGTAAGCACTGTTTCTTTAAGAAAATAGAAGACCAGTATCCAAAACATAATGCTACCGGCTACATAGAGGAGAATACGTCGGGGTTTTTCGCGGAAAGCGATCGCCACGCCGATGCTGACTTGAGGAGAGAGGATGGGGATGAGCAGGCACACGCCAAGGAGACCATAGCGGCGCCAGATTTTTACAATTCGTTTGCGTTGAGAAAAACTGCGTTGTCGGCGTTTAAACCGGAAGGTGCGCTCAAACCAGTTGCGCAGGCCGGTTCCAAAGTAAGTATAGACGATTGCTCCACCAAAGCCTCCGCCTCCGGCAGTTACAATCACCTCAGCCAGGCCAAATCCTTTAAGAAGGGCGGTGATCACCCCGAAGAAGTATTTGACAGAAGCCAACAATACAACGCCTACATAGGGTCCTAAATCAGTAACCATAGTCGATTTGGTCATCCATAAAAAAATTGTTGACGAAGCAGTTTCTATCATTGAGTTGAATTAAAATTTGTTGAGTTAAAAATTTGAATATTCTTTTTCGATTTATTTTAGTACTCTACCACATAAAGATCCCATCGTTTGGTCGCAAAGTTAAGAAATGATTCGGGAGCACTGTAGAAAGAAGGATCAATGTTTTTTTCTCCTCCTAAATTCATTACAAAAGTTGTACCACGAATGGCATATTTTTCTCCGTCTTCAAGCATTAACAGCTTTAGTTTTATTGGACTAACATCACTTCTGCAACCCAACTTATAGAGAAACGAAATTTCAGCTATTTGGTCATTATCCAGGTCGGAAATATAAATCGATTGGTCTATAATCAATAAGTCCAGGTCAAGATCACAATTTTTGACGAAATCCTGAATCTTTCGGACTAATTGGCAGTCTCCGTCCTCACCACAGCGATAATGATACCCGCGTAAAATTTCCGTATAAAAGTTTTCAAATTGATGCTGGCGTTCCTTTCCGAACAACAGATAATTCATGCCTGTTCGGTCCTTCCATTGACGCATCACTTGTAATTCCCCTTCATAGGCGGCAGCTTCAGGGATGGCCGGTTGTGAATGCGAATAGATAGAAATATCCGGTATGGCCTGAGCTACTAATGAATTTCCACTTAACGTTATAACAAAAAAAATAAATGCGATCGTTCTCATTTTAATTAATTTTATATTCAAAGAATGCCTTCACCTTACTCAATACCTCTTCATTTTTCATTAAATGGTAATGTCCAAGTCCTTTCGTTACAATAAGTGTGCTATTATCCCAATGTTCAAAGGTATGTTTCGATTCTTCGATGGAAACGATGGGATCATGTTCGTCGTGAACGATCATAGCTTGCTCAACGATAATGCTATCATAGCTCTTTCCGATATCCGTTTCTTCTATTGGCCGCTTAACTTTGGACTTAATAATATCGTGAAAGCCTTCTGCTACTTTTCTCGGGGCTTTGATCATATTGATGAAATTGGTTAGAATGCGATCCATTCTTGAAGGAGCGGCTATCAATACCAGCCTTTTTAATTGAACAGGGACCTCCAGATGTGTCAGCGCATAAACAGTGGCACTACCTCCGAAAGAATGCGCAATAATCCCATCTATTTCACCGACCTGGCGGATCAAAGCCCGGATCGCTCCACCGAAATGAGCAATATTGGTCCGTTTACCTCCTGAATGTCCATGCGCCGGACCATCAAAAGCGACTACCCGGTAGCCCAATTCAAGTAATCCTGGAACAAAAGCGCGCATCGCCGTACCTCGCGATTCCCAACCGTGAACCAACAGAACAACCTTTTCTCCTTCTCCCCATTCATACCCTTTGAGCAGTTGTTTACCATACATAAAATCAAATACCCTGGCTTGTTCGATCCACTGATCTGACCTCTTGTGTTTCGCTCGAAACTGAGGCGTAGTAAACAAACGGTAGGCTATTTTGGACGCCCACTTCGGAAAAACTCTTCCCAGGAGCCGGAAATTCCACTGTATCGCCTTCAGCAAAAACGGATTAGGTTGTTTCACCGCCTTGCGCTGAACTAGCATGGGGGTATCTAAATATTCTATTTTCTTTAATTGCTCCATGAAAAAATAATTAATAAAAGATGAAGTATGAAGTATGAAGGCTAACACCAGCTAGGGCTTGGCCCAAAATGAAAACTACCTGACAAGAGCACAATTATCAACGATGGTGTTTCAAAACACTATTCGTGTTTCGATACACCAAACAGCCCTCCCAAAATAAAAAACTCCTTAGAGGGAGTCTAAAAGACTTTTTAGACGGCCTCGGCAAACCAAATGAAATTCTCATGACTACGTCACTAATGGAATACGCGAAGACCTATGATTTCCAAAGCTTTACAAAAAAGGTAGATATTAGATCAATTATTCATTATTAATTGCTAATCGTTTCTAACAGATTCGATTAGTTCCACCAGCGATTCGGCCATCAGGCCAAAAGGTTTGGGATCTTTGTAGATGCGGGTCATCAAAATACCCCCTTCCATCATACCGATAAATCGCAACGCGAAGGATTCGGTATCAATCTGAGGGTGGACCTCTCCCCTTTCTATACCTTTTTCGAGAGTCCGGATAATACCCTTCTTCCAAAGATCAACTGCTGTGAGTACTTCCTCCCGCAATACCTCAATATAATCATCTGCCTCTACTGCGGTGTTGAGAATGGGACAACCACCTCGTACAGGTGGATCCATAATGCGTTCGTGATATAAATAGACAACAGCTTTTAATTTATCGAGGCTATTATTAATCACTCCGGTACGCTTTCTTACTTCTTCAACGACCTGGCCCACAGCATGGCGAAAAGAAGCTATGGCGATTTCTTCTTTACTTTCGAAATGTCCATAGATACCTCCTTTAGACAAACCGGTCGCCTTAATAATATCTCGCATATGCGTACCGGAAAACCCCTGTAGATTAAATAATTCAGAGGTTTTATCAAGAATCCGCTTTTTGGTCAATGCTGATTTTTTCATAATAACAGGATTATTTCCACAAAAATAAACCAATTGGTCTAAAAAATCAAATTAAGTACTGAATGAAATATTTTTTTATCTTTTTACCATTTAGTACATTGCCATCTTTTCACCGATTGAGACCTGCAACTATAAAAAATGAAAGAGGGTATTTTTTTATCACTCGGAGCTAACATTGGCAACCCACTAGCACAACTTAAACAAGCTACTGAGGCGATCGAGCACCACTTGGGAGCAGTAGTCGAGTCTTCCAGATACTACCTAACCGAACCCTGGGGCAACCCGGACCAAGACGACTTTTACAACCAGGTTATAAAAGTTGACACGAAGCTCAACCCCCTTGCCGTCCTCCAGCATGCCCTCCAAATTGAAAAAAACATGGGTCGAAAACGTACTGAAGACTGGGGTCCTCGTGTTATCGATATCGATGTCCTCTTCTATAATCAACTCGTCATCGATAGCGATATCCTTAAAATACCTCATCCCAATTTGCATAACCGAAATTTTATCCTCATTCCTTTTCTCGATATCGCCCCTGAATTCATTCATCCCATTTTTAAGATATCTATTGAAGAACTCTATCAACAATCTACTGATGAGCAGGAAGTAATGCTGGTGGAAGCTTGAGGAGGACTAGACAATTAATCGAAATTTAAGATGCCTTAAACAAAACTGCAAACAAATTTTTTCAACACTTCAACACTTAACCCTATAAACGCCACTACTGTAAAAGGTGACGACGTTTTCCATCCAACAATCAAGTGATCAAACTAATATGATTCAGCCCGGGCTTATGTTTTTGGGTTAGTAATTCTTTGATGAAATCAAAACTTTCGGAATTGTTGACAAAGTCAAGTTCCGTTGCATTGATTAGAAGGATGGGAAAAGCAGTCTCCGAACGGAAATAATCGAAATAGGCATTCGATACTTTTTCCAGGTAATCAGGAGTAATATCACGTTCATAAGCTCTTCCGCGTTTTTCGATATTTACCAGTAGGTTTTCTATAGGTCGATGGAGAAAAAGGAGTAGATCGGGCTTGGCGAAAGAAGCGTTCAGCACTTTAAACAAGCGCTGAAATAGACGGTATTCCTCATCCGGAAGGTTTTGCTTGGCGAATAACAGCGTTTTGATAAAGAAATAGTCTGCTATCGTAATATGCTCAAACAAACTGGGTTGCATAAAATGCTCCTGTAATTGCTTATGCCGCTCCGACATAAAAAAGAGCTCTACCGTAAAGGCATAACGCTCGGGATTTTCATAAAACAACGGCAAAAAGGGATTGTCTGAAAATTGTTCCAGGATCAATTGGCAATTCAAATCATCAGCAAGCATTTTACATAGGGTGGTCTTGCCGGCCCCAATATTTCCTTCTATTACGATGTAGTTGTAAGGATAACTTTCCTGCTCCATAAATAATGCTTAAACAATCACTATTCCTTTTGAGGGATTATACCCAACTTCGAGCGTTCGATTACTCACTTCCGGATGTTCTAACAACCAGGTGGAAACATAATTGACAACGCTATCCTCAATCATTCGTTGAAGGGGACGGGCTCCGTAATTTTCGTCAAAGCCCTGAATGCGGACAAACTCGATCAGCGCTTTTGAGAAGGTCAACTGAATGGATCGCTTTCTCAATCCTTCTCGTTTATTTAGGCTCTGCAATTCTTTCTCAGCTATTTTATGAATAGCGGTTTGGTCAAGCGTATCAAAAAACAAAATACTATCAATTCGATTGACAAACTCAGGGCGAAAAAAAGACCGTATTGCGGACAAGTACTGCACTTCCTGATCTTGAGACTGACCAAATCCTATCGACTTTTGGAAAGAAGCGCCTAAATTAGATGTCATAATGATGATCGAATTTCTAAAATTGGTGATCCTGCCAAAGGAATCGGTCAGCAAGCCTTCATCCAAAACACTGAGCAAAATATCGAAAACAACCGGATTGGCTTTTTCAATTTCGTCTAGTAAAAGAACCGAAAAGGGGCGTTCCCGCACATCCTGCACAAGATTTCCCACTTCACTTCCGTATCCTATTAACCGGTTAATTTGCATGGGATGTTGAAATTCGCTCATATCCAGCCGGATTAGGGGTGATCGCTTTTGACCGATACCAAAAAAGTATTCGGAAAGTGCTTTGGCACTAGCGGTTTTTCCAACACCCGTTGGCCCTGCAAACAAGAGCGTCGCAATAGGCTTTTGTGGATTGTTCAGCCCGGCCTTGAAAATTTTAATGATCTCACAGAGCCTTTGGATGGCCCGGTCTTGCCCAATAATTTTTTGTTGGAAAAACGCAAAGAGCGCATCGGAATCCAGCAAGACATCATCTCTGATTAGCGACTCCGGTAAACCGGTTTGTTTTACAAATTGATTGATGACAGCTTTCTTGTCAACTCTTTTCTGCTTATGCTGCAACGAATTGCTGACGGTTACGCCCAGAAATTTCACCGCTTTGCCGGGAAAACTTTCATAGGGCACATATCGGGTCATCAACCGATAAAGGTGATCTTGGGCCTCTTCCGAAATCACTACTTTCACTTTTTGCTCACAGTGTTGAGCAAATTGATGGATGATCGAGCGTATTTCGGATTCGCGTAACTCAGGTATCCGCACGGTTTGAAAGTTTTCGGCAAATCCGGGCAGTAACCGTTGCATGCTTTCCAGTTCTTGCTCGGTCACCTCCCCTATTAACTGGAGTTTTCCTTGCTGCAAATAAGAAATTAAAAAGGCAGCAACACTATCTTCCGGACCTTCTCCTCCGGCCTGCAACATTCTGATAATATCTTCTACCCACAATATCCCGTTGGCGGCTTCCAGATCTTCAATCAATAACTCGACTGCTTCCTCCCACTCGCCCAGGTATTTAGAACTGGCAACAATGCGTTGCGGCAGTATTTTCCAAAAGGTATAATTCCATTTTTCTTTTTTTGAAAGCGTATTGATCTTTCGAAGGGCTTGTTTCAGAATAGCCGTCTTTCCCACCCCTTTATTACCAACAATCAACACATTTGTCCGAAAAACCAATAATTTCTCCACCACTTTTCCAACCCACTGCTCGCGTTCCCAGGCAGCATCAGGATTAATATTAGCTTTACTCTTTACTGTTTTTTTAAATGGAAATTGTTCTGCAAGGCGTTCCAACTGATAATAGCGAGGAGTATATCCGGAAGACCAGTCATACATTCTATCTTCGTGTACCCGCAATGTAATAAAAGAAAGTTTCGGATCGGGCATCCGAAGATGCCTTAATAGCGATTTCGGAGCATACTGGTTCAAAATATTACCCGCAAAATAACTTGCTAAAGAGTTGAGTTGTTTGGTATCATAATAAAAAAAATGTTCTCTAAGCATTGGTAAATAACATTCATACCCTTCTTGTTCGCTTTCTCCATAGATCAAATGTACCGGAACATTAAAAAAGTTGGTTCCCGGATATCCGCCTGAATGATCTCTAAAAGCAGGCCGAACCTTTATCCGGATCGTTTTCAATTTCGGGTTCTTAATACTTAAATATTCATAATCCCCTTCTTTTTTATACGTGCGTTGGAGATAATCGAGCATTACTTTTTGTAAACTCTGCAGATCCTTATCCACCACCTGATAATCCGTACCAATCAGTAACCCCATAACCGCCTGGTTATCGATAGGAAAATGGAGTAGTGGATAGTGGATAGATCGCATGCTTTATCGTCTTGAAACTTCGGTCTCGGGTAAATTTAGCAAAAAGATGAATAATAGCCGATTTTGCTAGAATTTTAGTTTTGTTTAATAGAATTCGGTGTCTTTAACTGGAAATATACTACAAATTATAGGCTCAACCATAAAATTTTATACAAAAACTATTTCCAATGAAGAGCACACAATTTTTGTTTGTTTTTTTGATGATCATTTTTTTAGGTTCCTGCTCCCAACCCACGAAGGAATCAAAGGAGGAGGAAAAAAATTTGCCCAGCTATGTAATCGACAGCATTAAAAGAGACGTAAAAGAAGAAGTAAAAAAGATAAAAGAAGAGATAGAAGATTTTAAATTTCAACTGGACCAGAAGATCTTAGCACTCGAAGAAAAAGCTCAGGAATTGGAGGGAGAGACCAAAGCAGAACTGAAAGCTCAGATCAAGCAACTGCAAACCTATCAGAATGAGTTCTTAGAAAAAGCAAACGAAGCCGGTGACACGATCACGACCGAGCTAAAACAACTTCGTCAACAGATTAATGCCGAAATCAGACAAATGGAGGAACAGTCGAAATCTTAAGGGCGTCTCAAATCATCTATGGTGTTTTAAGCCACCAAACGTTCCTCTTTGAGGGGCCGTCTCAAAAGTATTTGAGCCATCCCCCAAGGAATTTTTTATCTTGAGCGAGCTGTTTTTAAAAAAAATTGATTTTTTTTAAAAACAGCTCGCTCAAGAAAGAAAGTTGGGTGGCTTGTAACACCAAAGGTGTATGAGACTCCCTCCAAAATAAAAAACCTTCTTGGAGATGGCTCATTTACTAATGAGACAGTCTCTGCTTGACTTACCTACCGAAGTCCGTTACTTTTGGATGCTACAATCCCCGGTCCCTTTTTGGCAGATAGCGGATAAGTTATCTGATGACCAAAATCCTGAGGAAAGGCTTCATCTCCTTCAAATCCCAGTTCAATATCGCGGCCGTCATGAGGAATGTAGGCCGTGCGGAATAGATAATCCCAAATACTTAACGAAAGACCAAAATTAACGCCATACCGGTGTTCTTCCGGCAAATGCTTGGCGTGATGCCAGATATGCATCTTGGGGTTATTGAGAATATACTTCAGCGGACCATAATCCCAACCCAGATTAGCATGATTCAAATGACCGATCAGGATCGCAAAGGCATGAACGATGAAAAACTCCTGAATACCAAATCCGATCATAGCTAAGGGCAGGTATTGTACTGTTTTATAAATTATCGTTTCCATCCAATGAAACCGCAAATGCGCCGCAAAGCCCATCTCTTTTACGGAGTGATGCAACTTATGAAACTCCCACATCCAGGGCACCCGGTGCAACATGCGATGAACATTCCACTGTACAAAATCAGCTACCAAAAACATGGTTAAATACTGCCCCCAAACCGGCCAGTTTTGTATATGCAACATGACGACATTCGTTACCCCAAATAGCCCTAAAAAGTCGTTGAATGCTTCTACCACCACATTAGAAATAGCATTATAGCCAATAAGAGAAAACAAAAAAAAGTTGAAAAACATGTAAAAGCCATCCAACCAAAAATCCCGACGAAAAATGGCCTGCTTACGCCTCCACGGAAATACAATCTCCAACAACCAAACGGCAAGTGAGAAAAGGATGAGCAGATAAAAATAGCTGTGAATAGAAAAGGTGGATACCTCTGAAATCAAATAATTCCAATATCCCGAAAATGAATTGATAATAATAACCCAGTATTTACTCATTTATAGACTTTTTTCCCTTTTTTTAACCAAACGCCCCAATTTTCATCAAAAGCATGGACTTCTTCAGTGACACCGGTCTCATTAACCACCGGATATCCCTGGTTTTTCCACTCAAAAATACCTCCATATAGATTATAAACCTGATTAAAACCTTTCTTTTTCAACCGATTAGCGATATCCTCACTACGAGCGCCAATCGAGCAATAAACAATGACGGGCCTTTCTTTTTCAATAGCATCCACACGTTTCATTTTAAACGTATTATATCCTACCCACTGTGCATTTCCGATATGGCTTACCTCAAACTCTCGCTTTTCCCGGGCATCCAGAAATATAGCATCATCCATTTTCATGGCTTCATCGACCGATAATTCGGCTACTTTATGTTGCAGCATGGATTCCAGTAACTGACTAAAAGCTTCATCCTCTACCTGCTGCTGAGCTTCTAGACTGAAGCTTAACATTAATATATATGAAAATAAAAATAAACGTCGCATATGATATAGCGTTTAGTTAATGAACAACTTTTTAAAATACAAAGTTGCTAAAAAAATAAAAGGGTAACTTTTTTTGACCAATTTTTGCGTCCTTTTTATTTTTTTACGTCTACCTTACAAAAGACAACATAATTATCATGCAACAACAGTCTACAGAGCTATTATGGGATAATTTAAATCAATCCTTAAAAGGGTTTATCTATAAGCGTGTAAAAGATAGGGAAACCACCGATGATATATTACAAGAGGTATTTCTAAAAATACAGCTACACCTTAATCAATTAAAGGAAAGTGAAAAGCTGGAACAGTGGGTCTTTCAGATCGCCAGGAATGCCATACATGACCATTTTAGAAATCAACAAAAAATTGTTGAGCAGCAGTTGAAAGCTATACAGGAAGAAAAATCGACTGGCACATCACCTTTAAATGAGGAAGTCGCCAGCTGGCTACCCAATGCTATCGATTTATTACCCCATAAATACCGCGAAGCGCTGACCTTAACAGAAATTGAAGGGCTGTCTCAAAAAGAACTGGCGGAACGATTGGGTATTTCCTACTCCGGTGCCAAATCGAGAGTGCAACGAGGCAAAGCCAAACTAAAGGAGGTCATCCTCCAATGCTGCGAGGTTAAAACCGACAACTACGGCAATGTCCTGGATTATTATCCCCAACCCCCGAAATAACGATTCAACGATTCAACGATTCAACGATTCAACGATTATTTTCCGAAATTTATGGCACCATCCTCAAAATTTCAAACTAAATTTTCCAACAATCATATCAATCAAAATATTATGAAAAAAGACATCAAAAAAATCGTAAAAGACACCTACACCCAAGTGTTAACAAAAAGTACCGGATGCTGCTCTCCCAAAGTAGAGACTACTTTCCATCAATCGTATGACCACCTGGAGGGCTATGTTCCGGAAGCAGATTACAACCTGGGCTGCGGTCTTCCTACAGAATTTGCTAAAATAAACGCGGGAGATACGGTTCTTGACTTAGGCTCCGGGGCAGGAAATGATGTATTTGTCGCCCGAACCCTTACAGGAGCCACCGGTAGCCTAATTGGAGTGGACATGACCGAGAAGATGATCGAAAAAGCCAATGAAAACAAAGCCAAACTGGGCTACGAAAACGTAGAATTCCGCCTGGGAGACATTGAAGCGTTGCCCGTTGAGGATGACAGTGTTGATGTGATCATCAGCAATTGCGTACTCAATCTGGTACCCGACAAACAAAAAGCCTTCAGTGAAATGTATCGGGTCCTTAAGCCGGGTGGTCATTTTAGCGTTTCCGATATTGTTATTGAGGGAACGTTAACCGAAGCAGTTCGCGAAGCGGCAGCACTCTATGCAGGCTGTGTTTCCGGAGCACTAACCAAAGCCCAATATTTGGAAAATATAGAAGAAGCTGCTTTTGTTGAGGTTGAAATCCAAAAAGAACGCGAAATAGCGCTCCCCGATGAATTGTTGCTTCAGCATCTGCCAGAGGAGGAAGTCGCCCATTTTAGAAATAGCGGAGCCAAGGTATTGAGTATTAACGTTTTTGGAAAGAAGAAATGATGCTTAACCAATCCTTAAAAACATACCTGACTGGCTTGCCAGCTGCTTTTGATGACATTCCGGAGAAGCGAAAAGCCGATCTGGAAAAAGTAAGTCAGTATATTCAGGACAAAAGAAATGCAAATGATCCGATAAAACTGACGGTCATTTGCACCCACAATTCGCGGCGAAGTCATATGGGGCAGCTTTGGCTTTTAGCTGCCGCATATTATTACCACATCGATGCTATCTTCACCTTTTCCGGGGGAACAGAAGCCACCGCTTTTCATCCAAATGCTGTAGAAGCCTTGAGACGGGCCGGATTTCATATTAAAAAGGTCCATCAGGAGGCCAACTCCTTATATGAAGTCCACCTGGGGCAGGACCTTCCGGCGGTGAGCTGTTTTTCTAAATTGTTTGACCACGAAAGTAATCCCTCTGATGGATTTGCGGCAATAATGGTATGTGATGAAGCAAATGAAGCCTGTCCGTTTATACCAGGCGCTGAGCAACGCTTTGCCATTAGCTTTGAAGATCCCAAAGCGTATGATGGTACGCCCCAGGAGCAGGAGCAATATGATCTTCGATGCCGTCAAATTGCAAAAGAATTCCTCTATATTTTTAGTCGATTAAACTGAAAGCAACTTTATGTCGAAGTAAATTAAACTGTATTAAACATCTACTGCTAATTGCTTATGCTTCATTTTGAACGGCTTTTCCACAACTGTTCTGTGGGGATAGGGTATTTCTACACCTTCTTTGTCAAAGCGTTTTTTGATACTTTCGAGAAGATCACACCCCATAGCAAAAGCATCGGCATTATCTTTGGTCCAGGTCCATGCGCGCAGAGTGACGGAGTATTCACCTAGCATGATTACCCGCACAGGCACCTCGGGTGCATCATTCGCGATTTGCTCAGCCGATCGCCCGTCAATACGCAGGGGATGTTTTAGGGCTTCTTCTTGCATGATTTTTCTGGCCAGATCAATATCGCTGTCATAACTTATGCCGACCTCTATCCATTTAATGATCTTTCCATCTGAAAAGTCAGAGTTCACGATAATGTCATCACTGATCACAGAATTCGGGATCAGGATACGCCGGTTTTCGAAATCGCGAATAACAGTATGCCGGAGGGTAATATCTTCTACTACACCGGTCAGGTCCCTAAGTTTGAGCCGGTCATTGATTTTATAAGGCTTGAAAATAACGATAAAAAAACCGCTGATCACATTACTCAGAGCATGTTGAGAAGCAAAACCGATGGCAACGGCAGCAATTCCCGCACCGGTAAGGAGGGTATTTGCCAGAGCCCGCATACTTGGCAATGTGTAAATGGCAATAGCAAAACCGGTTACATAAATAACAGCCGTCAATGCATGTGATAAAAATAAATAATTAGTAGGATTCGTCTGCATGATCACCGTGGACTTCCGGATCAACCGCTTGAGTACCCGATTGGCAAAATAACCTACTAAAAAAGTCAATAAAATGATTCCTACAAAAGTACCTATATTGATCAATTGCTGTATTAATACGTCACTCATTTTAAAAAATTATTTATTGATAATTAATTTTGTTCAACTAAGACTTAAAATAGATTGGAAGTCACCGGGTAATTGTTCTTTTTTAGTCATCAGTGATCTGTAAACAGTGACCAGAAAAACAAGCAGATTTCTCCAATAATCAGCTCCTATGATCTATTCATACTATTAATCACCATTTCAAAAAAAGTAATTAATTTTTGTTCTTCCAGGTTCCAGTTCCATTCATTGGCTGCTTTTTGACAGGCTAACTGCATCTTTTCATACCTTTCTTTATCCGATAGCAACTGCCTGATAGCTTGGGCGATCGTTGCCGGTTGCAAATCTGATATCAATGTAGCGACCGGATATTGCTTGAATAGTTGTTGATATTCCGGAAAATCCATATGGATAGCCGGAACTCCATGTTGTACATAGTCGAAAGCTTTGTTTGCAAGGGAATAATAGTAGCTAAGCCCTTTATTTTCTAAGAGATTTAACCCAATTGTTGCTTTTGCAGTTATGTTATCTAGTTCTGCTGGTAATACATATCCCAGGAATTTCACCCTCTGCCCGAGCCCCGATTTTCTAACCAATTCCCTAAGTTGGTCAGACAGATCGCCCTCTCCGGCCATCCAGAGTTGAGCTTCCTCTATTTGGTGCATAGCTTCTATAACTTGTTCCAGGCCTCTTCCTTCATTCAAAGCCCCTTGATATAAAATGACCGGGGGCTGTTCTTTTTGGGTGGCAGCTTTCGGTTTGACGAAGGGTACATTGCGCACTACCGCAAAAGAAGTGTTGTACTGACGTTCAAAAATGCGGGCCAGCTCCTCTCCTACCGTCATTGCATGCGCAACTTTCGGGATGGTCACGTTAGCCACCCATTCCCAGATTTTCTTGATGCGGGGTCGCCTGACCACCTCGGGTGTCTCGGTGTAATATTCGTGGGCATCGTACACCACTACTTTTCTCTTTAACGTTGCAACTGACCAACACGGCAAGATCGTATCCAGGTCAACAGCTCCGACCACATCAAATCGTTGAAAAAGCAGCAGGAAAAAGAGTCGGACATTAAACTCGAGGTAAAAGAGTTTTCCTTTCTCAAAAAATAGCCTCATGCGCTTTTGCTCATAAGGTTTCCCTTGTAACGGACCAGAGGATCGCTTTACTCTCCCCACCAATAGCACTTCATAACCGTGCTTACTCAAGCTTGAGCAAATACGGATCATCCGCTGATCGTAATTTAGATCATTCGTTACCACAAAAACTAAGCGGACCGATGACGGATGGGTTGTTGAGTTGTTAGATCCTTTAATAATTTAGTTGTTGAACGTGTAAAGTAAAAAGTAGAACGCGTAAAGTTAACCGTTATATCGCCATATCATTGCACCGTTGCACCGTTGCACCGTTGCACCGTTGGACCGTTGGACCGTTAGACCGTTGCACCGTTGCACCGTTAGACCGTCGC
>CAZHOV010000152.1:0-13751 GCA_964534315.1 uncultured Saprospiraceae bacterium | reverse complement strand
TACCCCCAATTATCATTGGGGGCTATACATATTCAATCCCTTTGGGATTAAAAAATAAGACCTCTTAAAGAAGAAAGTTTGATGGCTCATAACACCCAAAAGTTTTATGAGCCACCCTCGTTTAATATTACGGTGTTGTAACTTTTATCTTTTTACTGATAATCTCTGAGGAATACCGGGCTTTAATCCAATACATGCCTGCTCCCCAATTAGTAGCATCTACTCGCAAAATATCATCGGGTTGATCGATGCGGATCATCATTTCTCCCAGAGAATTGAAGATCATTATTTCTTTTACTGGTTCCGGACTATCATTAATAATAGTCATGTAGCCATCTGTTGGATTCGGGAAGACATCCAGCGACTTTTGATCATTCGTTTCGTAACTCAAGATTCCGGTAGTAGCGTAAATCGGTACTTCTTCCTCTTCATTATTGATGGCCCGAATAGAATGGATGATAATGTCATCCTGCTGTAATCCCGCCAGGTCGTCAATTATTCCGGAGAAATAGGCGATCATGCCAGAACCCTGGATGTTTGCCTGGTCAATTCTGGAGATGGCTACATCAAAACCTTGATCTGTTTTTTGAGTCAGGTAAATCAGATCGTCCAGGTCTCCTAAAAATCCGGGTTCTATGTTAATTTGTCCTTCGGAGACAAAATTTGAACTCACCTCGACTGAAAAGGCAATGCCGTATATTTCATCAACAGGATTGCTATTGGTCCCCAGGTAAATGGGGATAGAAAAGGATTCTCCCAATTCCACTTCTCCCGGATCGGGAATATCCATGAATAATGGCGGATCATTGGGACCTCCAAATTGGGTGTCATAGGTGGGCACGGGCCCATGTGTGGCATTGTAGTTCTGTTCGATCGCCAAAATATCATCCTTCCATATCAGTCCGTCTCCGTTGCAATCCGCGTGTTTATAGTTGGTTCCGTTAGCAAATGATTGACCCCAGTTGAGGGCGGGTAGCGGCTCCCAGTCTGTATCAACCACATCCCGCTGCGGCCCTTCAGTACCATAACCAATTCCGATACTTAGCAAGTCGTAATGGTTGGCAATGTTATCAAAATTTCCGTCCCCCGGCCACACGTCGTAGTCTATTTCAAAACAGAAATCTACCAGGTATCCATCCTGGCTACCTACGGTAATACTGCTTGCTTCCCCAATTAATTCATACTGATATTCATCGTTTCCGGTAGCATACGCTGAAATTTCCAGTAGTAAATCTGCACTAATCTCGATTACGGTATCTTGAACCGGACTGATGGGTAGCAAATCGAGCAATGGATGATCATCTACTTTGATCCAAACGGGCCCCAATCCGTCAAAAGTAAAGGACGTTGGTGGATTAGGTAATTCGGAAAAGTCAAAGGTTAATCCGCCTGAGATCAGGAAGCCTGGGCTGTCGTCGTTTTGGAAGGGGCTATAATAATCATAAGTCAATGAGTTCCATTGTCCGATAAGGGGATCGGCGATTTTGACGGTCACATCGTTGTCGTCAAATAAGAGATCGCCGGGCTGACTGTTTACATTGTCGTAAGTAGTGGCAAGATCCAGATCGTCGAACTCAAAACAGTTAACGATCAGACAACCATCAAGGTCGATTTCCACCTCCAAACAGCAATCGGGATAATCATTGACACAAGCCACGATGATTAACTCCTCCTCATTGGTAACATACTCATCAATAGTTATAGGTAAGTCGGAAAAGGCGTAAAACCCATAATATTCGTCATTAAGATATAAATCAAAAAGGCTGTTTGGTGCATTGTCAACTTCAATATCAATCCATAAATTGAATACTCCCTGATTGATACACTCACCAATAACTTCCAGATCGTCTAAACCGCATAGGTCGTCATCACATTCAACTTCACCCAATTCAAAATAGCCAAAGCAAAATGGATCTTCGAGGTCCAAGACAAGGAAATCATAATCTGTGCCGTCGGCAGGGAATGGCCCAAGTGGAATAGGTAATTCATCGTATTCAAAAGGACCAAAAACTTCGTCATTTACAAATACCAGGAAGCCAAAGTTACCAGTATTGTAATGCTCAAAATCGAGGTCTGCATAGAACTCCCCATCCTCACAATCATATGGTTCTACAACCAAATCGTGAATGGAGCAAGCAGAACAGTCAGGCACTTCTATAAATTCAGCTAAGAAACAAGAATTATTGTTCGTTTGATCATAAATGGTGAACGGAATAATCAAATCTCCAACACAGTCAATCAATTCCGGAGAAACCGGAACGGTATAGCTTCCCTGGCCGTATGCAAAAGTGCCTAACGGGAAACAGGAGATTACAAGGAAGGAGTCACTGGTACCTTCATATTCAAAAGAAAATTCGATAAAGGCCGTGTCATTTTCGCAGGTAATATCGTATTCCAATTCAGAAAGCAGGCATTCCTCGCAGGCTACCGGTCCAAATTCTGTCCAGGCCGCACAATCCGTGTTGGCTACGTCGTATACGCCTAGCTCATAGATGGTCTGATCATCTCCTTCAAAAGTACCTACGGTTACAGGAAGGTCATCATAGGAGAAAATCCCGTAAAAGGTACCATTACCAATTACCGCGAAGTTGCCACTAGTATTTTCAAAATCGAAATCTAATTCTACTTCAAATTCGCCATCAATACAGTCAAGCGGAGTAACTTCCAGGTTAGAGATGGAGCAGACATCCGAATCGCAATCCGGTACCTCAATAAAGGTAAGATCAAAGCAATCCGTCATTTGTTGTTGATCATAAATACCGAACGGAATAAAGCCTCCGACTGCACAGCTTAAGTCAAGCCCTGTTAGCTCAATGGTATAGCTATTCTGACCAAAGGGAAGCGTGGTAATGGTATTGCAGGAAATGACAACAAAACTATCACTGGTATTTTCCGATTCAAAGGAAAAGGTTACGTAAGGAACGTCTCCATCGCAGAAGGTTTCTGCTTCAAAATCAGAAATAGCACACTCGTCATCGTCGTCACAAATGGGTAATTGCCAGTTAATAACATCAGAGCAGCAATTAGGATTGTCGTTGTCACATATTTTTACTTCGATGACCAGATCATCCGATTCTACGCCTTCGCCCCAAACGGGCAGGTCGTCGTATTCGTAAAAGGCAAAAAATTCTCCGTCGATGAACAGGTCAAAACCCAGGTCATCGGTATTAACAGGCTCAAAGTTGAGTTTGAAATAATAGAGTGCATTGCCGTCATCATCGACTTCGCATTCAATATTGTAGATTTCGAAGTCTTCAAACCCACAAACTCCGTTATCACAATCTACCGGCCCAAATTCCTCAGAGATTTGGCAATCTGGGTTATCTTGGTCTTTAATAATTACTTCATAAACCGTTTGATCATCACCGTCAAAAGGGCCGACAAAAACGGGTAGGTCATCATAGGCATAGGTGTCGTAGATCATGCCATTGCCAAAGACAATAAAAGAATCGCTTACATTTTCATATTCAAAATCGATCTTGATCTCGAATTGGCCTGCGTTATTGCAATCGCCGATATACACTTCCAGGTCATCCAGCTCACAGTCATCATCGTCACAACTGGGTAATTGCCAGAAAATCGCGTCAGAGCAGCAATCCGGGTTGTCGTTGTCACATATTTTCACTTCGATGACCAGATCATCTGATTCTACGCCTTCGACCCAAACGGGGAGGTCGTCGTATTCGTAAAAGGCAAAGAATTCTCCGTCGATGAACAGGTCAAAACCCAGGTCATCGGTATTAACAGGCTCAAAGTTGAGTTTGAAATAATAGAGTGCATTGCCGTCATCATCGACTTCGCATTCAATATTGTAGATTTCGAAGTCTTCAAATCCGCAACTTGCGCTATTGCAATTGATAGGACCAATTTCTGCAAAGTTGGAGCAATCGGGATTGTCCTGATCTTTTACAATAAACTCATATACTGTTGATCCGTCACCATCGAGAGGCCCCAGGGTTAGATAAAGATCATCGTAGCTAAAGGTGCCGTAGTCGGTACCATTTCCGACAACAGTAAATGAGTCGGAGGTGTTTTCATAGTCGAAGTCCAGATCCACAAAAAAGATACCGTTGGGCGTACATGGGTGGGCTTCAACGATAACCTCTCCGATTTCGCAGGGGGGGGATGTAAGTATTTCATAACAGAAGTTGCCAAAAGCGGATTCCTGGGAGCCAATTAAGAGGGTTTCAATATTCCCGGTTAAAATAGCTGACCCAATAATTGGAATAGGATCGGTATCATCAAGGATTACCTCCAGCGTAACGCCTGGTGCGATATCCGTCGGCAAATCTAAAATGGTAGCATCGTGCACCAGAATGGGTTCTCCGTTGACAGCAATATTATAAAACGAACTTAATTCCGCCCAGTCAAAGGTTACCTGAGTAACTTCCTCTCCAAGATTGGTGAAGTCAAGAACCATATTGATGTTGGAAGGACGTAGATATTTAGTACCGGGGTCCAGAAAATCTGCACCATCTTCTACGATTACATTTTCGAAAAGGGTAGTATTATTATCCAGTAAAAATTCTTCAACCAAAAACTTGATGCCATTTTCTTCATAAAATTGATCTCCCGGATCAAGTCCGGAGGCAGCGCCGAATTGCTGATTGATTTCCAGGTCGTCCAGGGTTAGGCAATCCGTACTGTAGGCGCTAAAGCAAAGATTATCAATGAGTATTAAGTAGTTGGGACTACTGGTAGAAAAATTCAGGTGTTGAAAACAGTTTCCGGTGATCTTGACATGGCCTTCGATACCAGCAGAATTAGCAGATAAAAAAATTTCAATATCGATAGATAAATTACCAACATGGATGGTCGTATCTGAAGTAATGGCATTTAGATTGATCTGGGTGGTGTCGTTAATATTTAATAATACAAAGGAGTTTGGAGTAGCAGGTAGTAGTTTGTAGTCAAAAGCAATTTCTTTGATTTTATCTGGGTATCCGTTGAAATCAACTCCCAGGGAGCCGCTTAGATAGACATAATTTTCATTAGCACTCATGAATGGTGGTCCCATAGTGGAGGTAATCCAAACTTCGTTGGGTGGATTCGTGCTATTTTGGGTGGAGACAAACATGACGTCCTCCAGTTCAAATAAGGTATCTCCCGGTTGGTAACCCTGGTTGCTAGAGAAGTTGGTACCGTCATCTATTTCTTCAAAATCAAGGCAGTCGGTTATGGGTTCGAAGACTGGATCGGTAGCGTAGCAGAAGTTTCCGACCAGTAATTCTTGCCCGCCAATAAGAATCGATTCTAAGTTATCTCCCGAAATAATGACTGTGCCTTTAGCCGAATTAACCGGCTCAAATTCGATATCCAGGAATATGCCCGGGCTAATTTCGTAGGGAAGGTTGAAGAAAATCTGATCGAAGTTGACGATATCCCCGTTGGCGCCCAGGTTCAATTCGCCCCCGCCAAACCAAAACTCAAAAGTCACTTCTGTGACCGGATCGGGTAGCGCTGAAAAATCTAGTTGGGTTGAGATATTCCCCATCCAAAATGCTTTGTCTGGAGAAGTAGGTAGAAGATTACCTTCCCATATTTCTAAGTTTTTAAAGCCGGTATTACCGTTAGCGTATTGAAATTCTTCCGGTGTGAAATGGATATTATCTTCTTCGTAAAAACTATCTCCTGGAGCATAGCCGGAGTCGTCCCCGTAGACATCTCCGATTTCCAGGTCATCCAAACCGAGGCAATTGTCGGCATTGCCAGGGTCACTGCAATTATAAAACCCTTTTACAGTAGTGATCCAAGCACAAGGAGAAGAGATAATCAATGTGCTTGGATCATCGAAGTTGGTGAGGTCAAACATAAAGTACTGCAATTCGGGATCATAACTTGTTACTTGAAGGTCTACCACCTCGTTATTTTCAATCAAATACGCCTTAGTACACTCAATATTAATGTTGCAATAGTTATAATGGTAGACTTTTAATTCCTGGAGTTCATTATCAAAGGATGTCAGGTCGATGTAGAGTCTGGCGCCTTCCAGATTCAGTATGTTTTCATCGGGGTCATTAGGCAGGGTGCCTGATCCGAAATTGCAACTGTTACTGGCAAAACAATCATCAGTGGTGGTTGGATCAAATGACAGCACTACGCCGGTCTCTTCCCAGTCAACCCCACATTCAGAAGGGATATCGTCTTGATTATCAAAATCTAGTTCTGTGTAGCACTGTGCATTAACGGCAGTGTAAATCGGCAAAACAAAAAGGACGAAAATCCGTAAAAGTGTAGAGCAGTTATTCATGAGATTAATAATTTGGCGGTTTTTCATAGTTGAATCGGTTTTGGCTCCTGAAAAATCTGATAATACAAAAATGAATTAATTTCATGCTTAAAACAAAAACTTTTTTAGGATTTTTTTGTAAAAAAAATCAGTGAAAGGGCTTGTTTTAATCTTTTATAGTGCTGTTAATCAATGCTATAGGGTTTATTAAAATTTGAGAAAAAAATAGTGTTTGAGCATAAACTTATACAAATAATTTCCTTATTTGACCGGAAAGAAATGACACGGTTCAAGGAATTTGCCTTTTCCCCTTACTTCAATAAACATAATGGGGTACGCAAATTAATCCAGTATTTGAGCGATCAGTATCCACGGTTTTCTCCCCAAAATTGTGATCGGTATGAACTTTTTACGGTTATCTTTGAAGCAGAAAAGCATGACCAGGCAAAATTAGCTTTGATTTTTACTTATGCCCAGCGGTTATTGGAACGCTTTTTAATTGAAGAGCAAGTTCAAGCTGATACCTTTCAGCGTAATTTGGCCTTTTTAAAAATACTACGTAAAAAAGGGATTTACAAATTATACGAAAAAAAACTAAAAAAGTTTGAGCGTCAGGCCTTTGGAGCCTCCCTTAAAGATAGTCAATACTACCATCGGCTATATCTTTTAGCAAGTGAGGCAGATTACTACTACACCATTCGGGAAAAGCACCAGAAAGATCATAGTATACAGCGAAAACAAGAGCACCTTGACCGCTTCTTTTTAGCCGAAAAGCTGAAAGATGCTTGTGAAATGAAGGTCCGGAGTAAAATTTTGAAGATCAATTATGATACTTCTTTAGTGGAAGCGGTATATAAAGAAGTGGAACAAAACCTATCTCAATACACGGATATTCCTGCTATTCTGATCTACTTCCGTATTTATCAAATGGTCTATAATGAAGATGTGGATGCCTTCTATGCTATCCATCAGGAATTGAGCGATCTGTTGGATGGTTTTTCTCACGAGGAATCTCAATCTATTTACAACTATCTACTCCATTTTTGTGTAGAGCGGATCAATCAGGGCAACTTACAATTTTTAAATGAGTTGTTTCTCATCTATCAAAAACAATTAGAAAAAGGGCTGCTTTTCGAGGAAGGTTACCTTTCAGAATGGCATTACAAAAATATTGTAACGACGGGATTGCGGTTAAATGAAACAGACTGGGTTGGGAAGTTTATAGAAAAATATAAATGTAAACTTGCTCCTGAAGCTACTGAAAATGCCTATACCTATAACAAAGCTGCCTATTACTATGAAATTGGCGAATATGAAAAAGTGATGAAGTTGCTTCAGAGGGTAGAGTATTCCGATATTCGCTACAGCCTCGGTGCCAAGGCACTTTTATTGAGGACCTATTACGATCTCGATGTATTTGACTCCTTTCTCTCCCTGGCCGAGTCTTTTAAACAATACCTACATCGCAACAAAACAATCTCCGACTATCGACGCAAGGGCTTCTCCAATCTGATCCGCTTTGCTCGTCGCGCCTTTCAGATCAAAACAGATCTGGGCTTTATCAGCACCGAAAAGCTTTTTAAAGAACTCAAACGTTTAAAAAAAGACGTTGACAAAGCTGAAACCATTTTCAATCAAAGCTGGTTAGATGCCAAGATAAAAGAAATGGAAAAGGAGTTGGCAATTAGCAATGAGGAATGAGCAATGTACAATGAGCAATGTGCAATGTGCAATGAAGGCTATCACGAGCTAAAGCTTGGTCCAGAATGAAAACTACCTGGCAAGAACACAATTATCAACCCACCATTTCAATGGTGGGGCAAACCAAATAATCCCCAAGTATCTTTTACTGAAATACGTCTACATTAATTAACTATGAGATGAAAAAAATAGGTCTACTTTCCGATACCCATAGCTACCTCGACGATCAGACATTAGACTTTTTTGCAGAAGTGGATGAAATCTGGCATGCGGGAGATATAGGTGCTATGGAAGTGGTAGAAAACCTGGAGGCTTTCAAACCATTGAGAGCGGTTTACGGGAATATCGACGATGCTACCATGCGCAGAACCTTTCCCGAGGATCTGCGATTTGAACTGGAAGGTGTCGATGTAATGATGACACACATAGGTGGCTATCCGGGACGCTACAACAAGCGAGTGCGAGAACTTATTGCGGCCAATCCGCCAAGGTTATTTATCTGCGGACATTCTCATATCCTCAAGGTGATGAACGATAAAAAATTTGGCCTCCTTCACATTAATCCCGGAGCCATTGGCAAGCATGGTTTTCATAAAGTGCGGACAGCAGTCCGCTTTGAATTGTCGGATGGTAGAATCGCTAATTTGGAAGTATTGGAGTTGCCCCGTTAAAGCGCTTGCTCCAAATCGGCAATAATATCTTCTACATGCTCGATACCTACCGATATGCGAATCAATCCATCAGTGATGCCATTTCTGAGTCGCACTTCTTTATCCACGTTGATATGCGAAGAGGATGCAGGATGTAGAATAAGGGTATCGATATCGCCGAGGGTAGGGGCCATCGTACAGAATTGAATTTTATTCATAAACTCCATTCCTTTTTCCAATCCGCCTTTGAGCTCAAAACTGATCATGCCCCCAAAGGCTTTCATTTGCTTTTTTGCTGTGTGATGATCAGGGTGGGAGGTTAGTCCTGGATAGTTGACATGAGCAACTTTGTGGTGTTTTTCCAGATATTCAGCAATTTGTTGGGCGTTGGAGCAATGCTTATCCATACGCAATGGTAGCGTTTTGAGTCCGTTATTGAGCATCCAGGCATCGAAAGGATTGCTGTTCGTCCCTATCAGCTTCATCGATTGCCACACCTTATAGTGGTCGTTTTCCCCATCTCTGACCACTACCATTCCGGCAATGGAATTGCCATGTCCGTTCAGGTATTTGGTTGTCGAATGCACTACGTAATCAATACCAAAACGGAAAGGTTGCTGTAAATAGGGAGTAGGGAAGGTGTTGTCAATGGCTGTTTTACAACCGTATTGCTTTGCCAGTTTGCTAATGGCTTCTAGATCAATGCAAGCAAGGGTGGGATTGGCAGGTGATTCGCAATATAACAGTTTGATCGACTTGTCTTGCTTCAAATGCTGTTCAATATTATTCAGGTCTTTTAAGTTGGTAAATATGGGTTTGATGCCCAAGGGAGCAAGCACCTTTACCAATAGTTCGGTTGTTCCGCCATATAAATTCCCTTGGGTAAGCACTTTATCTCCGGCTGTCAACTGACTCATCATTAAAGTAGAAATAGCAGCCATCCCAGAGCTGAACATCACCGCTTTAGGTTGGATATCCAGACCATAGCCTTCCAGGGCAGCTACTTTTTTCTCTAAACTGGCGATAGTAGGGTTCCCATAACGGCTGTACACATCGCCTTTTTGTTCACCGCTAAAAATAGCCATGCCCTGCTCTACCGAACCGAGCCGGAAAGAAGAAGTTGGGTAAATGGGTAATTGATGCGGCTGAGTGGTAATTTTTGCCGGTTGTTCTTTGACGCAAAGCGATTCGAATGTTGTAGTCTTGAGTCTTGAGTCCTGAGTCATGGATTAAAAAATATGAAGAATGAAAAAAATTAAATGAAATGTAAATTAAAAAAGAATGAAAATAAAATGAAACTTTTCGCGACTACGTCCCCACTGGACTACATGGAAAACAAAAAATTTAAGAAGGTTTTTTGGTTTCTCGCGAAGACTTAGAGATCGCAAAGTAAAAAACAGGATGGAACACGGAGGAAACGGATTAGGCAGATTTTCGCGGATTTTAACAACGTTCATCCCAAGTTTTTGGAGATGCCTCCATCTTTCATACTTAAAAATACCATATATTCTAAACAATTTGTACTTTAATGCAATTGGTTCTGTGGAATAAAGGTTGTTTACTTTATTTCATTGCACATTGCACATTGCACATTCTTAAACCCACATACATCACTATGGAATTAAAGCGCTTCAACAAATTAATGGTCGCCAATCGGGGCGAGATCGCTATTCGGGTCTTGCGGGCAGCTTCCGAATTGGATATTAGAACTGTTGCTATTTACACTTACGAAGACCGGTACTCTTTGCACCGTTACAAGGCAGATGAAGCCTACCAAATTGGGGCTGATGACGACCCGTTGAAGCCTTATCTGGATATTGAAGAAATTATTCATGTGGCGCTAAAGAATGGGGTAGAGGCAATACATCCGGGTTATGGGTTTCTTTCTGAAAATGTGGCGTTTGCCCGGAGATGTCGGGAAGCGGGTATTACATTTGTCGGACCAGCCCCTGAAGTAATGGAGCGATTAGGGGATAAGGTTCAAGCCAAGGTATTAGCGAGAGAATTGGATATCCCATTGATCGAAGACAGTCAGCGGCCATTGACTAATGAGCAGATTGCCTTAGAAGAAGCAAATAGAATAGGCTACCCTGTAATGATAAAAGCGGCAGCGGGCGGAGGAGGACGCGGAATGCGGGTAGTCCGGGATGAAAAAAGCCTGACCAAAGGCTATATTGAGGCGAGCAGAGAGGCCAAGACAGCTTTCGGAGACGGAACTGTTTTTCTGGAAAAGTTTATCGAAAACCCCAAACACCTGGAGGTACAGATTCTTGGTGATAAGCAAGGAAATCTGGTGCATTTATATGAGCGGGATTGTTCCGTTCAGCGTCGTTTCCAAAAGGTGGTGGAGATTGCGCCCTGTCCTACGATCAGGCAAGAAACAAAAGAAAGGCTTTATGAATACGCCCTTCGCCTGGCAAGAGCCGTAAATTATAGTCATGCGGGGACTGTTGAGTTTTTGGTCGATAAAGATGAAAATATCTATTTTATTGAGGTCAACCCCAGGATACAAGTTGAGCATACCATTACAGAGGCAGTGACCGGCGTAGATCTGGTGCGATCTCAGATCCTGGTTGCCATGGGGTATACTCTGGATCACCGGTCGATTTTTCTCAAAGAGCAAGCTGATGTGCCGCTCAATGGTTATGCTATTCAGTGTAGGATCACTACTGAAGACCCTTCCAATGGATTTAAACCGGATTATGGGACGCTCGTAGCCTATCGATCGGCCAGTGGTATGGGGATCCGTCTGGATGCAGGAAGTGCCTATGCCGGGGCTAAAATATCTCCTTTTTTTGATAGTATGCTGGTAAAAGTTACTGCCAGTGGTCGAACCTTGAAAGGAGCTTCCCAGCGACTTCACCGGGCATTGAGAGAGTTTCGGATTCGTGGGGTACGAACCAATATTGGATTTCTTTTAAACCTGCTTCGGAATGAAACCTTTGTCAAGGGAGAGGCAACCGTGGGCTTTATTGATTCCAACCCTGAACTTTTGGCCCCTCCCGGTTGGAAAGACCGCGGTACCAAAATGTTGCGCTATTTGGGCAATGTCATCGTCAATGGAAATCCGGACATCAAAGCGGTCGATGAAAATGTTGAATTCAGGACCCCAAAGGTGCCGTTATTTGACACCTCTGCCCCTTATCCCAAAGGAACGCGAAATTTATTACAGGAAATGGGAAGAGATGCGTTTGTCGACTGGCTCAAAGCAGATCACCGCATTCATTATACCGATACTACTTTCCGAGATGCCCACCAGTCGCTGCTGGCTACCCGGATGCGGACGCTTGATATGCTGAAAGTAGCGGAAAGTTTTGCCAAAAATCATGCGGGCAGTGTGTTCTCCATGGAAGTATGGGGAGGAGCTACTTTCGATGTGGCCTTGCGATTCCTGAAGGAATGTCCCTGGAGACGCCTCGAAATGCTGCGGGAAGCCATTCCGAATATTCTTTTCCAAATGCTGTTGAGAGGTTCTAATGCAGTAGGATATACCGCTTACCCTGACAATTTGATTGAAAAGTTTGTGGAGGAAGCAGCTGAAACGGGAATCGACATTTTCCGCATTTTTGATTCTCTAAATTGGGTGGAAGCGATGAAAGTGAGTATCAAAGCCGTTCGGGAACGAACCAACTCCCTGGCTGAAGCCTGTATCTGTTATACCGGAGATATCACGAACCCCTCAAAAACCAAATTCGACCTTCAATACTACCTGGATCTCGCAAAAGAACTGGAAGATGAAGGTGCCCACCTGATTGCTATAAAGGATATGGCCGGGCTATTAAAGCCCAGGGCTGCAGAGGTGTTGGTAGGAGAATTAAAAAATACCGTGCATATCCCTATCCATTTACATACCCATGATACTTCCTCTCTTCAATCTGCTACCTACATGAAGGCCATCGAACAAGGCGTTGATGTATTGGATGTGGCGCTAAGCTCTATGTCTGGCCTGACTTCCCAGCCCAATTTCAACTCGGTTGTTGCCATGATGGAAGGACATAAACGGGAAAACCAGATTAGTTTGGATTCCCTAAATGATTATTCTATTTATTGGGAAGCAGTACGGAAGTATTATTATCCTTTTGAAACAGAGTTGAAAGCAGGTACGGCTGAAGTATTTGAGCACGAGATTCCGGGAGGACAGTATTCCAATCTGCGACCTCAAGCCAGAGCACTAGGACTGGAAGATAAGTTTGAAACGATTAAGCAAAACTACCGCATTGCCAATGAGTTATTTGGGGACTTGGTAAAAGTAACTCCTTCCTCCAAAGTGGTAGGTGATTTGGCCATGTTTATGACATCCAATGGATTGACAAAGGAGGATGTGCTGGAAAAAGGATATACCCTGGCTTTTCCCGATAGTACTAAAGCATTGATGCGCGGTGATCTGGGGCAGATTAAAGGTGGTTTTCCGGAGGAATTTCAGAAGATGGTTTTGAAAGGAGAGGAGCCATATACCAATCGTCCGAATGCTCATCTACAGCCTATCGATTTTGAGGCGGAGTACAAGATTTTCGAAAAAGAATTTGGGCCTGATGTGCAACTCCGAGATTTTCTTTCCTTTAAGCTTTACCCAAAGGTGTTCCGCGAATTTATGGACCACATCAATCAATACGGCCAGGTTTTTAATGTTCCGACTCCCGCCTTTTTCTACGGCTTAGAGCAAAATGAAGAAATAATGGTAGAGTTGGATCAGGGTAAAAATTTATTGATCAAGTACTTGAATAAAACTGCTCCGGATGATAAAGGGAATCGCTTTGTTTCTTTTCAACTAAACGGCCAGAATCGTTCTGTATCGGTGCAAGACCTGAATATTCAGGCAGAGACCGTAGTCCATAGAAAAGCCGAAAAAGAAACAGAGATCGGAGTGCCCCTCCAAGGAAGTATCTCAAAGATTTTGGTGGAGGAAGGGCAAGAAGTGGCGGTCAATACTCCGCTATTTGTTGTCGAAGCCATGAAAATGGAAACAACCATTACTTCTCCAATGAAAGGGAAAGTCAAGAAAATCCACCTGGGGGAAAAGACGCTGGTAGAGCAGGATGATATGGTGATAGAGTTAGCGTAATTATGCAATGTGAAATATCCTGAATTTTACAATAGAAGCATTTCCCCGTTTTATATTAACGTGAGGTTTGGGTTCAAAGGATTGAAAAAGAACCTAATAATTAAAAAAA
>CAZHOV010000151.1:0-13763 GCA_964534315.1 uncultured Saprospiraceae bacterium | reverse complement strand
GTAAAATCCATTGCCCAAAATTGTTAACTAACTTAGATTACAGTGTATTTAATTTCGATCCTTAAATATAGCAAAAGCATTTTGGGGTAAACTAAAAAAGTCGCTCCGGTTACTTGGTTTTGTGGGTTTTTTTATACAATTTGGGAATTGAATTCCCAAATTGTATAAAATGATTGATCGAATTTTACGTTCAAAGGCAGATAAATTACTTCAAAAATATCCGGTGATTGCCATAACAGGCCCAAGACAATCTGGAAAAACGACTTTGTCGCGGCTATTGCGGCCTGATTTTAAATATGTAAATCTCGAATTATTAGAAAATAGAAGTTTTGCTGAAGATGACCCAAAAGGCTTTTTAAAGACCTATCAATCAGGTGCCATTTTAGATGAAGTGCAATATGTACCGAGCCTTTTTCCTTATATCAAGGATTTAACCGATAAAAAAAATGCAGTAGGCGAGTATATTCTTACCGGATCTCAACACTTTCTATTATTGGAAAAAATCACTCAATCGCTCGCCGGAAGAGTTGCTATTCTTCAGTTGCTTCCTTTATCTTTCCAGGAACTTCAAAATGCTCCATATATACCTGAAGAACCAGAAGATTTTATTTGGAAAGGCGGTTATCCGAGGCTTTTCAACCAACAGATCGATCCAACCGACTTTTATCCGAGTTATATTCAAACTTATGTTGAACGAGATGTTCGCCAGATTATCAACGTTAATGATTTGAGACTTTTTCGGCAATTCATTGCAGCTTGTGCAGGAAGAATAGGACATCTGGTTAACTTCTCGGATCTGAGCAATATATTAGGTGTTGACCACAAAACGGTTAAATCCTGGATAGGAATACTTGAGGCGAGTTATATCGTGTTTCTCCTCCCATCGTATCACCGAAATTTTGAAAAACGAATTGTGAAATCTCCAAAGCTATATTTCTATGATACGGGGTTGGCTTGTTCCTTGTTGAATATTTCCTCCGCTGATCAGTTGAATACTCATTTTGCAAAAGGTGGTTTGTTTGAAAATATGATCATTCAGGAATTGCTAAAGAACGTTTATAACAGTGGAAATAGACCTGATTTCTATTTTTGGCGCGACCATAATCAACGAGAGATCGATTTGCTTTTCGAAAGAAACGGAAAAATTACAGCTTTAGAGATCAAAGCTGGGAAGACTATAAATAACAGGTTCCTAAAAAACCTGTATGCTTTTCGGGAAATAGCAGGTGAAGACTTGACAAATCTGTTCTGTATTTATGGCGGAGAGGAGGCCCAATACAGATCGACCATTTCTATTTTACCCTGGAAGAGGCTTGATCAGGTAATGACCTGAAATCATATACCTCCACTTAGTCGTTCCGACGGGCTTTTTGCTCCTGAAGGTACTCCAGATAAAACTCTACCGGGCGGCAGTGTGTCTCTAGGAGAAAGTCCTCGAATTCCAGCATAGGGATATTCTGCCGGGGTACGACAATGTCCGGATCAAGCGGTTTGAAATCCTCCTCCGGGACCGGGATTTTTACCTGCTCAGCGTTTTTATCCCACCATTCTTTAACTTCCAGGAAGTACTGGTAATGGTCTTCGGAGCGCTCCACAATATCCACGACCCGGGGAGCGAGATCCGCAGGATAGTAGCCGGTAGCTTCCAGGCATTTCAATACCATAGTCCGGAGCAGCCAAAGCATGTTTTTACCATCCGGATGTTCTGAAAAAAGGTTGTTGCGGTCATATTCCTGGTTAAGAATTAGCAGGTTAGCCCGTCGATCGAAGGAAAGTTTTTCCAGAATTTCCTCCAGGCGGGCAAAATACTTCTTATCGGAAGCATAGGCGGAATCACCTGAGCCTCCCGGAAGTTTGGTATTCACCTCGCCGGTTTTGTACTTGTCGCGATGCTGTACTGTGAAAAGATACAGTACGCCGTCTTCTGCAAATGGAAACAAGGCCCCCACGAAGAAGGAGTCGGAATAGAGTTCTATGTCTTGGATCTTTTTCATATCTGCAGGCAAAAATATTCACCTTTGCCCACATTCTGGAATTTTGAAGGACTTTTTCGATGATAAAAGTTTGTGTAGGGAGGGAAAGGCAGTATTCACTGCTCCAACCACTCCTTAAAAGGCGTTACCTTCAACCGACTTACAATCGCCTTATCTTCTAATCTGGCCTTAAGCTGTAGCACAATCTTTCTATTAAAATAAGGCTCAAAACCAATAACGGCTGCCCGGTTGACCAACATCTGGCGGTTGATGCGGAAAAATTGATGGGGGTCGCATACGGATTCGATATACTCGAGTTTTTTGAATAAAGGGAACTTCTCACCAGAAAGGGTGTACAAAAAGACCGTCTCATATTCGACATAAAACAAGGCGATTTCTTCGACGCGCTTGACGATAGATTTTTCCCGGTATTGCGTCAAAAAACTCTGTTGATATTGCTTGGGTTGGTCAATTTGAAATTGGATAGGAGTAGAAGTTTTTGCTTGTAAATTGGTCACTAATCGCTTGTATTTCTGAAGCGCCTCATGGATCTCTTCTTCCTTAAATGGCTTCAAAACGTAATCGATCCCATTATTTTTGATGGCCTGTAAGGTGTATTCATCATAGGCCGTACAAAAAACAATGGGCACGACGATATCAATATGTTTGAATATTTCAAAGCTTTTCCCATCGGCTAGTTGAATGTCAAAAAATAGGAGGTCGATATTTTTCTGATATTTGCTCAGGTACTCCACTGTTTCAACCACTGATTCCAGCTTTTCGGTAACAATAAAGTCACTGTCTTGCTCGATGAGCTCTTGGAGGAGGGATGCGGTATGCGACTCGTCTTCAACAATTAATACATTCATGCCTATATCAGTTTTAATTTAACGGTGAACTGTTCAGGTGTTTGGTGAACAATAACTCCTTGTTGGATTTTCATCAATTCATATCGTTTGCTCAGCATTTCCAATCCCAATCCAGAGGACTCATCGTCGCCGATTTTAGGTTGAATATTGTTAGTTACTTCAATGTAATAATCGTCAGTGTTTTTAATTTCAATATGTAAAGGCTTTTTGGAGGTCATACTATTATGCTTAAAACAATTTTCTACCACCCCTTGTAACGCCAATGTAGGCAAGTGAAATTGATGAACCGATTCATCAATGGATATATTTACAGCAATGGCTTCTTCATTTCTGCTTTTCATTAAAAATAAATACGATTTCAACACATCCATTTCTTGATTTAGCCGTAGGGTGCTGTTGTCATTATGTTTCAACGTTTGTCGGTAAAAGTCTGACAGGCTCATTACAAATTCTTCCGAATGGGTATGTTGTTGGCGCACCATTGACCGAAGTGTATTGAGGGAGTTGAATAAAAAATGAGGATCAATTTGGGCCTGGAGGGCTTTTAATTGGACCTTGTAATTCTCCGTCTGCATTTGTTCCTTCTCCAACTGCAAACGAGCAATATTTTGTTGTGCTTTCAAGGCATATTGGATGGCTAGAAATATAATTGAGGCAAATAGCATCCGGAAAAAGAAAAACGCATTAAATTTCTCATTGGTTTTTAATATAAAGAAGTATAAAGTTCCGGCAACAATACCCACAAACCCTATAAAGGCTAAGATTAACCACACCCTTTTATATTTAGACTGTAGATCCCACAGATACCAGAGAAAGTACCATAAGATATATAGGATGACGGACGCCATCAGCCAGCTTCCAAGGAATCCAATACGGTCTGTTAAAATAAAGCCTGAATTGGAATAATGACTAAGTCCCGGCAGGATTATGGCCAGTGCTATGGGTAATATGGTGTTAATTTTTGATTTCAATGTTTTTAATTTCTACACAATTTTCCAATAGTTAATAAGCGTAGAGGAATTAGTGCTTAAAGTAGGATAGATAGTCCAGTTTTAACCAGAATACCGTTATAGCTGCCGTAACCTCCAATAGATTCTTCAAATTTACCCGAAAAATAATAGGATAAATTTAGGCTAAAATTGGCACCTTTTCCCAATCGATAATCGAAACCGGTGGATATTTTTCCAAATAACATCCGGTCATTAAATTCATATTCCTCCAAAGTGTTAATCCCACTATTGATATTTCCTTCCGCCAGCGCATACCTGGAATTGGTAATAACAATTCCGTTACCTAGTCCTATCAAGGGACGAAACCTATTTTTTGTTAAACAATAGGTCACCCCAAATTCTAGGGGGAGAAAAATTATTAAAGTAATTGTAAGCTTCATCACCCTATTGTGTAATTAAACCAACTCCCCATCCGCCAATTCAATAATCCGGTCACAATTGGCCGCAAATTCATCGTCGTGGGTGACGGCAATAATGGTCTGCCCTCTTTCCCTAGCCAACTGACGGAAAATGTCAAAGACGACTTTTGCATTTTTAGAATCCAGGTTTCCGGTGGGTTCATCACCCATTACAATGGCCGGGGCATTGATCAATGCTCTGGCAATCGCTACCCGTTGTTGCTGTCCACCTGAAATTTTGGAGGCTTTTTTGAGCTCTTGACCCTTAATATCGAGCATGGAAATCAATCCCATGGCTTCGTGCTCGATCTGATCTTTACTTTTTTTACCCAGCTTCAGCGCTGGCAGCATCACGTTTTCTAACACGGTGAATTCGGGTAATAAATAGTGAAACTGAAAAACAAAACCAATATGCTCATTCCGAAAAGCAGCCAATTGATTTTGCTTTAATCCGGTGACCTGCGTGCCATTAATGGAAATGGTCCCATCATAATCGGTATCCATCGTAGATAGCAAATACAGTAAGGTCGATTTCCCCGAGCCTGATTTACCCATAATGGCCACAAATTCCCCTTTATTGACTTCAAAAGAGATGTCTTTTAAGACATGAAAATCCACTGGCTGATGAAAATGTTTGTTGATATGATTGACTGATAATGCGTTCATGATGTAGTAGTGAGTAGTTAATGGTTAATAGTGAGTGGTTGGTGGTGCTTGTTGTTCGTGTGGACGCCCTTGTCCACATACGCAATTGATCGTGGCCTCTGGCCTCGAAAAGTTAGTTGTATTAAAGGCCAGAGGCCTCGAGCAATTGGGTTAGCAGACGAAGACGTCCGCACCAACATTTGAGACCCAAGACTCAAGACCCAAGACTCAAGACCACTCCTCACCCCCTCAAAATATCCACAGGATCTAATTTTGACGCTTTTCGGGCAGGGAGGTAGCCCGCGATAAACGTGATGATAATGCCGAAGCCAAATCCCATTAGGTAGTCTGAAGTATTGTATTCTACGGGTAGCGTGGTTAGTGTTCCGATTTCAAAGGGTACCTTATCAACTATCCGTACGATAATGTTGCCCAAAACCATTCCTGTTAAACCACCGATAAATCCAATGACGACCGATTGTGTGAGGAAGATCTCGATCACATCTTTTCCGTTAAATCCCATGGCTTTAAGAATAGCGATTTCCTTGATCTTTTCATTGACGGTCATATTCATAATGTTATAAATGCCAAATCCGGCTACAATCAAAATGGTAAGGGAAACGGCAATGGCGATGATGTCTCTTAATACATTGGCCGAATCGAGCTGGCTATTGCCTTCCTGCCAGGCTTCTACTTTGTACTCCGTCAAATTGGTAATGTTAGCGGCAACAGTCTGTGCCTGGTTAAAGTCGTTGACATTGACCATTAGATCGGTAGCATAACTTTTGTTGGCTGATAGTAGCTGCCTTGCGGTGTGTATGGAAACTATTGCCCTGGTTCTATCTGCATCATTGGCTCCAGTCTCGATTAATCCGATTACTTTAAAAGCTTTGGAGATACCATCGGAGGTGGTTACGGTGACATTATTTCCGGTAGTTACCCCAGTTCGTTGGGCTAATCCTGTGCCCAGGATGATCCCGTCTGATCGCTTATCCAAATCGTATAAATTGCCTTCTACCAAATATTCGGAAGTCTTAAAAAGCTGATTTTCGCTAATGGTTTCTATTCCCGATAAGTTGGCACTCGCCTTGGAAACACCATTACGTATAAACACATTTTGATTTAGTTGGGCAGTCACTCCAGTGATATCGCCTATTTGGGATAATTCGTCTTTTATGGCATCTACATTTTTTATGCCTTCGGTATAACTTATATTTCTTTCATTGTTGACAAAAAGTATCGTGTTTTTATCGTTGGGCTCCGGTAAAATGGTTTCTACTTCTGTCGAAAGATCATTGTATATTTTGATATGTGGCATTGCAGTGAAGGTGATTCCTGTCTGTTCATTATTTACACCAGCCATGAAACTGTTCATAAAAACATACATTGAAATCCCAAAGGTTACACTCAACACAGCCACTAATAGTTGTCTGAGGCGTGAAGTCAGAAAGGTACTCGCTATTTTTTGATTTGTTTTCATGATAGGAATTATTTAGGTTTGACGATTACATCTTTTTCCGTAATGCCCGAGACTACTTCGGTCCAGACACTATTTTTGCTACCGGTTTCAATTTGTTTTTCTTCTCCATTTTCAAGCATAACCAAACTTCCTTTCGAAACATATTCGGTTGGAATCACTAATACATTTTTGCGGTTACCCGTTTCAATATTTGCCTGGAGTTGCGTTCCGGAGAACATTTTTTCGGGCAATTGCTCAAATTTAGCTTCTACGATGTAGGATTGTTCTGCTTCATCAAATGCAGGATAAATTTTGGTGATTCTAGCTGAAAAAGTATTGTTGGGGTAGGTGTTGATGTCGACAGCAACGGACTGGCCGATGTCTACCTTGGTAATATCATCTTCTGCAACAAATAGCTTGATGATATAGTCTCCGCTGCCAATTTTAGCAATGGCTTCTCCCCTTCGAGCCAGTTCGCCTTGTTTTTTGAATACAGTAATTACTGTACCTGATGCTTCAGTTTTCAGCGCATAATCATTAAGTTGTGTTTGTTGTGTGCTAACTTGTACCCGGCTTCTTTCTACGCTTATTTGAAGATTATTCTGGACTTCCTCATAATTTTTCTGCAAGGCAAGGAGATTGTTTTGGGAAGCCTGGAATTGCAATTCTGCTTTTTCAAAATCCAGCTTCGATACCGAGTTTTTATCGTATAATTCTTTATATCTCAAGTAATTTTCCTGATCAAAGGTTAACTGTTGTTGGGCCTGATCAATTTGGGTTTGAATATGCTTTAGCTGAGGCGCATCCGGGGACGCATTTTTTACGGCATCGTTGTAAATTACCAAAGCATCTTGCAACTGATTGTTTTGCACCTCATTTTCAATAATAGCAATCAAATCGTCTTTAGTAACAGCATCTCCTTCTTTTACCGGCAAGGATATGATTATTCCGTCTACTTTAGCGGAAACTGTATAGTTATTTTCCTGCTCCATATATCCGCTTGCAAAAACAGCATCTTCAATATTTTTTCGGATAGGAACCTGTGTTTCCTGCTGGTCGCAGGAGGTTAGCATAAATAGAAATGCTACTAGGTATAGTATGGGATGTTGGATATACTTTTTCATTTTTTGAATGATTTTTTTGATGGTATTGTGGGGGTTGAGCCCCTCCTAGCCTCCTGGCATGCAATATAATGCTGTGTAATAAAAAGCGACAAAAAGATGGTATCACTTGATTTATCCTGAAGGGATAAAAGGTGTATGGCCCGGTATGAAATGCCGGGTTATAAAGAATGTGATCTGACAACCCCGGGCAGGGGTTGAATATTTCCCGAGTCTTTGCTATTATTCAACCCCGAAAGGGTTGAAGCGCTCCCATTTTTTATCCCCCCAATTATCATTGGGGGCTATACACATTCAATCCCTTTGGGATTAAAAAAGAATCCGTTGAAGTCAAAACTTTCTTTCGTTATTCTTATCATAACTTTATGCCGCATGCCACCTCCCCTCTGGGGAGGCTAGGAGGGGCTTTAATTCACACCTTACTCTTTTTAATTGGCTTTAAAATCTATCTGCCGAATATAAATCTTATACTGTGCCAATGTATATGCCGCCAGGCTTTGCAAATAGTTATCCTGGACGGCCAATAAATCACCGTATTTATTCAGGCGGTCGTCCAAACTGATCAGTTCGCTTTGGTATTTATTCTCCGCATGCACATCGTTTTGCTTTTGAAGGGCAAGTATTTCCTTGTTTTCTGCCAATTGGTCAGCAGCCTGCTTCAATTGGAGTTGCAAGAGTTCGTCTTCTTGCTGTTTCACCAATATGGTGTTTTCTAATTGCAACTGTTGTATTTGTAAATTTCCTTTCGATTGATTGATCTTTTGCTTGGTAGAAGGACTTAAAAGACCGGATAAATTTAGCTGAACCCCAAAGAACTGTTGGGGAAGTTCATTGGCATTGGAAAATCCCATAAAATCGTTTGTTGCCCAGTTTCTATTGTTTTGATAAACCAGGCTGAGTGAAGGATATCGGATGGCTTTCGTTTGTTTTACTATAGATTGATATTTTAGGACTTCTGCTTCTTGGAGGAGTACTTCCGGATGTCTATTCTGAATGGCTGTATGCTCCAATTCAAAATTTTGGGGAGCATCGGTAATCGTAATGGGTTCATTAGTATTCAATTGGCTTTGAAACTGCAGATAAAATTGCTCCAGGTTGTTTTTTGCGTTTTTTAAATTTCGTTGGTTTTGGCGTTGTTGGATTTTTGCCCTATTCAAATCTGCTTCACTGATGATTCCTTGTTGATATTTCTCCTGGGCATGTTCATAAATGGACGCTGAGACATCAACATTTTCCTCATAAATTCGGATAGATTCCTGTGTTAAAAGGATAGAATAGTAGGTTGAAGCCAATTGGTTATACGTTTTGAATCTATTGATTTCTGTTTTGATTTTGCTGGATTCTGTTGCCGTATTAGCTGTTTGTAAAGCAAATATTTTTTGAAAATTCAATACGTCCCATTGAACTTGTAAAGAAGCAGCATAATTATACTTCGTTCCAAAAGTCAATTCCTCAAAAGCACCATCCGGAGCTTCGGGATTAAAAATTTGTGCAGGCACCAATGCTGGCTGCAAGGTGATATTGTCCGTATAACCGAAAGAAGGATTAATACTAGGAAATAGATCTGCCCCGGCTTCCTTCTTTTCCGAAACGGCGATTTGTTCTCCAATCTTTGCGCTTTGTATGGCAAAAGCATGATCATCTGCATACTTCAACACCTCTTTAAAGGAATGGAATTGGATCTGAGCCGTTCCCCGAAGGCCAAGTAGCATTAAGAACAGGATTATGGAATATTTCATTATAGTTATCTTTTTCTACGTAATTCGTTTGGATGATTAGCCCCTCCTAGCCTCTTGGCATGCGATATAATGTTGTGTTACAAAAAGCGACAAAAAGATGGTATCACTTGATTTATCCTGAAGGGATAAAAGGTGTATAGTCCGGTATGAAATGCCGGGTTATAAAGAACGTGATCTGACAACCCCGGGCAGGGGTTGAATATTTCCCGAGTCTTTGCCATTATTCAACCCCGAAAGGGTTGGAGCGCTCCCATTTTTTATACCCCCAATTATCATTGGGGGCTATACATATTCAATCCCTTTGGGATTAAAAAAGAATCCTTTGAAGTCAAAACTTTCTTTCGATATTCTTATCACAATGGCGCATGCCACCTCCCCAAAGGAGAAGAATGGGAAGCAGTAGACCCGAGGACTACTGCTTCCCATTCAAATACTATAATTTCGTCCAGACCGCTGACTTAGACATCATACCAATACTAACTTTCAGCTTCATTTCGGTATCGCTGATTAGTTTGGCAGAGCAAGTGGCCGTTCGGTCTTTCTTAAGGATATGAAGGGTGCCGTCTTTGTACACATTTTTCTTATGAAATTTCAAGGAAGTAATTTGTTTCTTACCGATATAAGAAGCCGGATCAGCCTCGATGATGATGGCTTCATAGACATCTCCATTTTTAACAAATTCCAATATGCGGGTTTGGTCTTCATCCGTCCATTGACCAAGGATTTTATCGCTGTCATTTGAGTTGATCGTACCCATTCCAAGTATTGCACTGAACATTAGAAACATTAAACTTTGCATTGTTTTAGGTTTTTATTGGTTAATGACTTTAAATAACTTCAATACAAATGTGCAGGAATTGGAAGGGGTTTGGAGAGTTAAAAAAGGTGAATTGAACAGAAAGAGGGGTGAAATGAACTTAATGAAGGGAGAGAAAATAAACATGAATCATCCCGTCCCGCATTAAGTGATGCTGGACGAAATAATTCATATTTTTTCCTTGAAGAAACCTAGAAAGGGCCGTAAATTATTTGTTGCAAAATAGGCTTAAGCCCTTTAATCTTAGTTAAAAAAGGCTCGTAAGTCATCCTGGATTTTTTCGAGATGACTTATGTCTAAATCAATCGAGCAGTTTTCTAAAAACTAAGGTTTAGTCAATGTTCCGTTAAATTCAAGATAATTTTCGGGTCTATCGGGACTTGGACGCCAGAAGTAAGTTCCATCTCCAGTGTATCTTTCAAACCTGCCGGTTCCTTCTATAATTTCATAAGTTCCGTCACCTGCAAGAGGGATAGCTCCATAATCAAGAAATGGATATGCAACACCAACGAATGTACCCTTAAGACTATCTCCATTGGCAGATACAAAGGCCATGTTATATCCATTTTGTACCCAATTGGGAGGAGAGATCCACATGTTCAATACTTCAGTATAAGCATTCTTTTTGATTAGATTCCTTTTGAAGGAATTTTAAGGGAAAGATAGTGTTTGGAAATAATTACATTTGACTTCATGTTTTCATGACCTTCAAAAGATCCGAAATTGTATTCCCAAAATGTTACAAAACAACCTAAAGTCAATCACTTCTTTCTACCTGCAAATGATCCTTGTAGGAATCATTGGAGCTTATCTATTCATATTTCTTCGTGGTTATGGAGTGAATAAGACGGTAATCGAGGAAATGCTTGGAATGATGCTTCCAAAAAACTATTTACTGATAAGTTTAGTTCTAGGGTCTATGGTAGGAATCGTCTATGCCACACTCGAATTAATTTTTGACCACCCCTACTTTCAGCGGCATTCCTATGGATATATTTTATTGGGTAAGTTGATTGCATCCTTTTTTGCTGTGAAAATATTGATGGCCATTGGACTCACGCTTGCGATAGCTTTTAGTGGTTCATCCCTGGCGTGGGGGGAAATTATCGGAATTTTGCGCAGTAAGATCTATTGGGTCGTTTTTGTTTTTTTCTTGTTGTTTTCTTCCTTAATCTCCTTTATCCGGATGGTCAGTCAAAAGTTTGGGCCCGGGGTACTTTGGAATATGTTTATCGGAAAGTACCGGAATCCGAGGGAAGAGCAGCGTATTTTTATGTTTCTGGACCTAAAATCATCCACTACCCTTGCTGAAAAGCTTGGACATATCAAGTTCAGCCGCCTGATTCAGGATTGCTTTGCAGACCTCACTCCCGCGATTAGAAAACACCATGTAGAGATCTATCAATATGTAGGCGACGAAGCTATTTTGAGTTGGACGGTGGAAGCAGGTCTTGAAAATAACAATTGTATTCATTGCTATTTCAGCTTTATGGAGGAATTAGCTACCAAGTCGGATTACTATCAAAGAGCCTATGGCATTCAACCTGTTTTCAAGGCTGGTATCCATTTAGGGGACGTGACGGTGGCGGAAGTGGGAGTGATAAAAAGAGAGATTTCCTACCATGGGGATGTCCTCAACACCGCAGCACGTATAGAAGGTAAATGTAATGTTCTTAACCAGCAACTATTGATATCTGACGAATTATTCCAAAAACTTCTTCCTGATAATCGAATTCAAAGTATTTCCTTCGGTGAAGAATCGCTCAAGGGGAAAAAGCAATTAGTGGCGCTTCATGGGGTAACTAGAGTTGAGAAGTAGTGCTGAATGACAAATTTAGCTCCTTGTCTAATAAACGAATGCGGGTTTGGACGTCCTCGTCCAAACCCCAATTAATTATTATAGCTTTTCGTACCAATCCAGAACATAATCGGCCACATTTTCCCAGCCTGGTTCGCCACAGATGAAGTGGCTTTTTCCGTCAAAGATTTTGACATCCGCCTTGCTATTAGGATCCTTGTATTTTCCAGCAATTCGTTTGGTGAAACTTGATGGGAAAATATGATCACTTCCACCTCCTATAAATAATAGGGGGGCATGCGGTTTTTTAAAATCTATTTTTGCATAAGAGTTAAGCAGTAGTGACGTATTAATTTTAAAACTCTCGGGGACTGCATATTTTTCATAAGCACTTTTTCGTTGATTTTCTGGCAAGGTATTAAAGAATGCATAGTCATACCACTTTTGGCTACCCAACCACGTTTTTTTAGAGGAGAAAAGACCAATTGCAGGAAATACCGTTTTAAGTGTTTGAAAAGGTGCAGGGGCTACATTTTTAGGAGGAGCTCCATCAATACTTACTCCGGCAGCGACTTTACCCATTTCTATTAATTTCATAACCACTACCCCTGCCATGGAATGGCCAATCACAAAGGGCTTTTCTGGTAACGTATCTATTAATTGCTCAATATTTTTTACGACTTCCTTAATTCCAGTGTTAGCCAAATCGGGATGTATATTTTTTCTCAATTCAGCAGGTTCACCATCATGTCCTGGATTGGCGGGAGTATAAACAGTGTACCCTTTTTGTTCGTAATATTTTTTCCAGGCTGCCCAGGTATGGTTATTTACAAAGTTTCCGTGGATTAAGACAATAGATTTTGATTTTTTCATGACAAAATTATTAATGGTTAATAAATAGGTAGTAAGGCAAAAAAATTGGTAGAAAAATTTTTTTAGGTTCAAATGAAAATTCCTGCACAATTTCCAAGTATTCAATTATTCAGTCAATTTCATTCGAACAAATTATTATACAAGCAATTTTGATTTGCCGCTTTAATTTGAACTCATGACAAAATTAAATACCAAGCATCCTAATTTCCTTAACCTGGGTTAAAATCGTTATTTGCCTGCCAATCTTTTTCGGATTCTACTTAATGAGGGGCCTTGAATGCCTAGATAGGAAGAGATATGATAAAGTGGCACATCATCAATTAAATTTGGGTGCTCTTGGAGCAAACTGAGATAATGCTCCTCTGGAGATTGTAGCAGGAATCGTTCTACTCTATTTATTACCACATTGAAGGCCATTTGAGCCAATAAACGTCCGAGGCGTTCCCAGTGATGAGAAGCCCTGTAAAGATGCTGTAAATCATGGATTCCGATATAGATTATTTGGGCATCGGTGAGTGCCTCAGTGTAGTACTCACAGGGAATTTGATTAATAAAGCTCTTAAAACTGACTACAAAACCTTCTGGGGAATAGAAGAATACGTTCTTTTCTTCTCCAGTCTTTTGGTCTATGATGTATGATCTAAAAGTACCTTCTAATATGAAACCTAGTTCTTTGCAAACATTTTGGTAATTATTAAACAATTCTCCTTTTTTAAAAGACCTTTCATGCCAGAATTCTTCTGATAAAGAAAAGTCGGGCTCAGGTAATCCAGCGAGTTCCTTAAGTGCCTTTTTTAGAATATCAAGATTCTTCATTTTCTCAAAAAATTAAAGAGATTTCACCATAGATATTTCAGAAACATTAATCTATTTGAAAAGTTGGTCTGGCAACTGTAGCTGATTTGGGTATCCTAATGCTGGCCTGGACGTTTTCGTCCAAAAAAACAAATGCTAGTTTGGACGTTTTCGTCCAAAAAAATGAATACTAGTTTGGACGTCCTCGCCCAAAAAACGAATGCTGGTTTGGGCGTCCTCGTCCAAAAAAACGAATGCTAGTTTGG
>CAZHOV010000150.1:9302-13817 GCA_964534315.1 uncultured Saprospiraceae bacterium | reverse complement strand
TTATTTTATTTGTAAACCTGTAGACATTTTTCAGGAAAAGACAGTGCAATGTGCAGTTTGTAGTTAGTAGTTAGTAGTTAGTAGTTAGGAATAATATGAAATTTTCGTGACTACGTCACTACTGGAATACGCTAAAGCCTTTGGTTTCCATAGCTTTACAGAAAAGGTAGATCTTAGAATTTGCAAGAAGTAGTTGAGGGGTTGAGTATAATTTGAAAAATCAAACAAAGAAGTATACCATCACCTAAGATCTAACCTCCAAATACTCCTCCATGAACGCCTTTGCCTTTGTCGGCGAGGTGGATGCATTGGTCTTCACTGCAGTTAGGGCGTACTCAATATCTGCTAGCAGGTCTTCGATCTGCTCAATACCGATGGACAGCCGGACCAGTTTGCCGGTTATGCCCAGATCTGTCTTCAATTGCGGATCGACACCGGCGTGAGTCATGGTATCGGGGTGTTGCGCCAGCGATTCGGTGCCACCGAGGCTAACTGCTAATTTAATAAGCTGTAGATGGTTGAGGAATTGAAAAGCTTCCTTTTCCCCGCCTACGATATCAAAACTGATGATAGAGCCGGGGCCATTGCATTGTTTGTTGAAAATGCGTTTGGTTGCCGGATCAAGGGTGGCTTCAAGACCCAGGTAATGGATTTTTTCGACTTTGGGATGTCCCTCTAAAAAGGCGGCAATTTGTCGGGCATTTTGCTGCTGGCGCTCCATCCGGATCTGGAGGGTTTCCAGACTGCGCATGATGAGCCAGGCGGTGTAAGGCGTGGCCATCGTACCCAGGAAAGACCGCCACTCTTTGACCTGAGCCATGAGATCAGCAGTACCGATGCAAACACCTGCAATCAAGTCACTATGCCCCCCGATAAATTTAGTAGCGGAGTACAAGACCAGGTCGGCACCATGTTCGAGTGGTTTTTGCCACATGGGGCCCAAAAAAGTATTATCAACTGCAAGGATGATCTCCTGATCCTTGGATGAGAATGACCGGGCGATATTTTTACACGCTTGGATATCAATAAGATTATTGGTCGGGTTGGCAGGTGTTTCCATAAAGATCATTTTCACTCGTCCTACCTGGCCTTTTTGATGTAAATCTTCTAGCATTGCATTCAGCTCTTCAGCCGAATCAAAACCATAAGATTCAATACCGAAAGCTTTGATACTATGATGTATGAGGTGGTCTGTTCCTCCATAGACCGGTTGGCTACATAGCAGGATATCGCCAGGTTTAAGAAAAGCAAGGAAAGTTGTTGCGGTAGCTGCCATGCCGCTGCTGAATAAAGCGGCTTGTTCGCCATGTTCCAAAAGCGCTAGTCTGCGTTCTGTTATATCCAGATTTGGATTGTTGATGCGGCTGTAGATATAGCCTGTTTCCTCCCCTTTTTCCGGAGAACGTTTGCCATAGGCCAGTTCGAAGAAAGCCTTTCCTTCCTCCGCCGTTTCAAATTCAAAGGTTGAGGTTTGATAAATAGGACTTTTAATGGCTCCATGAGCAGTTGAAGGTTCGTAGCCATGAGACATCATTAAGGATGCGGGAGAAAATTTCTTTTTCATAATATTATCCGTTTTTCTACTGCAAATATAAGCATAAAAAGAATATTATTCCATTTTATCATAAAAATTAGATTATTTTTCTAAAAAGATAGATTATAAAGAAAATACGAACTTTACCTTTGGTAGCAACTTACTAGATTTAGATTTTTTTTCTAAAAAAAACTATATTTTTAAAATAAATTTCCAGATATGAAAGCTTTAGACAAACTAGATCTCCGGATTTTGAACTTATTACAGGAAAACGCCAAGTTGACCAATAAAGAAATCGCATATCAATTAGGATTAACCGTTACTCCAGTTTATGAGCGGATAAAGCGACTGGAGCGCGAAGGGTATATAAAGGCATATGTGGCCATTATAGATAAGGCTAAGGTGGGCTATCCCTTAACCGCCTTTTGTGATGTTTCGCTTAAAGAGCATTCGAATAAATACCTGGCTAAATTTGCAGAAGAGATCAAGGCATTAGAGGAGGTGCAGGAGATCTATCACATTGCGGGCATGTATGATTATTTATTAAAAATAAGTGTTCCCGACATGCAAACCTACCAGGAATTTGTCGTCAACAAGTTAGCTGCCATTGATAATATCGGCAACGTGCAAAGCTCTTTTGTGATGAAAGATATGAAGCATACTCATTCGCTGAAATTAAAAATGCCTGGAAGGAACTAATAGATAAATTAGCTAAAGTCTATTGAAGTTGGCGTTTCCACTACACCTTACCAGGTGCTGAGGATCCTTTTCTTTGCAATAGCCCTCTAAACCTATTCTAAAGGACGAAAAGAACCCCGCCCAAAACAATTTAGCGAATATTCGCAGAAATATTCCGCATATTCCCCACACTTTATCTTATTTATCAAAATATTCATTATCAATTATTTATAAAGATTAAGAAAATAAAAACCTAGAAAAAAGCAGGATGCAATAGGCAATAACTGTTGTTAAAAACAGCTTAATCTGGTTTACATCTTGCATCAAATCGAAAAATTATGTAATTTTATAGCGAATATTCGCTAAACTTAAAAAATCCTTGCGCATGTCAACTGCAACTATTTCCGATAATCTCATCAACGGCGGAGCATTTATCGTCAAAGATGCTTCTGAAATGACCACTTTCTTACCTGAAGACTTCAACGAAGAACAATTGATGGTCAAAAAAATGATCGATGACTTTGTTCAAAATGAGGTTATTCCCGTAGATGAAAAACTAGAAAATCACCAACATGAATACGCGGTTCAATTAATCCAAAAAGCGGCTGAGCTAGGACTACTAGGCGCGCACATGCCCGAAAAGTACGGGGGGATGGAAATGGACACCAATACCAATACCCTGATTAGCGAGCGACTTGGAAACGCCCGCGGCTTCTCGGTAGCTTTTGCAGCCCATACCGGCATCGGTATGCTTCCCATTCTCTACTTCGGGACAGAGGCGCAAAAGGAAAAATACCTACCCGATTTGATGAATGGCACGCTCAAAGCTTCCTATTGCCTGACCGAGCCCAGCTCCGGTTCTGATGCTTTGGCAGCCAAAACGCGAGCTGATCTATCTGAAGACGGAAAACACTACATTATCAACGGGCAAAAAATGTGGATCACTAACGCAGGATTTGCGGATATTTTCATCGTTTTTGCCCAAATAGATGGCGATAAATTTACAGGTTTTATTGTTGAAAAAAATTCAGAAGGACTTACACTAGGGGAAGAGGAGGAAAAACTGGGAATCAAAGGTTCTTCTACCCGGCAGGTATTTTTTGAAAATGTTAAAGTGCCGGTAGAAAATGTGCTGGGTGAAATAGGAAAAGGGCACCATATTGCCTTTAATGCCCTCAACATCGGCCGGTTTAAGCTTGGCGTCATGACCATGGGTGGCGGAAAAACAAGCACCGACGTAGCAGTGAAGTATGCCAACGAACGTCACCAGTTCAACCAACCGATTGCCAACTTTGGCGCCATCAAATACAAATTGGCTGAACAGGCTATCCGGACTTTTGTAACCGAAAGTGCGACTTACCGGGTATCGCATTTACTCCAAGAAAAAAATAAGAGCCTCACCAGCCAAGGCCTTAGCTTCGCGGAAGCTAAACTGAAAGCTGCCGAAGAATATGCAATTGAATGTTCCATTATTAAGATCGCCGGTTCTGAGACGATCGATTATGTCGTTGATGAAACGGTTCAGGTTCATGGGGGAATGGGATTCTCTGAAGAAGGTAATGTAGCAAGGGCTTATCGAGATGCCCGGATCAACCGGATCTACGAAGGCACCAATGAGATCAATCGCCTGCTTATCGTAGATATGCTTCTTAAAAGAGCAATGAAAGGCCGTGTAGACATCGTGGGTCCAGCCTGGGAAGTACAAAAAGAATTAGCCAGTATGCCGGCACCCGATATGCAAACAGGACCTTATGCAAAAGAATACAAAGCACTTAAGGATTTCAAGAAAATCATCCTTATGGTCGCCGGCGCTGCCGCTAAGATGCAGATGGACGGGCAGATCAATTTGGAGGAGGAGCAGGAAGTCTTAGCCAACGTTGCCAACATCATCATCGACACTTTTCTTGCTGAATCTACCCTGCTACGCATACACAAGCTTTCTGAGAAAGTGGATACGCCCGTCGAACAAGAAGTATACGATGCGATCTTAAAGACATTTTTCTCCGATGCACAAGCCCGCATCCAAAAGCAAGCCAGCGACGCCCTCGCTTCCTTTGCCGAAGGCGATCTACTGCGTACTTTTAACATGGGCCTCAAGCGATTCACTAAGTATCCGCTTGTCAATGTAAAAGTTACCCGCAGAACCATCGCTAACAAATTGATTGAGGAGAATGGGTATTGTATCTAGGTAGCGAGGTATCAGGGTGTCGAGGTATCAGGGTAGCGAGGTATCAGGGTAGCGAGGTGTCAGGGTGTCGAGGTATCAGGGTAGCGAGGTGTCAGGGTAGCGAGGTGTCAGGGTA
>CAZHOV010000150.1:0-9202 GCA_964534315.1 uncultured Saprospiraceae bacterium | reverse complement strand
TCAGGGTAGCGAGGTGTCAGGGTAGCGAGGTGTCAGGGTAGCGAGGTGTCAGGGTAGCGAGGTGTCAGGGCCATTGCATGGGCATCCTGACACCTCGCTACCTTTTAGAAAAAATGTTAAGAACCCTACGTGACTACGCCTCCAAACAGCTTCATCTTATTCTAATTTAAGCATGAAAAATAAGGGATTTTTTCGTATCTTTGTAAGATGAAATCTATAGAAGGAAACAAAGAAACAGCTATGCCGGCGAATGGTTACGATGCTAGTAACATTACAGCGCTGGAAGGCTTAGAAGCCGTACGAAAGCGTCCGGGAATGTACATCGGGAATACCGACGCGAAAGGATTGCACCACCTGGTTTGGGAGGTTATTGACAATTCCATTGATGAGCATTTAGCCGGGTATTGTGATCGCATTGAAACGATTATCCATAAAGACAATGCAATTACCGTAAAAGATAACGGACGTGGTATCCCGACCGGGATGCATGAAAAACTTCAAAAGTCCGCTTTAGAAGTAGTCATGACCGTCCTGCACGCGGGAGGTAAATTTGACAAAAACACCTACAAAGTCTCCGGTGGTCTGCACGGGGTGGGCGTATCCTGCGTTAATGCCTTATCTTCCAAACTCGAAGCAACTGTTTACCGGGACGGCAAAATTTTCAAGCAAGAATACCAACAGGGAAAGCCTGTCACAGGCGTGGATGTCGTCGGTGAAGCCGAAACGACCGGTACTTTCATTAAATTTCATCCGGATTCGGAGATTTTCGAAACGTTAGAATATAAGTACGAAACCCTCGCCAACAGATTGAGGGAAATGGCCTTTCTTAACAAGGGACTTACGCTTGTTCTTACCGACGAACGCAACATAGACGAAAATGGTCAGCCGGTCTCGGAAACTTTTCACTCTGAAGGAGGCCTGACAGAATTTGTTCAGTATCTAGACGAAACCCGCCCGAGACTGATCGAAAAACCCATCTATGTTATTGGCAAAGAGGATAATGTAGAGGTCGAAGTGGCTATGCAATACAATACTTCCTTTAAGGAAAATATTTTCTCTTTTGTCAACAATATCAACACCAGAGAAGGCGGTACTCATGTCAGCGGTTTCCGACTAGCTCTGAGAAGAGAGTTTAAGAAGTATGGTGACGAAAATGGCTTTTTTAAGAAATTGAAATTTACTGTCTCCGGAGAAGACTTTAGAGAAGGCCTTACTGCTGTTGTATCAGTAAAAGTTCCCGAGCCGCAGTTCAAAGGCCAAACCAAGGGAGAGCTGGGTAATTCCGAAGTTACCGGGATCGTTTCCAGAGCAGTCGGAGAAGCCCTCAAGTTTTACCTGGAAGAAAACCCTAAACAGGCAAAACGGATCATCGACAAGGTTATCCTGGCCGCAACAGCACGCCATGCCGCCCGCAAGGCCCGTGAAATGGTACAACGTAAAAACGTACTCACCGGAAGCGGCCTGCCTGGTAAATTATCAGACTGCTCTTCTAAAGACCCGGGAGAATCCGAAATTTTCCTTGTCGAGGGAGATTCTGCCGGCGGAACAGCTAAACAAGGACGTGACCGGGCCTTTCAGGCAATCCTCCCACTTCGAGGGAAGATTCTCAACGTAGAAAAAGCGTTGGAACACAAGATCTACGAAAACGAAGAAATAAAGAATATCTTCACCGCGCTTGGAGTAAGTATCGAAGAAAATCAAGATGGTGACCGGATACTCAACCTGGAAAAGCTCCGCTACCACAAAATTGTCATCATGTGTGATGCCGATGTCGATGGTAGTCACATCGTTACCCTTATTCTAACCTTCTTTTTCCGGTTTATGCACCAACTTGTCAAAGAAGGCTATGTCTACATCGCCGCTCCCCCACTCTACCGGGTAAGTAAAGGCAAACAGCATCGGTATTGCTGGTCAGAAGAAGAACGAAGAGAAGCAGTCCAGGCCTACTCTAAACACGAAAACGATACGTCTGTAAAAATCCAACGCTATAAGGGCCTCGGAGAGATGAATGCCGAACAACTCTGGGAAACAACGATGGACCCGGATACCCGCATCTTACGCCAGGTAACCATCGAAGACGCTATCGAAGCTGATCGCGTATTCTCCATGCTCATGGGCGATGAAGTACCGCCTAGAAGAGCCTTTATCGAGAAAAATGCGAAATATGCCAATGTGGATATATAGCAATGTGCAATGAGGAATGAGCAATGAGCAATGTGCAATGAGGAATGAGCAATGAGGAATAATCAATGTGCAATGGGGAATGAGTGACTTATCCTGGAATACCAGCTACGGCATTCGCATGTTTCAAAGTCATTATTGTACCATTTTCCTGAATAATTATTTCTCCATGGAACCTGCCAACAATTACTTTGCTCACAACGACTGCTCTTTTTCTCCTCACAATGCCATCGAAGCCGTTTTTTCCGATGGAAATATATTCAAGCACAACACCTGTAACAATAGCAATTACGGATTCTGGCTGGGCTACTCCTTTAATTCTGTTATAGACAGTAACGAAATTCAGTATAATGGCGGACTGGATGGCGACGGAGGCGGAGGGATTGCCATAGACCGCGGGTATAATAATACCATTTCCAATAACCTGATCGGATACAATAGTATCGGTATCAAACTATGGGAAGGCTCCCCAATCGATCCCTACCCCAACGAATCAGAATTTTATTCCATCGTCAATAATACCTTTACAGGAAATAGGCAAGCTGCCTCATTTGCCAACACCAATGACATCGAATTTCAGGAAAATTCCTTCGACCACAACTTCAACGATATAGCTATTTATGAAGAGGCAACAAACGTCGTTATCCAGGGGTGCTCCTTTGGCCAGAATGGACGCTACTATATTGAAAATCAATCTGGCTATGATATACAGGCCTCCAATAATTCATTTCATAATAATCCTGATTTAATTGATTGTAAAATATTTGACCACTATGATATGAGTTCACTTGGTACAGTTATTTACGAGCCCTACACCCCGCTACCCGCATTAGCGGAAGATCCAGTAAACTATGATGATCTCACGGAACCGCCCCATATCTGAGACGCCTATTTCTTCGTTGAAGATGCTGCCCTGACTGGTATATTTTGGGACGAGAACGAAAAAGTTGCCGGAGATGCTTCTCTTTTTATTGAAACAGAGAGCGGATTTGACGTACACTCTCATTATTTCCCGGCAGATGATAAACTGGCAGTCTGGAATATTGACGAAACGGGTGATATTGAATTTTCTATGAAAATCCACATTACGGACCCTAATAACTTGTGGGGTGTACAAGAGAGTTTTGTGAGGTTTGGAGATGCTTGTGGTAATTATTATCAATATACCAACGATTATTTCCAGGAGATTGATCCGGCCATCCTAAATGAAGCGTTGGATACGTGGGCGGAGTTTAGTATTCCGATAGCCGGCAACGACACCTGGATACGGACACAGGTTGGCGATCCGGATATAACCCGTATGAACTATGTAGAGTTTAATATTGATGTTTGGGAGTATGGCTATCAGGCATGGATAGATGGTGTTAGCGTGCCGGCTATAGCGGTCAGTATTGAAGCGGTGAAGGAGGTTGGAAAAAGTGAACTTTCCTTGTTTCCCAATCCGGCCAACGATGAACTAAACGTAGCATTGCGTTCCGGACCTGACGCGTTCAGGTGGTCAATCTATTCGACTAATGGGCATCAAATAAACGCTGGAGAGATTTCATCTAGTAACCAGGATTATCATCAATTCACCATCCCAACCCAAGACCTGACGCCAGGCATTTACTTCTTCGAAGTAAAAACTAAATCGACAACACTTCAAAAGAAGTTTAGCGTGGTGCATTAATAAAAGATAAGTACGTTGAGTCACCACTATTTTTTCAGAAGACCTGAAGGCTTGAAAAATCGTGATTTTTCAAGCCTTCAGGTCTTCTGAAATCCTCCCTTACTCGCAGCCTAGTTGTTTTCTGGAAACCGGATCGTTGTTGGGGAAGCAATTTCCTGAAGGTATATAGGTTGGAACATAGCGTTCCAGATTAGGGTCATAAAGTGATTTTTCAATAAAGGCCGTGATCGCTTCAATTTCTTCGGGAGCAAGGCCGAGAGGTTTGAAGTCTTTGGCCAGCTGTAATTCGGGCACCCGAGGGTTTTCGGGGACGCCTTCATTTTTATATTCTACTACTGCTTTAACAGAACGGAAGCTACTACCGTGCCCAAAGAAAGGGCTGCTTTTAAGATTATACAACTGAGGCACTTTAAACTTATAATTATCTGCTTCGGTACCAGTGAATCCCCCTCTGCCCAGATTGGCCTTATCGTCCTCGGTAGGGTTAATACATCCATCTTGCTCGAAGAGATCATTCATGCCGTAAGCATAAAAATCCATTACATTTAACGCGGGTCCGGTATGACAATTGCCGCATTGCGCTTTTCCGAAAAACAACAGGGCTCCTTCTTTCTCCTGATCAGTCATGGCACCTCTATCGCCCTTTAGCCATTGCTGAAAAGGCGCTTGTGTGGGGAGTAAGGTGCGTTCATAAGCAGCGATAGCTAGTCCGGCATATTCCGGGGTATAGCGATCTTCCTCTGGTACATCAGCAAAAACAGCATCGAAGCGGGGCTTGTAGTGAAGCTCGGAGACGATTTCTTCATTGACCATCTGCCGGTGTACTCCCAACCCTGCGATGGCCTGGATTTCCACTCCCTGATAGCCCAGGTGATTGGTTTCGATCGGAGTACCTTCTTCCCAGGCATAAGCAGTTGAAGCGTTGACGCCGGTGGCTCCAAACTGGCCATTCCATAACATATTATCCTGGAAAGCAACGTTCAGTGCCGAAGGTGTCCGTACCGGCTGGACATCCACTTCTGCTTCCTCATAGAATGAATTCATTGTCCGCATCTCCCCGGTATTACCAAAACCGACTCCACCTTCGCCGATTCCCTGCATCATATTGGCCTGAAAGCCTGCCTGAGCATGGTGACAAGAAGCACAAGAATAGCTCTCCTTACTTACATCTTTCATAGGCGCAAGCCCTAGTCCTGTTTCATGATAAAGCAGTTTACCCAACTCTACCTTAGCTTTGGTGATCGGATTTTTCGGATCCTGAGGAATTTGGGCATAATCGCTTTCGTCGGGAAGGCGGAAGAAAGAAGGATCTCCGTTTGAAGCAACCTGAGCCAGTAATTGCTCCAACTCATCATCTAAAGCCTCATTAAACTCCGGCTCTTCATCTTATTTACATGAAGCCAAACCCAAAAGAACTATACAAATCATTAGTAGTCTTCTAATCATCGTTCTAATTTTTTGTAGTTAACGTATGAGTAAACGGAGGGTAGACTGAGTAGAGATCGCTAACAAAAATAAGAATAAAATACCTTTACTAAAACAAAAATTCCACTTTTTTAGCGCAAATCCTTATTTAATCCGCCTACCTTTCCATTCATACGTTGAAATAAAAAAACTACCTAACCCTACAGCAAGGATATAGGATACATGTAGTAACTGACTGGAAAACAAGTAGGACTTCAGGTCTTTTCTCTTAAAAAAATCAGCAAGCCTGACCAAATAGATCGCATCCGTTACAAATTTAATTAGGAAACCAATGAGGAAAAAATACAAAAAGACAGGAATAAAAAACCCTGTTACGAGCAATACAACAAGCAATAGACAGTAGCTAAAGACAAACCCCTGTGTAAGCAAGAGCCCTTTATCCTTGTAAACCTTTGATTTGGAAGCCCATCGAAGCCGTTGTACAAAAAAGGATTTTATATTTCTTTTAGGGTAGGTTAAAACGGTAGCCTTTCTGTTTTTTAGAAACCCAATTTGTCCTGGGTATTTTTTTGCAAGTTTGAATAAGAGCAGCATATCATCTCCGGAGGCTACCTTGTCTATGCCATCAAAGCCACCTACTGACCAGAAAGCCTCCCGCTCATAGGCGAAGTTGGCGCCGTTGCATAAGAAGAAAGCCCGGGAGTTAATACCTGCGGCAGTGAGCGCCATCATTCCCATATAATCCAGGGTTTGAAAGCGCTCTAAGGTACTTTGCTCTCCAAAGAACAGCACCGGCGCAGCAAGGGCCTTGAGTTGCCTGGTCTTCACATAACTTCCAATAGAGATCAACCAATCAGGCGGAGCAATGCAATCGGCATCCGTCGTTACAATAAACTGTCCGCTCGCCTGTCTGATCGCCGTTTCAATCGCTCTTTTTTTAAACGAATTGACCGCCCCTTCCTCAAAAAAATCGGCTAACCGGATCAGTTTTGCGCTTTTATCTTTCCACCTAGATACAATAGACGCTGTATTGTCGGTTGAAAAATCATCAATCACCAATAGTTCAACTTTTTCTTTAGGGTACGATTGATTGGAAAGAGATTGTAAACAGGCCGCTATATTCGCTGATTCATTGCGTACCGGTACGATAACTGAAAGTGTCGGCAATTCTTCGGTAGGGAGAACCTTCAGCATCTCGGAAAGTTGTTTCCACTGCCGGTACACCCAAAAGATGAATAACGAATAGAAAAAAAAGAATAGCAATAAAATAAATAAGACCAGCATCATAACTGCCGGAATTATCGGGGAGATTGAGAAGATTCATCGTCGAACAGGTTGTCGTAGTCATTTCTTTTCTCTTTCCGTTCTTCTTGTTCCCACATAGGGGGCAGATCGAGGTTGTCCGCTCCATTTTCCTCCACCTCTTCAAAATCAATATATTCACCTTCTTTGGGTTCCTGCGAGTGCTTTGCCGCCCGGCGCATTCTAAAATTCATAAGTGCCCGGATAAATAAATAGCCGGCGGCAATAGGGTAAAAAAGCACGGTTAGAACCAGCGCAATCACGCCAATGACCGTATTTTCTTTCAACATCTTCACGATCCACTTTCCAAACCCCACAAAGGTCTTATAGTCCAATATTAGCCCGACAATCAGCAAAACGGGAGCCAGAAATGAGAAGATCGCATATATACTCCTGAAAATGAAATAGATTAGGATAAAAAACAATACCACCACTAAAATACTCGCCAAAGCATTGAAAGGGCTGGAATTATTATTTTGTTGGCTAGCCATATTCTTTATCAATTATTATTTTATTTGAATACTAAGATAAGATATTACAGAGGAAAGGGAAAGTAAATTAGATGAAAGAAGTAGAAAGTTGGAATATTGGAATGAAACAAAGAATGAACCAGGGAATGAACTATCCCCCCCTGATACCCTGACACCCTGACACCCTGATACCCCGATACCCCGATACCCTGACACCCTGATACCCTGACACCCCGATACCCTTGATACCTTGAAAATCTACTCAACATTGGTAGAGACGAACTGCATTTCATAGAGTTCCTGATAGATGCCATTGTCGATTTTGACGAGTTCTTCATGGGGGCCAAACTCTTTGACCTTTCCTTTTTGAAGGACCAGGATGTTGTCAGCATGGCGGATAGTGGACAGGCGGTGGGCAATAATTATCGAGGTGCGCTTAGCGATCAGCTTTTCGATTGCATATTGAATGATAGCTTCGGATTCGGGGTCAATCGAAGAGGTAGCTTCGTCAAGGATCAGGATATCCGGATCGAATACCAGCGCTCTTACAAAAGAAATCAACTGCCGCTGCCCTACGGAGAGGGTGGCTCCACGCTCCATTACCTGGTAATCATAACCTCCTGGTAATTTTTCAATAAAGTCGTGGGCTCCAATCATTTTAGAAGCTTCGATAACTTCTTCTCTACTAATGCCCTCATCACGGAGCGAAATATTTTCATAAACGGTTCCTGAAAATAAAAATACGTCCTGCAAGACGATGGCCAACCGTTTCCGGTAGCTATTCAGGTCATAATCCTGAATACGAATACCATTGATCAGAATATTCCCTTTATGAATTTCGTAAAATCTATTTAAAATATTGATGATCGTCGTTTTTCCGGATCCCGTGCTCCCCACAATAGCCATGGTTTCCCCGGGATCAACCTGAAAGTTGATGTCTTTTAATACATAATCCAGTCCATTGTAGGCAAAATAGACTTGGTCAAATTCGATCTTTCCTTCAAGTCTTTCGGGTTTGATGGTACCCGTATCTTCGATTTTTCCGGTATTATCGAGGATGTTAAAAACCCGTTCAGACGCTACGAGTCCCATTTGAAGCGTATTAAACTTATCGGCTAAAAACCGGATCGGACGGAATAACATGGATAAGTAAAGCGGAAAGGCTACCAGGGCACCCAATGTTATTTCTCCACCTATCACCCCTCTGGCGCCCCACCAAACCATCAGCCCTAATGAAGCTGCCGAGATAATCTCTACCACCGGAAAGAAGACGGCATAGTATAATATGGAATCTAGGTTCGCTTGGGTATACTCCTTGTTTATCGCCCTGAATTTATTCATTTCCTTCCGCTCAGCATTGAAGATCTGCACAACTCCCATCCCCGTTATCCGCTCCTGCAAGAAGGCATTCATTTTCGAAATCTGACTACGAACGATTTGATAAGCAGCCTTTACCTTTTCTTTAAAAATATAACTGGCTACAATAAGAAAAGGAAAAGTTGTCAAGCAAACCAGCGTCAATTGCCAGCTAGTATAAAACATGATCCCTAAAACAGCCACAAGCCCCAAAACATCCGCTACAATGGTGATCGCCCCCTGAGAAAATACCGTGTTAATAGTTTCTATATCATTGATTGTACGAGTAGTAGACGTCCCAATGGGAGTCTTATCAAAATAAGTCAATCGAAGACTGGAAATATGGTTGAATACCCGCACCCGCAAATCCCGGATAACCGATTGCCCTAACCAACGAGTCGAATAAATAAAAACGTAGCGAAGCCCTGCTTCCAATACAAGTACTCCTACTAGCATCATAGCAATCATCGTCATACCTTCAATATCATATTTGAAGACATAGTCGTCTACCATCACCTTTATCAGGTATGGCCGCAGTATAGCCAAAGGAGCCAGAATGATCGCCAGAGAGATCGCCAGGGTGAAGATCCCACGGTAGGGCATCGCCAACCTCAACACTCTTCCTAATAATAAAAAATCAACATTGTTTTTTCTCATGGATGATTCTGGTATGATTCAGATGCTTTTATAACGACAAATCTACAATAAAGTTGAGCATCAGGCAATAATACTAGGATCAGGGGGTCCAGGTATCAGGGGGTCCAGGTATCAGGGGGTCCAGGTATCAGGGGGTCCAGGT
>CAZHOV010000149.1:1240-13899 GCA_964534315.1 uncultured Saprospiraceae bacterium | reverse complement strand
TGCACATTGCACATTGCACATTGCACATTGCACATTGCACATTGCACATTGCTAATTGCTAATTGCCAACCGCTCTCGGTACATCTGTATCGTATTGTGCAAGCCAAAATACAGCGCATCGCAGATGAGGGCATGACCGATAGATACTTCTTGTAGATGAGGGACATGTTGTGCAAAATACTTGAGATTATTCAGATTGAGATCATGTCCGGCATTGAGCCCCAGGCCGAGTTGATGGGCCAGCATAGCAGCGCGGGTGTGAGGAGCGACCGCTTCTGCTGCATTTTCAGTATAATGCTCTGCAAATGGACCAGTATACAATTCGATACGGTCTGTGCCAACTACTTTGGCGCCCTCAACCTGAGCTTCAACCGGATCCAAAAAAATAGAAGTTCGAATACCTGCCTCTTTTAATTGACCGATCACATCAATCAGGAAGTCCTTGTGCTTAATGGTATCCCAGCCTGAATCTGAAGTCAATGCGTCCGGATCATCAGGAACAAGGGTGCATTGATGAGGCTTGATCTCCAGCATTAACTGAAGAAACTTAGGAGTCGGGTTGCCCTCAACGTTAAACTCAGTCGTTACGTGATCTTTCAAGGGTTGTAGATCATCATACCGAATATGACGCTGATCAGGCCGGGGATGCACTGTAATTCCCTGGGCACCAAAAGCTTCACAATCTTTAGCTACCTGCAATAAATTGGGTAAATCACCTCCCCGGGCATTCCGAAGAAGGGCCACTTTGTTGATATTTACGCTTAGTCGTACCATTGAAATCAATTTGTAATGTGCAATGTGTAATGTGCAATTTCTGAAAATATTTACTTTTCAAATAGTAAATAAAATATTCATTACTCCCTATTAATTGCTAATTCCTACCGGAAATCCCTAACTTTACCATTTCTGAAAAAAACGCATATGGAAAACCTGGAACCATCGAATCAGCATTCGTTTTTCAATCAAGACTTTCCGCCTCAAATTAAGTTATTTTTTGCCATTTTATTTGTATTGTTTGGAGCGATGATCGGAGCTGCTATCATATTGTCGCTAGCTGGCGTATGGGGATACAGCATTGAAGAAGCCATCACTCAACTTACCGGAGACAGCCCGGCAAATCTTAGAAATTATGTTCGCCTGGGCGCCTCTATCAACCAGCTATTCATGTTTTTGATACCGAGTGTTGTTTTCCTGATTATCTTCTACCGATACAGCTGGAAACAATACTTGGGCATCAATAGTTTTCCACCACTCAATTTGATCGTCCTGGGTACCCTTTTTATTTTTTTTGCCTTTCCGGTCGCCCAGTTTGCGTTTTGGATCAACAAGCAAATCCCACTTCCCGAATGGATGATGAGCATGGAAGATTCTACTAATGAGATGATTACCAACTTATTGATCACTGATCATCCTTATGAGCTATTACTAAATGTATTCGTCATTGCCATTATTCCGGCCCTCGGTGAAGAACTATTATTCAGGGGCGTCATCCAAAAGCAACTGGAAAAATGGTTTAAGCACCCCGTCGTTGCCGTATGGGTGGCTGCAGTCATTTTTAGTACTATTCATTTTCAGTTTCAGGGGTTTATTCCACGCGTTATCCTCGGTGCCGTCCTTGGTTATTTATTTTACTGGACTGGCAACCTATGGGTCCCTGTCATCGGCCATTTCTTCAACAATGCGGCTCAGGTCCTTATCCAGTTTTTCTACGAACAGGACATGTCCCAACTCGATCTGGAAGAAGCCGACCAACTTCCGTGGGGCATAGCTGCTTTTTCGGCCTTTCTGCTGTTTGTGGTGGCGAGAATGATCAGGAGGGCGGTGGGTAGTGGGTAGTTAGTAGTTTGTGGTTATGATATACAACCAAATTGCACCGACCCAGCTTTTGAAGAAGTAGTAATATGGTTTTTGTATTTTTTGACGCTGTTGAATCCATGGAAAAGTATGATCTTCGCTCTTAAAGCAGCAGATCATTGAGATCTCGTTTGTTTTACCACCGTTGAAACGGTGGGTTGATAATAGTGGCGACAAAGAGATAGAGGAAATTAGGATAATTAGTCTGAGAGGTGGATGTTAGAATTACCATCGTTTTTGGGTATAGCACATCTGAATAGTTAACATTTCACATAAAAGAATGCGATACTTTTACTTCATCTCGTTTCTCTTTTTCAGTTTTACGCTGAAAGCTCAAACCGATAGTCTTCAGCTCGAATTAAAGGAGTTGAAAGTAGAATTTGATTCGTTGAAAAAGATCGTCTTTGACAAAACCATTCCATTTGAAGAAAAAAAGCAAGTAGGGAAACGCTATTCCATTTTATTAACCAGAATAGCTCAGATCAACAGCTATCTAGCCAATCCCCCCAAACCTTCCTTATTTGATCAAAAGCAATTTTTAAAATTGACTGACGGTTTACAATACCACTTAATTGCTTCAAGGATCTATTACGATTCCCTAAAAACTATCGCTCTTTCAAATGAGGTCAAAGGAAACATCCGAGAAGAAGCTATCTATTTGCTAGCGCAAAGCAGCGATCCGGAAAATATTCTATTCTTATTGAATCATATGGATAAACTTGTTTGGTATGATGATCCTGATTATGTAAATGCAGAAAGCGATTTTAACGCACTCAAAGTAGTCAACACTCTACTTGTCAATCCTGGCCAACATGACAAATGGTTCTTATTAAGTTCTACCTTGGCCTCCTTAGACTATCCTAAGGACAATTGGCACATATCATTATATGGCCTATTATTTCAAGAACTTATCTTAAAAGATGTCTTCGATAAAAAAGCTTTCCTTACCATACTCATAAATACTTCTAGTGGTACAAGACGAGAAAATCTAAGTAAAATCAAGAAAGCGTATTTCTATGATTAGTATTCTTCTCAATGCCTTCACTACAGGTGAAGGACATTGCCTTCACTGTAAACCAAGGACGTTAAGTCGTTACCTCGTTAAGTCGTCACCTCGTTCAATCACTAAATCATTTCCCCATTTCACCCCTTCTCTCTTGCGCCTTTTCCTATTTTTAACTATTTTTCAACAAATCTTTTTTTAGATGACAAACGAGCTATTCTGGAAACGAGCTAATTCCTGCTGCCGGCTTCTCTTTGGAGTCTTTTGGCTAGTCCTTTTTTCCAGTATCGCTCTTTTAGCTTCTCCCGTCTTTTTCCAATCAAAAACGTATACCATCCGGGTTTTTCCGGAAACCAATACCTACTATACCAAAGCGCTTTTCAAAGGGATGTTACCCACGGGAAAACCGGGAAAAGTGACTCTTTATTACAGCGAACTGGAAGCATTACAATCAGTTGAGGGTCGCTATTTCAATCAAAAGGGGAAATCTAAAAACTTACGAAAAAATGATTTCTTTTATGCCGATGCCCCTACCTCCTCTTTCTATGGAGGGTTTAAAAAGGTAATCGCCCAGTATCCATTATTGGAGGAGGAAGCCGCTTTCCACTTTTCTTATGAATTGCAATCAACCGAAATTCCTTTCTTAGCTTCTATCTCCCTTCCCGAACACCTAAGGACCGACACCTTTCTCTATAAGATCCAGGTTCCCCGAGGCTATATGCTGACCTATAAAATTGACCGGGGTGCGGATCAGGCCTTCAAGATCCATATCGACAGTAGTAATCAGGAAATGGAATACCTCTTTTTGACTACCCTAAAGGACCGGCTTCAATACAAACCTCAAGAAGCGCCACAGATCAGGCTGTTTTTAATAAAAAAAGGAACCGACCCGTTTGATTATTTCAATGACTGGTACCGCAACCTCATCCAACCGCAACAACAATTGGGTGCTGATTTGACATCCTATCTGGACCAACTTAAAGAGCAATACGGCAATGACTCATCCAGGAAAATGATCCGAGCGGTCTTTGATTTTGTTAAATCAAAAATACGGTATATCGATTTTGAAAATGGAATTGGTGCAGTTCAGCCCAGACCCATTCAAAAAGTGTTTGCCAACCAGCAGGGAGACTGCAAAGATATGGGCAACCTACTGTGCCAAATGCTTCGGTATCTGGGGTTGGAAGCTTATGTCGCTATTTCGCCCACGCTTTCCCATCCCTATGATTTTGATTTCCCCAGTCTCGCCTCTGCCAATCACGTCATTTGCGTCGTTTATCATAATGACGAGATCATCTGTCTGGACGCTACCGAAGATTTCGGGATATTTCCACTTCCCTCCAGGCAGATACAAGATAAAACCATCTTTATCATTAATGACGATCAAGGTAAACTTTACAACGTGCCAAAAGTTAATGCAGCAACCAATGAGATCCGGTTTGAATTTGAACTTTCGGTGAAAGACGAAACATTCGAAGGGCAATCCTCGCACTTCTACAAAGGATTAAGTCAGGTTCCGCTTAGGATATTGAATGAATATACGAATGATCAAACCTACCTGGAGCAGTATCTTCAAGAGGAACTCAAAGGCTGGCTAGTCAAGGATTTCCATCTTTCAAGAGACGAGAAAGGAACAATAATAAATACCAATCTTTCTACTGTTCCTTCTATTTCTACTTTAGACGATACCCAATATTTATCCCTCTCTTTCCTGCCTTTTCCCGATGTGAATCGGAGCCAAGAGCCGGAGAAGGGAGCGATATTAGATTACCAAACAATCCTTTTTAAAGTAGACCTCTTGCTTAATTTCCCCAACTCGATCAAGCTTACTCCTTTTGAAGGTACACATTTGGAAAAAGACGGTGTAGCTTTTCACTTTGCCATCGAGCAATCTTCAGCTAGCCAATTAACGATCCGTTATCAGTATTTGTGCGACTTTCTCAGGCTCCCCGAAACGCATCTCGAATTTTATCAACATATTCATACTATCATTCAAAAAACATTAACTAAATCTGTTAAATATGTGGTCCGGACTCCGTAAACTAACAATACCCTTTTTTCTACTCTTTTTAACCACTGTGCCGACATATGGTCAAAAAGACTATCGCTGGGAAGATGCCCCTCAGCGCTGCATCGATTTTCCAGATGAATTTGCCAAAGAAGATGCCTTTATCGTTGAGCAATCTGAAGAACGGCAAACATATATTGAAAATAGCGCTTTTAACTCCAGGAATATTTTTAGAAAACGCGTAAAGATCCTTTCTCCCAGAGGATTGGACTTGTATGGTAAAATTGTTATCCCCAGAAAAGACGGCATGTTCATCACCATACTTGATGCTCGTACCTTGAAGAAAGGTGGTAATGTAGTAGACCTGGAAGCTGACCAGATCAAATCTATTGAATATACCCCCGAATACGACCTATATAACTTTAACAAATACTACCTATTCTCGATACCCGGCCTGGAAGTAGGCGATGAATTTGAGATGATCTGCATACAAGAAGGAACCACCATTGAAACGGGCGGCAATATCTACTTGCACAATATGCTACCCACCCTAAAGTCTTCTTTTATCCTGGATGTTCAAAATAACATCCCCGTTTTTTCCAGCAATTATAACGAAATGCCGGAGCCCAAGGTCACTGAAAACCTAAACACCAACAAGTTGGTTTGGCAACTGGAAAACCTCCCCGGGTACTTTGACGAGCGAGGTGCCATCATAGCGGAAGCGCTACCCTATTTCATCTATGAATTAAACCTGGATAAGTTCTATACCGATGCTACGCCCCCTAACCTGACGGATTGGCGGGCACTACTTAGTTACCTCAATAAGCAGTTCTTATCTCCCAAGATCAGAAGCCGCGGTAAATTCGAAAAAATGATTAAAAAAATAGTTGGTACAAAAGACTTAAGTCAGATCGAACAACTGGAAAAAATTCATAATTATATTAACACAAACGTCACCATCCAGCAAGTCTCCAATCAGGAACAAAGCCTTGGAGTAGAGTACTTTCTTGAAAATAAAAAGGCCGACTTTTACTTTCTTTTTAAAATCTACAATGCTATTTTGGAGCAATCCGGTTTGAATTATTATCTGGCTTCAGCGAAAGACCGCTACATGGGGAGTATTCAATTAGATTTTCCTACCGCCATCCAAATTACCGATCTATTTTATGTAGTGGAGTTACCTGACGGCAAATTTCATCTGTTGTTCCCCAAGTCAAGATCCCGCAGTTATGTCATGGATGAAGTTCCGCCCCAACTGGAAGGATCAGATGTTTATATGCTTAATCTTGCGGATGGAGAAACCTTTAAAAAATTGAATCTGCCTAAGAGTAATTATAAGAAAAACCTTAGAAGGCAACTCGTCCGTATTAACTATTCCAAATCCGATAATAATTGTACCATCTCTTGTAAAGAATCCTTATCCGGAGCATTCTCAACCAGTGAACGATTCAAGTATAAGCGATTGAAAGAACAGGAAGCTTTAGAACCTTATCTGGCTAAACAGATAGAAGACCGATTTCCAAACAGTACATTTTCCAATTATCTCATTGAGGATAAGTCGTCAGAGCCCCCTTTCCTATTCGGCCTCAATTTCAATTACGAATTAGAAGAACTATTTACAAGGTTGGATGAAAATCTTTATAAACTGCCCATAGAGCAATGGATCAATCATCAATTGTGTCAGGTGTCAGAAAAGCGGATGCTCGATTATTGTCCCCTTTATACCAGTGGTGACATTATCACCATCGGCATATCTTCTGATAAACCGATTGAGCTAAAAAACGGAGAAGATTTATCGTATACCATTACGAATGAAATTGGTTCTTACAAATTAGAAGTAAAGCAGATCAATCCGACCAATATTATTTTTAGCTCTCAATATATGATGAAAGCGGATCGGATAGGAGTAGAACAAATTGGAAAACTATCGGAGCTCAATGCTATGGTTGAAAAAGCCAGGCGAAAAGAGCTGATTATCAGGATTTAAGGAACGGCTGAAACAAAATAACCATTTTTTTTGAATGATAAGCACCACAGGATGGAACAAAATGAATAGCCGGTTCCGGAATAAAAAGTACAAATTGGAAGTGTATTCAACATCATCCATTTTGTAACCAATAAATTCCCTCAATTATGAAAACCGCTGCTATTGTTTTATTTTCAATTTTGTCGATCCCATCCATTTTTGCTTTTACCAATACCCATAATGATCACCAGGAAGGTAAGGAGGAAAGCGTACAGATATCTTCATCTCCAGAAGGCCAGGAGGTTAAAATTGCAACTCCAATAGCTATGCAGGGAGAAGGGAAGGTCATTATTAATCTTGACGATCATTGCTACACTACATTTTGGGAAAAAGACTATATCAGAGTGCAGATTGAAGTAAAAACGAATCTTTCAAAACGAACAACCCTTACTCACCTGATTGCACAAGAACGCTATAAATGCAAACGAACCACATATGGCCAAACGGCTATGTTATCTTTTCCGGAGTTAAAAAAGCAGGTGCATATCAATAGCAAACAATTGGAAGAAGTCATTGCGATAAAGATCACGGTTCCGTATGGAACAAAAGTAGAATACTGGAAGAAACACAACGGAGAAGCTATGGCTGTCAGCCATTAAGACTGTTATACACCCGGGGTTAAATCGGTATCCCAGATTGGGCTGTCTCATTAAGAATGTGAGGCAGCTTTTGCTGTTAAAAGTCTCTTCTTATAAACTTATTGGCCAAATCCTTCAATGATTCCTTTTTAGCGTTTTCAATACTCACCTTATCCAGATGATCAAATGCCTTATTTAAATAGGTGTTCATCTTTTCCTGGGCAAGTTCCTTAATCTTTAATTCATTAAAGATATGCACAATCAGCCCTATCTTCTCATTCTCATCAATAGATTTGTTGTGATAATAGCTGATCAGTTGTTCTCTTTTAGCTCCTTCTGCGAGTTCAAGTGCTTTGAGGTAGAGGTAGGTTTTTTTGTTTTGAATAATGTCGCCCCCGGCTTTTTTACCGACCTTTTGGGGATCACCAAAGGTGTCGAGGATATCATCCTGCAATTGGAAGCCAATACCGACGTTTCTTCCAAATTCGTAGAGATGATCTGCCTCTTCGGGTGAAGCACCTCCCAATAAAGCTCCCATTTTTAGAGCACCGGCCATTAGAGCGGCTGTTTTATATTCGATCATGAGCAGATAGTCGTCGATCGAAACATCGTGCTGGGTTTCGAAATTAATATCATACTGCTGTCCTTCACATACCTTTACTGCCAGTTCATTAAACACCTCCAATAGTGGTTTAACAAGTTGGGTGTCATGCAGATCAACGATCATTTTATAAGCATTGATCAGCATAATGTCACCAGAGAGGATGCCGGTATTCAGGCCATATTTCGCGTGGACAGAAGGATGCCCCCTTCTGATGGGAGCTTCATCCATAATATCGTCATGGACCAGGCTAAAGTTGTGGAATACCTCCACGGCAAGTGCTACGGGAAGTGCTTTTTCAATATCCTCGCTAAACAGTTCAAACCCCATCAAAACCAAGACAGGCCTGAAGCGCTTCCCGCCAAGTTGCATGATATAATCGAAGGGTTGATAAAGCTGATGAGGGTGCTTATCAAAAGACGTTTCGTTTAAAAATTGGTTAAATCGTTGAAAAAGATCGGTATAATTATGCATGTTGATCTATTATTAAAAACATGACGCATGTTTTCGTACTAATTATTTACCTCTTTAGTCCTTTGTAAATAGTATTGAGCCTTTTCAGAATCTCCCAGCCCCTGGTAAACAGTGCTAAGATCGTACAGAAGTTGCCCATCATCGGGGTTTACCTCCAGGCCGAGTTCCAGATAGTATTTTGCATATCCAAAATCCTCCAGCTTTTTGACAAAGTGCTCAATAGCTACATTGTGATAAAAGTTGATAAGTTTTTCGGGATTTATGGATCCACCAGATACACGGCCATTTAAATACTTTAAATACTCTTCAATGAAAGGGAGGAATTTTCTTTTTTCGATGATAGAATAATAGGCGCTTAGGAGTTTATCTAAATCACGATCCATTTTGTAATATTCGGCTGCAATGCCCGACTTCATTGTTAGGGCAGAGAAATAATCCGGATAAATACTCAACGAGCGATCGATATGATAAGCCGATTGGTCAAGCAGTTCTTTTCGGCGGTCGGCATCAGTCTCCACCTTATATTCTTCAAACAAGGCCGTTCCCATAAAGCAATTAGCGCGTGCGCTGTTTTTAGAAACTTTAATAGCAGAAGAATTCAGGGAAAGAGCATTTTCCCAGGCCGGTACCCGCGTCCAGGTCTTATAGGCAAAAAACAGTACAAAAAGCCCCAGCAATCCAATATTCAATATATTGGCATCCTCCCGAACGATTTCAGGCAGTTTCCGGGAAATAAAGTAAGCCAAAATGATACAAAACCCAATAGAAGAAACAAATATAAACCGATCATTCATAAACGTACCCACCGAAAAGAACAAATTGGAAACAATAGACAACGTGATTATAAAAAAGAAGATCCCGTAAGAGATAATCGACTTTTTTCGCAGCCCCCAAAGTGCATAAATCCCCATCGCCAGATAGATCACCAGCGAAAGGATAGATCCCAGCTTCGTCCAGTTCATGATAGGAATGTGGTAGGGATAATAATCGTGTGTAAGGGGATGAGGGAAGATCAATAATTTGATATATAGCCCCAACGTATAAAAAACAGTAGCCAACCGCTCATCCGCACTCATTCCGTAAAACGGATTATTGATAATATCTGTGATCACCTTTTCCGTATTCAACAAATAGCCGACAATAGAATAGCGCAGAACGAGATATAAAGCAGTGATCACTACGAGTGGTATCGTAATAATCATCAGCTTTTTCCAGGAAGCTTTTGAGAAAAAGTAACCCGTTAGCGGAATAATAGCTAAAAAAGTAAGCGCATTTTCCTTTGCCAGTAAAGCTAAAAAGAAGGTAACTGCCGAGGCTATCAGCCAGCCAATTTTATTGGAGGCGAGATAGCGTAAGGAGCAATAAAGAGTTGCCAGCGCTCCCATTAAAGTCATAATCTCGTCACGGCCTTTAATGTTTGCTACTGCCTCTATATGTACCGGATGCAAAACAAAAAGTAATGCCGCCACAAAGCCTATGGACAGAAACCAGAAATTATTGGTGGCAGGCATCATAATAGACAGTACCCGGAAGAGCAACAAGCAGATAAGCGCATAAAAGACAATATTTACAAAATGACTCACCCAGGTATTCAGACCAAAAAATTCGTATTCAACAGCAAAGGTGACGATGGACAGCGGCCGATAACGAGCACCGGTTACCAGGTCTTTTTGCTCGCCAAAATACCCCTGCATACTCTCTGTAGTGAGAATTTCCCAAATGCCGTCAAATCCTTTTTTGGTAAAATTATTATCCTCAATTACGATTTGATCATCCAAAACATACCCATAATTTGTTGTTCTCATATAGAACAGAAAAGGCAGCAGCAGGATGATCAGCCCCGCCAACCAGTTTTCTTTCCAAAACCCTGGTTTGATCACCAGAGGCATTTTGGGTTTCTTAACTTTTTTCTTTTTTACCCGTTTTTTTCCGGTAGATTTAGGTTTCCTGTGTGCCATGATATTGCTCAATTTGCATTAAGTAAGGCAAATAATTATATCTGATCTAACGCATTTTTCAGATCATCGATCAAATCATTTACATCCTCTACGCCAATACTCAACCGAATCAACGAATCGGTCAAGCCCACTTTATATCGCTTTTCTTTTGGAATAGAAGCATGAGTCATCGTTGCCGGATGGCCAATCAGCGACTCAACTCCTCCAAGAGATTCGGCCAGGCTAAACAACTTCGTTCCGCTCAATATTTTGAGAGCATCCTCTACATTACCATCTTTGATGTCGAAAGAAACCATTCCGCCAAAATGCCGCATTTGCTTTTTAGCTGCTTCGTGGTTTGGGTGTTCTTCAAAACCGGGGTAATAGGTATGAGCTACTTTTGGATGATCCTTTAGAAACCGGGCAATGGCTTCAGCGTTCTTACACGATCGCTCTACCCGTAAGTGTAATGTCTTAATCCCCCGAAGCGTCAGAAAGCAATCCATGGGGCCAGGTACAGCTCCGGCTGCATTTTGGATGAAGTGCAGCAACTCTGCATGCTCCTTTGTCTTTGTAACTACGGCTCCCAATACCAGATCAGAGTGCCCTCCCAGGTATTTGGTAGCGGAATGTAAGACAAAATCAGCCCCCAAATCCAACGGTTGCTGTAAGTAAGAAGATGCAAACGTATTATCGACGCAAGTTAGAATACCATGCTTTTTGGCTATGGCGCAGACTGCCTCAATATCAATGATATTTAGCATTGGATTGGTCGGCGTCTCGATCCAGAGCAATTTAGTTTGCGGGGTGATATGCGCCTCGACATTGGCCGGATCTTCAAAACTGATGTACTTTGATTTTACTCCGTATGGCTCATAAATTTTTGTCATTAGCCGGTAAGAACCGCCATAGAGATCGTTGGTAGAGATGATCTCATCGCCGGGTCTGATTAATTTCAGGATAGCATCCATCGCTGCCAGGCCACTGCCAAAACAAATGGCATCTACTCCGTTTTCCAGCGCTGCCAGATTTTTTTCCAGGACAGTTCTCGTCGGGTTTTGAGTACGGGCGTATTCATACCCTTGATGATCTCCGGGAGCTGCCTGTACGTAGGTAGAAGTTTGATAAATGGGAGTCATAATCGCTCCGGTGGAAGGATCTGGTTCGATACCAGCATGAATCACTTTTGTTCCGAACTTCATAGAGTTTTATTTTTTTCTTTTTAACACATTTTTTACCGCCTGGACGATATCGCTAACGCCAAGTCCGTATTTGTTTAAAAGATCAACAGGCTCACCACTCTCTCCAAATTGATCATTGACAGCGACAAACTCCATCGGAGTAGGATGATTAGAAGCCAAAACAGCAGCTATACTTTCTCCTAGTCCACCATTTTTCTGATGTTCTTCAGCAGAGACGGCACAGCCTGTTTTGGAAACAGACTCAAGAATAGCTTCCTGATCGAGTGGCTTGATGGTGTGGATGTTAATCAGGTCGCAATGAATACCTTCCTGCTCCAATAGTTTGGCTGCTTCAACTGTCTGCCAGACCATATGTCCGGTAGCGAAAAGACTTACATCGCCGCCTTCATTCAACTGGACCGCCTTGCCGATCTGAAATTGGTGATCTTCGGGCGTAAAGATGGGCCAACCGGGGCGGCCAAAACGCAAATATACCGGTCCGTCGTGTTCGGCTATCGCTATGGTAGCTGCTTTGGTTTGATTGAAATCGCAGGTATTGATCACCGTAAATCCGGGAAGCATTTTCATTAACCCAATATCTTCCAGGATCTGATGGGTTGCTCCGTCTTCTCCTAACGTCAGACCTGCATGAGAGGCGCAAATCTTGACGTTTTTATGGGAATAGGCAATCGATTGACGCACCTGATCATAGACTCTTCCCGTAGCAAAGTTGGCAAAGGTGGTAGCAAAAGGTATTTTACCGGCTGTTGCCAATCCGGCGGCAATCCCCATCATATTCGCTTCTGCAACCCCCGCCTGAAAGAATCGATCTGGAAAGGCATCGATAAATGCGTTTAATTTCAGGGAACCGGATAGGTCAGCGCACAGGGCTACCACATCGGGGTTCGTTTTTCCCAGTTCCAGCATCCCCGCTCCGAACCCGTCTCTCGTGCCTTTTTTTCCGGTACTTATCAGTTGACTTAGCATATTTATTGGT
>CAZHOV010000149.1:0-1230 GCA_964534315.1 uncultured Saprospiraceae bacterium | reverse complement strand
GGCTCTTTAGTTTTCGAAAATTATAAATCACCATCAGGATAAGGATAATCGCCTAGCGTTTCGGTCAATTGAGAGAGGGCATTTTCAGCTTGTTCTTGATTTGGCGGTTTTCCGTGCCAATGATGGGTGCCCTCCATAAAGTCAACACCTTTACCCATAACAGTTTGCATTAAGATCACGACGGGCTTCCCTTTACCGGTATGTTCTTTAGCTTTATTGAGCGTCTGATAAATCGCTTCCATATCATGCCCATCCATTTCCAAAACTTCCCACCCGAAAGCCGCCCATTTAGCAGGCAGGTCTCCAAGGGATATTACATCATTATTGGCGCCATCTATTTGTTGGCCATTCCAGTCGACGGTTACGATGAGATTATCAACCTTATGATGAGGTGCAAACATAGCCGCTTCCCACACCTGTCCTTCCTGCAATTCTCCGTCTCCAGTCAATACATAGACAAGATGATCATCACCATCCAGTTTTTTGGCCAAAGCCGCTCCAATAGCCACTGAAAGGCCCTGCCCCAACGAACCCGAAGCCACTCGAATGCCCGGAAGTCCTTCGTGAGTGGCCGGGTGCCCTTGCAGTCTTGAATCGATCTTCCGAAAGGTGGCTAGTTCCTCTATCGAGAAGTACCCCTGTCGAGCAAGCGTGCTATACCAAACCGGAGATATATGGCCATTGGAAAGAAAGAACATATCCTCTCCTTTTCCATTCATATTAAATTGAGGATCGTGTTGCAGCACCTCATTATAGAGTATGGTAAAAAAATCGGCACAACCCAGCGAACCGCCCGGATGCCCTGACTTGGCATAGTACGTTTGACGTATGATGTCGCGTCGTACCTGAGTAGCTATTTCATGAAGTTTTTGGAAATCGACCATATCAGTATTTCTTGAAGTGTAAATAAGGCAAAGCAGTAGTTTTCAACTTGATAGTTATAAAGCGCAAATGTAGGAAAATAAATCCATGTCGAGTAATGAAGATAGAAAGTTGATCTCGCAAAGGCGCAAAGGCGCAAAGAATCAAAGATTCGAAAGTTTTAAGTTTAAACGTTTAACTTTCGATAAGGCAATAGAGTGTTCTATCCTTTTGTACCATTTTCTTTTGTACCCTCTTGTACCGCTATACCCTTCTATTACTCCTTCTTTTTAATCTTTTCATGCTCTTCTTTCTTAATACACTGTAACCTAAATTACTTAATTTTTTGACCATGTCTTTTACATCAAC
>CAZHOV010000148.1:0-13947 GCA_964534315.1 uncultured Saprospiraceae bacterium | reverse complement strand
CCTAAACTATAAAAAATTCCTTAGAGGGAGTCTAAAAGACTTTTTAGACGGCCTCAAGCCACAAAATTTTCTTCTATTTTAAAGCTGGATTTCCTGGAAAATCTTAGATTTTCCAGGAAATCCAGCTTTAAAAAAATAAAAAACCCTCTCAGGGCTTTCCTATTGAAAAATTTCCTATATATTTGTTACCGACTGAATAAGTAAAGATTCCAATAAATTAATATCCAGGTATTATTTTTGATAATCCTAAAAGATATTAGTACATTACAATTTAAACGGCGAATCCTTTCTGCCGAAATCCACCATTCAACAATCATAAAGGGTAAAACTGTAACATCTCATCATTACGGACTGACGTAGTGATGATTATTGTAATTTATGGAGCTTTTAAAAAAGCTTTCGAACACGCTCCAAATGATGAATATATTGTGTGTAATGCTCTAAACCCAAGCTGATTTTCCAAACGGAATAAAGATCTCTACAATGAAAAAACTTTTATCCCTGGCCGTAATTTTTGGCGTATTATTCCCCCTTCACGCCCAAAACTTTGTAATGGACGGTACCGATTTTGATACTTGTGAGGGGTATTTTCAGGATAGCGGTGGTGATGCACTTAACTATTTGCCTGGTGAGGATTTTACCACTACCATTTGTTCAGATAATGCCCCCGGCAACGGAACGCATATCCGTCTTACTTTTGCGAATGGCGTAGATATCAGTCCGGGAGACGAGTTGTGTTTTTATGACGGGGAAAATACAGATTCGCTTCTCGCTTGTCATTTTGAATTCCAGCAAGGAGCTCCCTTTATCATTCAAGCTACTGCCACTAATCCCTCTGGATGTATCACCGTTACCTTTACATCTGACAGCGATACGCTTACTGGTGAAGGTTGGAATGCCAGCATCAGTTGCCAGGCCTCCTGCCAAATCGTTAACTCTGTACTGACGAATTCTACTCCCGCCGTAATGCCTGCTGATACCGGATGGATCGATATCTGCCCGGGAGACAGGGTTTTACTTTATGGAGAAGGCTTTTATCCGCAAAGTGGACAAGTTTATGATCAATCGGATCAAACGTCCAGTTTCGAATGGGACTTGGGAGATGGAAATATCGATTACGGCCCGGTTGTATCCCATACGTATAATGAACCTGGTGGCTATATTATCGAATTGCGCATCACAGATGTAGCCGGCTGCCGGAGTACCAACTTTCTGAGGCAGCGCGTCCGCGTCGCTCCTGAGCCTACGTTCCTGATTAGCGATGCCCTCCCCGAACAGATTTGTACAGGCGACACCATTTCGTTAAATAGCATGGTCAACGATACGTCTTCTACTTTCAATGTATCTGTTTTACCCAATCCGGACACCTTTAATGTGATCGGCATCCGTTCAGACTCTCTGGCTCTGCCCGACGGGGTGGGAGTGGCCTATGAATCGAGTGTCTCTTTTACCGAATTCCAACCGGGGCAAACGCTGCAAAATATTAATGATTTGCTTGGCATTTGTGTCATCATGGAACATTCCTGGATGCGAGACCTGGAAATTGGTATTACTTGTCCTAACGGTACCAGTATTATATTGCATGATCACCCGGGCCAGTCCGGAGGAGAAGTATTTTTGGGAATACCTAATGAAAATGATGAAGGTCTGGCAGACCCCATTCCCGGAACCGGCTTCGAGTATTGTTGGACCCAGGATGCTACCGCCGGTACCTGGATTGAATATGCCAATAATTTTAATCCGAATACGCTTCCTTCCGGAGATTATAATTCCTTTCAGCCACTTTCGGATCTAATTGGCTGTCCACTTAACGGTGAGTGGACGATCTCCGTTGAAGATCTCTGGGGAATTGATAATGGATTTATTTTCTCCTGGAGTATCCTGTTTGATCCCTCCCTTTATCCTGAAGTGGAAGTTTTCCTACCAGTAATTGATTCTTCCGGCTGGCGGGATAACCCCTCTATCTTTTTTTCCAATGGAGACTCTATCGCAGCTGCTCCGCCAAATGCGGGCATTGCAGGATACGTTTTTGAAGTCTTTGACGAATATGGTTGTGTACACGATACGACCCTGAGTGTGGAAGTCCTTCCCTTTACCCACCCGGATTGTTTCTCTTGCGGAGAAGATATTGATTTCCTTCCTGACACTTCGATTTGTGTAGGCGATAGTGTGCAAATAGATGCCAGCGCCCTGGTCGAATTTACCAGCCCGCCAACCACCTTCGAGTCGTACCCCAACTACGCCATAGGTAATGCCAACCATCCCCATCAAAATCCTTACGAAGCCGATTTAACTATCAATAGCCTGTTTCCAACAACCATCACTAATGCTACCGAACAGATATGCGGGGTTTGCCTGAACCTGGAAACCGATTTTGATGCCGATATCAACCTTAGATTGAGGGCGCCAAACGGTCAGCTACTTGAGCTGTCTACCGCTAATGGGGGAGCAGGCGACAACTATACCAATACTTGCTTTACAACTGATGCCCTGACTCCTATCACTGCCGGGACCGCTCCTTTCACTGGTAATTTCCAGCCGGAGGGGAACTGGAATGTTCTCAATGGAGCCCCGGTCAATGGAGAATGGACCCTGCTGGTTTCTGATGGATTTGGGCTGAATGATATGGGAATACTAAGGTCTTGGTCAATTTGTTTTAATACCGAGAATAACGCCACCTTCTCCTGGTCACCCATGTCAGGGTTGAGCTGCACTGATTGTCCTGATCCCGTAGTTGCTCCTTCTAGCTCCTCTACGTACTTCGTTCAGGCACAAGACCTTTATAATTGTATTCGGACAGATTCTATCAATATTGGGGTGTTTGATCTTTTCCCCGCTCCTCAGATTGATTGTTCTGTTACGGATACCAATCAAATTACGTTTGTCTGGGATGCGCTTCCTGGTGTTACAGAGTATGAGGTAAATATCAATAGTATGGGCTGGATGCCGCCAAATGGGATTAATAACCACGTAATTAACGGATTAGGACTTGGAGAAACAGCCGATATTGAAGTGCGGGCCATTGCTCCTTCCGGCAATTGCCCTGCTGAAGTTGGAGTAGGTAGTTGTACCAACTTGACGAATTGCCCACTTGCTGGCGGTGTTTTGTCTACAGATCCTCCTTCCTGTAATGATTCTGCTGACGGAAGCATTACCCTCTTTACTACGGGGGCTTTGGGAAATATCACCTTTGCACTAAATGGTCAAAACCCTCAATCCGATAGCATATTTTCAGATTTAGCCTCAGGCGATTATTTTGTTGTCATTAATGATGATTTTGGTTGCGTGGACACTATTGATGTTACCCTTACCAATCCTGATACGATCTCGATAACACTCACTCCTGATTCTGTTTCTTGTTTTGCAGGGCTGGACGGTGCTGTTACTTCTATCGTAACGGGAGGTACAGCTGGTTATGCCTATAGTTGGGAAGGTGAGCAAGGATTCTCTGATGACCAGGCTGACATTGGGGGGCTTATCGCCGGAGACTATTGTTTGACCGTTACCGATGCCAACGGATGTACCGCTGAAGCTTGTACTACAGTTGAGGCGCCGGAGGCTATAGAGCTTTCCTCTTCTTTCAATCCGCCCTCTTGTTACAATTCCTCTGACGGATCTGCCTCAGTGGTCGCAACGGGAGGAGCAGCGGGATATACGTATTTGTGGAATGATGCAAACGGTCAAAATACGGCCACGGCAATCGATTTAGCTGCCGGAGTTTATGAGGTAACGGTAGAAGACGCTGAAGGCTGTCTGGTCGTTGATACGGTATCTGTAACTGCGCCTGATGCTGTTGTGATCCAAAGTTTTTCTTTGACACCGCCTTCTTGTTTTGAAGGAACAGATGGCCAGGTAATGGTATCAACTAGTGGAGGAACGGGGAGTTACACCTATTCCTGGGATGATCCTGCAGGTCAAACTACAAATCCTGCAGTTGATCTGGGCGCGGGGGTATATTCTGTTACAGTTACCGATACGGATGGCTGTACCGCTATTAGTTCAGCAAGTATTATGGAGCCAACAGCTATTCAGGTAAGTAGCGAAGTTGACAACGTGTCTTGCTTTGGTGGAGAAGACGGAGCCATAGTAGTAAATCCCTCGGGGGGAACACCCGGATACGATTTTAATTGGAGCGTGATATCTGTAGATTCTTTTGTTACTGGCTTATCTGCGGGAAATTATTTCCTAACCATGACAGATGCTAATGGTTGTACCTTTACTACCAATATTGCCATAACGGAGCCTCCGACTGCTGTTGAAGTGGATGCTGAACAAACGGTGACCGGATGCTTTGGTGAGGAGCAAGGTGTTGCCGAAGCCATGGCTTCTGGTGGAGTAGGAGGCTATGAATATGAATGGAGTAACGGGCAAGTATCAGCAACTGCTGATGAATTAGGTGCCCAATGGTATACCATTAGCATAACCGACGCCAACGGTTGTATGGCTGTGGACTCTTTGTTAATTGAAGAATTTAATCCTATCAACGCCTCCTTTAATATTGCGGAGCCCACTTGTTTTGAAGGGGTAGACGGTCAGATAGAGGTTGAAAGCGTTAATGGGGGAGGAGGAGTTGGAGATATTTCCAATTATACGTTTGAATGGGCTACTAATCCTGCTCAAACTGGTGTTTTGGTTACTAATCTTCCAGGCAATGCCACCTATTCTGTTACGATTACGGATAATTTTGGTTGTACCGAAGAACTTAAGTTAGAAATGGATGAGCCTTCTCCCATAACCTTGCAGACGGCTATAGAGCCGGTGAGTTGTTTTGACGGTGGAGACGGCACTGCTACTATTGTTCCTTTTGGAGATAATGACACCTTTTTCTTTGCCTGGGATGCCGCGTCAGGCAATCAAACTACTGCAACTGCTAACGATCTGGAACAAGGAACCTACTTTGTTACGGTAACCGATATTGACGGCTGTGAAGCGGATACTTTTGTGACCATTAATCAACCCACGGCGATCAATATGAATTTCCTGACCATAGACAACGACTGTCATTACCTCAGTACTGGCGAAATAGAGGTATTACCTGGAGGCGGCACTCCGAATTACAGTTATTTTTGGTCTGATGGAAGATCCGTACAGACCATTGATGCCCTTTCAAACGGTAAGTACATTGTCACTGTAACGGATGCGAATGGCTGTACATCTGTTGATTCGGCCTATGTGAGTTCTCCACCACCGATCAATACTTCTCTGCTCACAGAACCCGTCAGTTGCTTTGGCGATGAAGACGGAAGCATAGAGATCGAGCCGCAGGGAGGAACACCGCCATACCTTTTCAGCACCGATGGGCAAGAATTTAATGGCATTCGTCGGATTGTTGCTTTATCAACGTCTACCTATAATGTTTTCGTTCAGGATGCAAAAGGTTGTATTTGGCAAGGCCAGGCCGCTGTCGGCGGCCCGGACGCTCCTGTTGAGGTGGATCTTGGACCAGATTTAACGATTGAGTTGGGCGATAGCATCCAATTGGGTTTTGAAGTGACTAATGCTCAGGGGGAATACTTTTACTTTTGGGGGGCTCCTTATACAGGTACGCTTTCTTGCCCGGATTGTGAAGGATGTCCTGATGAGGAGCTGGACTGTGAGAGCCCCTGGGCCCAACCCGAATATACGCTCTTTTACGATATTGAAGTAGAAGATGAATTGGGTTGCTTTGCTACAGACCAGATAAGAGTGTCCGTTGAAAAAGATCGGTCTATATATGTTCCTACTGGATTTACTCCAAATAATGATGGGGTAAATGATTTGTTATTGGTTCACGGCGAATCGGGTACTACCGTAACGCTATTCCGAGTATATGACCGATGGGGTGAACTGGTTTTTGAGACAGGAGATTTTGAAACGAATGATCCGACAGTTGGTTGGGATGGAAACTTTAAAGGAAAAACCATGAATCCGGGAGTATATGTTTGGTATGTAGAAGTGGAGTATATTGATGGAAAAAAGGCATCCTTTAAGGGCCATTCTACTTTATTGAAGTAGCTTCGGTTGGATTGCTAAAGACAATACCTGAAGAAATTCGTTAAAAATTTAGGTAAAAAGACGTAAAAACCATTATTTTCAACAATTATAGTAGAACCATCGAGCTTTTGGAAAGCTGCTGTTTTGTAAATACCCGAAACCCAATACCTTTTTATCATCTTTAAGTATGCAAAAAATATGATCAAGAATTCTACATTAATAGCCATAATTTTTCTTTTTGGGGGATTATTGACGACCTCGGTTTTAAAGGCGCAGGATCCGCATTTCTCTCAATTTTATGCTGCCCCTGTACAGATGAATCCGGCATTGACTGGTGTTTTTGAGGGACAATTTCGCGTTGCTGCCAATTACCGGGAACAGTGGTCCAGCATATTGATCTCCAATCCCTTTCGAACGGTTGCCGCTAGTTTTGATATGCGGCACCGGCTCCGCGGAGGGGATTATGTGGCCTTTGGCCTCGGTGCGTTGAGGGATGAAGCGGGAGTTTCGCGATTTACCCAAAACCAGGCTAACCTCTCTTTTGCCTTTCTAAAGCAATTATCCGGAAACAGGTATCGCCGTAGCAACCAATATTTGGTGGCAGGTGGCCAGGTAGGACTTGGTCAGAATTCAGTTGAATGGGGTTCTTTGTGGTTTAGCCGTCAGTTTGATCCGTCATCAGAACGTCCAGATCAGAGCCGAGCATCCGGAGAGCCCGGAATAATCGGTGATAATCAATCAACCAATATGTTCGTCAACTTCAATGCAGGGTTGATGTATTATGCCCTTTTCGATGAAAATCGAAGTATTTACTTTGGCGCTTCGGCCCACCACCTGAATTCTCCTGATATCTCCTTTTTGGGCGATGGAAGTGAGGATCTCTATATGAAATGGGTAGCTCAGGCAGGTGGTGAATTGCCTTTTACTGATGAGCTTAGCTTATTGCCCGCAATAGTAGTCATGGGGCAAGGGCCTTCTTTACAGACGGTTTTTGGCGGAAATTTCCGCTACAACAACCACGATTGGCGAGAAGTGGCGATCCGGGTAGGTGCCTGGGCACGGTTAGCCAATAAACTGGAAAGTGGCATCAATATGGACGCGCTTATCGTTTCGGCTATCCTCGAAATTGAGCGATTTAACATTGGTTTTTCCTATGATATTACTACTTCTTCTTTAGCAGCTGCTAATAATTCTAGAGGTGCTTTTGAGATTTCTTTAATTTATGTTCAGCCATCGAAAGGAAGATACTCGGCAGCTTGTCCGAAATTCTAAACTAACGGGAGGTTTGGATTTTTACATTTTGATCTTCAATTTTTTAAAATAAACTATCCGGCTTTATCGCAATTCTTATTTATAATTTGGGTCCTTAAAACCCAAAGCGCGTAGCGATTTTAACCCCAGTAGATTAAGATATACCGAAATAGTTCAGGCCCGTAGGGACTGACATCTAGCGGAAGGATGATGTCCCACAAATAGGTGGACATGATCAATGGAAATAGATCAATCTACCCGTGAGAAGGTGCCAGTCGCTATGCGCCTGGTCAATTGGTCCTGTAAATTTGGCTACAGAGGTTGTAATCGCTACGCGCTTACTTGAAAACAGCGGCCTCTTCTCGGATGGGGATTGACTTTTTGCAATAGGTAGCTTATCAAGCTATGCGCTTGCTCGAAAATAATGGCCTCTTCTCCGAATCTGTTTTGAGCTTCGATAGTTTAATGTTAATGGGAGGTTCGGATTTTTATGCTTTGATAATCAATATTAAAAAGCTATCCGGCCAACGCAGGCTTTCAGGGATAAAGGGCGCGGGAGAGGCTTTTTTATTTTTATTAAAGTCGAACCTCACGTTAAACTATTAAAACCTCTCAATACCGTATTAGATTTAGCGTATAATTGGTTCCCGCACCTGCATCGTATATGTAGCCCGATAGGTTTGTTCGGTTATTTTGGATGGAAAGTTGTACCTGCCCTGTAGTGTAATTGATTGTGGTAAAGTTGATATTGATCATATTCCCGCTTATGGTACCGGAGCCTTGTGCATAGATATATGGCGTATTGTAGTAATAGTAATATAGTATGAAGGAAATGGAATTGAAGTATTGTTTCAATTCATAGGAATAATAATTATATCCAGGATTATACCAGTAACCCGTAAGATTATAGGAAGGGGTGGTGGTATTGGTAGTTGAAGTTTGTTGTTTTAATTGTTGCTCCAGGTTAGCAATGCGCTGTTATAGCTCGTTTTCCCGCTGTTTTCGTTCCTGTTCCGTAAGATCGTCTACCTTATTTTGTAAATCCTGATAACGCTCATCTTCGGCTGGATTTACAGTTTTTCCGTCATTTGCAGGCTGAGGAGGAGCCTGGGTTTTTATTTTCACACCGAATGCTTCGAAAAGTTCCGTTCGAATACCATAAATATCCAGGATGATGATTGCTGCAACAATGGAAAAAATAATTAGGGGTATTTTCCAGATGCTGTTATTATTTCCATTATTAGAGTTATTACTCATAAGTGTTGGTCTTTAGGCGGTTATAAAAATTAAAAACATCAACTTGATACATCGGGTCTTCCAACCTGTTGGCAAACAAGTATAACCAGGTTTCTATAAGTAGTAAGGCAAAAAAATTGGTATAAAAAATCTTTTTGAGTTCGGTCATTATTTCCTGCGTTCATTCCAAGTATTCAATCACTTAGTCTATAATGGCCGAACAGATTTTTTATACCAATTTTGATTTGCCGCTTAATATTTTCACAGAAATAAACTTCTATTTAATAAAATAACGCCAGTGATTTTAAAATCGTTTGCGTAATCCCCCACAGCAAAGGAATACCTACAAAAAGCCATGCTAATAATACTCGGATATCAAATTTGTTGGATTTATGCATTGGGTTTCTTTTTAAGATCCATAAAATGTTTAGGGTCTACTGGTTTGATCAGCACATTACAAATGAAGCCGACGACCAACAACCCCGCCATAATATACATGGTAATGGAGTAGGCCTGGGCTGGCGGTAGTTTTAAGGTTTCGATCTGATAAGCCCGGATATAATTGACCAGAACGGGGCCTAATATAGCGGCGGCGGACCAAGCTAGCAGCAACCTACCGTGGATGGCTCCTACCTGCATGGTACCAAATAAGTCTCTTAAATAGGCCGGTACGGTGGCAAAACCGCCTCCATACATGCTGATGATCACTCCAAAGCAAAGCACAAAAAGAGCAATGCTTCCTAGGTTACCCGTTAACGGGACAGCGATATAAAGTATGGCGCCCAAAAGAAAGAATACATTATACGTGTTTTTCCGTCCAATCCGGTCAGAAAGAGAGGACCAAAAGAAACGACCGATCATATTAAAAAGGCTGAGCAGTCCGACAAATCCACCCGCCGCTACTGCTGAAACAGCCATCTTTTCTCCTACAGAAGCTGCTGAAAACATTTCCTGTATCATGACGGAAGCCTGTCCTAATACGCCAATTCCTGCAGTTACATTAAGCATGAGGACTGCGAATAATAAGTAAAATTGGAGTGTGCGGATGGCGGTATCTGCATCGACATGGCCCTGGGTCATCATGCGGTTTTTGGAAGGAGGGGGCGGTGTCCAACCTTTGGGTTTCCAATCTAGGGGTGGAATTCGGACCGTAAAAACGCCAAAAAGCATAAAGCAAAAATAAATAGCTCCCATTACTAAAAAGGTTTGAGCCACGCCGGTCGATGTGGGAGAACTGAAGAAATCCATCAGTGCTACGGAAAGAGGAGAAGCGATCATAGCGCCACCTCCAAATCCCATAATGGCCATACCTGTCGCCATCCCCGGTCGATCCGGAAACCACTTGATCAAAGTAGAAACCGGAGAAATATATCCCAATCCCAAGCCAATACCACCGATCACGCCATGCCCCAGATATACGAGCCAGATCTGGTGCCAGTGCACGCCAAGAGCAGCCAGAAAAAAGCCACCTGAAAAGCATAGCGCCGAGGCAAACATCGCTTTTCGGGGACCTACCCGCTCCAGCCATTTTCCGAAAATAGCTGCTGACGCGCCCAGTGTGAATAAGGCAATAGAAAAAATCCAGCCCAGCGTGGTCAACTCCCAATCCTCTGCCGTTGGTTCGGTAATACCGATTATCTTAGTCATAGGTTTATTGAATACGCTATAGGCATAGATCTGACCAATACACAAATGAATAGCCAAGGCCGCCGGAGGAACCAACCAGCGATTGAAACCAGGGCCAGCTTCTGAATGTTTGCGATCTAAGAAGGATAAAAGGGCCATAATATATGCTTCAGTGAATAGAGGGATAGCGGGAGTGCCCGTCTTTATCAGGCTAAATGTAGTAAAAAAAAGTAAATTATTATTTTGTGAATTGTTTGCTCCCGGATATTTCCACACTCTTTTTTCGCGTCTGGCGCTTGATTTATTTACATTTGTTTAAAATCAAAAATACCATTTATGACCACTTACGATCATATTATTATAGGCACCGGCCAGGCTACGGGCACCCTTTTAGGTAAATTAATTCCAACCAATGATTCCATTGCAGTAATCGAAGGCGCTAAAGTAGGAGGAAGTTGCGTGAATTACGGCTGTACCCCCACCAAGACCATGGTTGCGAGCGCCAGGGCTATCCATAAAGCCCGTCAAGGTGACTTTTACGGGTTTAAGACCGGACCAGTGACGATTGATTATCAGAGAGTAAGAGCCCGAATGAATGAGGTCCGGAATGATGCAAGTGATGGATTGACCAATTGGATGAAATCGGCTGATAATGTGACGTTGATTCGCGAATGGGGTGTTTTCCGGAGTCCTAAAACGGTGAAAGCCGGAGACGAATTGATTAAAGGGGAAAATATCTATATAAACGTAGGCACCCATCCTTTTCTCCCGCCTATCGAGGGCATTGAGGATGTTCTCTGGATGGATAGCGCAGGCTTGCTCGAGCTCGAGGAGCTTCCGGAGCATTTGCTGATTATCGGAGGTGGGTACATCGGAGCAGAATTTTCTCAGGTTTTTCGCCGGTTCGGATCAAAAGTAACGATCGTTCAGTCTGGTGATCAGCTGATGCCGAGAGAAGACGGAGATGTAGCCGCTGCTATTCAGGAGTTTTTAGAGGAGGAAGGCATTGAAATATACTGCAATTCAAGGGCTAAGCAAGCCTGGAAAGAAGACGGAAAAATCCATTTAACGCTTTCCAAAGGAGACGAGGAAGTTACGATTAGTGGTTCTCATTTGCTCGTAGCTGCCGGTCGCCGCCCAAATAGTGAGCGCTTGGACCTGGAAACTGCAGGAATCGTTACCGATCAAAAAGGATTTATAAAGGTGGATGATTTTTGCCGGACCAGTGTAGAAGGAGTTTTTGCGGTAGGGGATGTCAATGGCCAAGGAGCCTTCACGCATACTTCCGTCAACGATGCTGAAATCGTGTTGGATCATTTATTTGGAGGAGATCGAAAGATATCTCAAAGGATTCCGATTTATGGTCTCTTTACGGATCCGCCACTTGGCAGGGTAGGGTTGAGCGAAAAAGCGGCATTAGAAGTCGGGCATCGCGTGTTGAAAGCGACCCGCCCAATGAGCAAGATCAGCAGGGCGAAAGAGATGGGAGAAACCAAAGGGTTTGCCAAACTACTGGTAGATGCCGATACCGATCTTGTTATCGGAGCGGCTATTCTGGGGCCTGCCGGAGACGAGATCATCAATATGTTTGCGGCGATCATGCATAGTAATATCCCTTGTAAAAATTACCGGGAAGTCGTTTTGGTCCACCCAACAGTTGCTGAATTGATGCCCTGGGTGCTGGACGGATTGGAAGAAATCAAATAATAGGTTATCTTTCCTCCATGGTTTCGATTTTAAAAGACAAAAGCGTCCGGTTATTTGTGATATTGGGCGGCTTTTTTGTGACAAATGCATTAGTAGCAGAATTTATAGGCGTAAAGATATTCGCATTAGAGGATTCATTTGGTATGGATCCGTTGAATTGGAATCTTTTCGGTCGTTCCGGTTCTCTTCAATTTACAGCCGGAGTCTTGCTTTGGCCGGTCGTATTTATTATGACCGATCTCATCAATGAGTATTACGGTCGTAGGGGAGTGCGAATGCTTTCCTTCCTGGCCGTTACGATGATTACCTACGCTTTTATTATGATCTTTGGGGCGATTTCTCTGGCCCCTGCCGATTGGTGGGTGACCATCAATGCAGATCGCGGAGTACCGGATATGCAAGCTGCCTTTTACAATATTTTTGGTCAAAGTTTATGGATTATTGTTGCTTCTCTGATCGCCTTTTTGATCGGTCAGTTGGTCGATGTTTTTATTTTCCAGCGCATCAAAAAGGTCACAGGAGAGAAAAAGCTGTGGCTTAGGGCCACCGGATCTACCCTGGTCTCCCAGTTTATTGACAGTTTCGTGGTGCTATATGTGGCCTTTGTATTAGGTCCTCAGCAATGGGATATTCCTCAATTTTTTGCCATTGGTACGGTCAATTATTTCTACAAGTTTTTGGCGGCTATTATCCTCACGCCGGTCATCTACCTAGCTCATTACTGGATCGATCAATTCCTCGGCGAACAATTGGCGACCAAGTTGAAAAGGGAAGCTTTGGAGAGTGGGTAGGTAAAATGAAATAAACTGTTTAAATCTATACTCATCAATCGGAAAAGGCTCGAGAGAAGCTTTGCAGTTCGTTGGGTTTTTTGGATATTTAGAGCAAATAGATACGGACTAACCGATAATGTAGCGGGTTAGCCGGATGATACATGAAATATTTGTTTTCTTTTTGAAATATGAGAACCTCCAAAAAGGAACCTTCAATTTAGTGCATACGTTTACTTATTAAAAAAATAGATCATGACAGCCCAGCAAGTCCGAACTGAAATAGATAAAATTTTAATTTCTTTACCAGAGGAAAGCTTATTGGCTGTTCTTGATTACCTCCAATCTATCCAAAAAATCCCTTCAGAAAATATTCAGTTGGCTCAACACTTTAATCAAATCCTTAAAGAAGACCAAGAAGTCTTAAAACGATTGGCTGAATGATTCCTATTGAAACGGTTAAAGTTATCCACGAACGCCTAATCGAAGAATTTGGCGGAGCGAAGTATATTCGAAATGAGGAATTACTGGAGTCTTCCCTAGCTAGGCCTTTCAGCACCTTTGATGCAAAAGATCTTTATCCTACCGTTACCCAAAAAGCTGCTGCCCTTTTGGAAAGTATTGTAGTCAATCACCCATTCATTGATGGAAACAAAAGGACCGGCTATGTATTGATGAGATTACTTCTACTTTCAGAAGATACAGACATTGAAGCATCTCAGGATGAAAAATATGATCTAGTCATTCAAGTTTCAAAAGGTGATTATCGATTTGAAGATATATTAAAATGGATCGAAGAAAAAAAATATAAAAAGTAAATCATATAACAAAAACCTATACACCCATGTTAGTTCGCCTGGTATTATTGACTCAATACCTGAAATCTTAATAACTTGACAAAGCAAAACTAGCACGAGCGTCTAGCTCAACGTTGCGGCTCATTTAAACAAAAATACAATTTAATTAAATAATTGCTAATATGAAAAAATCCAATACCGGTGACAAGCTAATTTTATTTTTCACGGTGATTTTTATTTTGAGCGCTTGCCAAAAAAAAGAAACCGATACAATTCTTTCTGGGAGGTTACCATATTTTGAAAATGATAGTTTGATACTGGTAAAGGTCAATGATTTTTTTCCTGTAGCTGGCGCTGTTAATTCACAATATCAAATATTGACGGATAGTACCGGACGATTTATTTTACAAACTGACCAAATTAAACCAGGTTTTTATCAGATTTTACTAAATAATTACCCCAAACTGATATATGATTTTTATCTGGAGCCGGGTGATTCAATATACTTTGAACAACCTAACTGGAATCAAAATCCTGAATTGAAAATAAATGGGAAAGGTGCTGAAAAACTAAGTTATCTGGTAAAG
>CAZHOV010000147.1:0-13947 GCA_964534315.1 uncultured Saprospiraceae bacterium | reverse complement strand
ATTATTTGGAATTGGAAAACTGAAACCTGAATTGATTATTTTCAGGGATTCCCTACCTAACCACCGTCACCGATCCTCTAATCACCTCTACCTCCCCATCCACAAAGGTGATCTCCGCGAAGTAGGTATAAACCCCCGGGTTCACTTCTTTGCCGCGCATTGTACCATCCCACCCCAAACTATTATCATTGGGAGGTAAATTGGTGGCTTCGAAGACTTGCCCTCCCCACCTGTCAAAGATCACGAAACGGTCGATGTTTGATACCTGAGAAGGATTGGCGTAGACCGTCAGCCAGTCATTAAAGCCGTCTCCATTGGGAGAAAAAATATTGGGAATGAACACTTCTTTCTGTGTGTTGACGAATATCGTTATGGCATCTTCTATGGTACATCCTGAAGAATCTGTGAGGACCACGTTATATGCTATTTGAGTAGTTGGAGCAGCCATCGGCATCAAACAAGTGTCGCAAGAAAGCCCCGTAGGCGGCGTCCAGTTAACTGCAAATGGAAGGAAATTGGGGAGGGGCTCCAGCTCAATGCTGTCCCCCAACCGAATGGTCAGGCTTTCTTCCAGATCAACTTCCAGTTTTGGAGCTTCAGGGATAAAGACTTCCTGCTGATGCACACACCCAAACGAATCCACAAGCGTAAAGGTATAGCTGCCGGGAGCAACAGGCTCAATAATGGCCGGAACAAAGCTGAATTTTCCGGAAGCTCCTGTTTCTTCTATTTGCCACGCATAAGGTGGTTGGCCGGGGTTTACCCGGTAGATGACCAATCGGCCATCTTCATCTTCAAAACAACGGGGCTCCTTTGTACTCACCAAACCAAACACAGATCTGAAATGTAGGGCAATGTCGATGATGAGGGAATCACATCCCTGACTGTTTTTTAGCGTTATGGTGTCGATTGGGGTAGCCGACGAATAGCTATTTCCGAAAAGTTCAATAAACTCCCCTTCGCAAGCCGTATCTCTTACCGATAAGGTTGCTATTTCCTCCGCCACTATCTCTACTGTGAGCGTAGAGTCGCAACCCAATGCTGTGGTGTCATTCATGATAAATACACCCGAGCTGCCGATCATCTGTCCGTTGAAGTTGAAGGTCTCTCCGGGACACAGGGTAATGACTCCAAGGTCGACGAAGTGCGTATCCCCTACCAGGAGTTCCAGGGTGTTGATCGTGTCACAGCCGACTAGTCCGGGCAGGGTATCTGTATAAGTGCCAGTACTCGTCAATAGGTCATCTCCAAACAAGACGCTTTCACCCTGGCAGATAGTTTGCACAAAGCTTTGCTCGATCACCGGAAATTGGGTGATAGTATAGGTGATGATACTATCACAACCGTTGACGGCGGCTCCAAAGAGGGTGTCGACAAAAGAAACGGTATTGGTGATCGGATTGCCATTGATAAAAAGCGTATCTCCTTCGCAAAAATCCAGGGCGATCATTGATGCTGTTGTTGGCAGTAGCGTAGTGATTGCAATAATTGTGCTGTCACATCCAAACTGATTGACATAGCTACTGATGAGGATACCCGTATCTGCTGGGCTACAACTCGTTTCGGCCATGAAAAGGGTGTCTGAAGGTAATAAGGAGATATTGGTAACGACCACACTATCGCACCCTTCCGCAGAGGGCAGGGTTTGAATAAACAGTCCGGTATCTGCCGTTGCGCAAGTTGCACCGGTCAAGAAGGTGGTATCAAGCGGTTGGAAAAGGACTTGATTAAAAAGAAAAGAGTCGCAACCGCTATTGTTTTGAAGCGTGTCTACAAAAAGCCCTGCTTGGTTGGGCTCACAAGTGATGTTAGTGAAGAAGGTGGAATCAGTAGGAAGTAAACTCGTTTGTGTGACGACTATGCTATCGCACCCTTGCGGGGTTAAAAAGGTCTGAATGTCCACTCCTGACTGAGTTGGATCGCAAGATTGGTCGAATAGGAAGGTGGTGTCAAGTGGAATAAACTGCGTTTGGGTAAAGATAAGGGAATCACATCCAAAGGTATTCTGTAGTGTATCGATAATCAGTTGTGCTTGATTGGGATCGCAGGAGGTGGTGGTGAAGAAGGTGGAATCAGTGGGAAGTAAATTGGTTTGGGTGACGACTAAGCTATCGCACCCTTGAGGGGTTAAAAAGGTCTGAACGTCCACTCCTGTTTGAGTTGGATTGCAGGATTGGTCGAATAAGAAGGTAGTGTCGAGTGGAATAAACTGCGTTTGGGTAAAGATAAGGGAATCGCACCCAAAGGTATTTTGTAAGGTATCGACAATAAGTTGGGCTTGGTTGGGGTCACAAGAGATGGTGGTGAAGAAGGTGGAATCAGTGGGAAGTAAATTGGTTTGGGTGACGACTAAGCTATCGCACCCTTGAGGGGTTAAAAAGGTCTGAACGTCCACTCCTGTTTGAGTTGGATTGCAGGATTGGTCGAATAGGAAGGTGGTGTCGAGTGGAATAAACTGCGTTTGGGTAAAGATAAAGGAATCGCACCCAAAGGTGTTTTGTAAGGTGTCGACAATAAGTTGGGCTTGGTTGGGGTCACAAGAGATGGTGGTGAAAAAGGTTGAATCAGTGGGAAGTAAATTGGTTTGGGTGACGACTATGCTATCACATCCTTGGGGAGTTAAAAAGGTTTGTACGTCCACTCCTGACTGAATAGGATCACAAGATTGGTCGAATAAGAAGGTGGTGTCAGGTGGGACGAATTGGACTTCTGTGATCAGGAAGGAGTCGCAGCCAAATTGGTTGGCGAAGGTATCGATAAACGTACCTGCGGCGGAGGTATCGCAGGTGATTTGTGTGGAAAAAGTAGTGTCCGTAGGTAACAGATTTACCTGAGTAATAATCAGGCTATCACAACCGGTATTATTGGATAGCGTATCGAAAAAGGTACCTGCTGAATCCGGATTGCAGGTGGTTGAAAAGAGGAAAACCGAATCGGTTTGAAGCAATTCGACCTGGTTGATGACGATACTATCGCAACCATCAGTGGTAATAAATACTTGCACGGAGGTATCCGCCAAAGCAGGATCGCAACTTTGTCCAAAAATAAAAGTAGTATCCAGTGGAACGAAAGTCGTTTGAGTGAAGATGAGCGAATCGCAGCCCAGGCTATTTTGAAACGTATCGATGACCAATCCGGAGTCAAGCGGATTGCAGCTAACTTCTATAAAGAAGGTACTATCGGGAGTGCTGAATTGGTTAATCGTGATAAGAATAAGGCTATCACAGCCTATAGAATCGGTCAGGATCAGCGTATCGACCGAAGAAAAAATACAATTAACAATGGTATCTATTTGAACGGGAATAGAGTCTTGAATAAAGTTTCCGGAGATGGTGGCCGTGTCTATCGCTTCACAGCCAATAGAATCGGTTATGGTGAGGACGTAAAGCCCTGTATCGGAAACGATGGTATCCGGAATGGTAGATTGGAAACCATTGGGTCCTTCCCACAGGTAGGTGACATTTGGGGTGTTTGAATTTCCTTGTAAACTTACCGAGGGTTGATCGCAAGTGAGCGTATCGTCGAATACCTGAATATCGGGCGTATCGATTTGGACAGACACTTCGGTAGTTGAAAAATCGAAGCAGCCGTTGGTGTTGTCGGTAACGATAATGGTGTAGGTGCCTTCAGGTCCTGCTTGCGGTTGTAGTTGATCGGAAGAGAAGCCGAAGGGGCCCGTCCAGGAGTAGGAGAAGTCGGGGCCGGTAGAAGAGTTGCTACCGTCGAGTGAATCGACTGGGTTGGGGCAGGTAATGAAAATATCGGGTCCGGCATCTGCGGTAGGAACTTCGGTATCTTCTTCCACTTCAACAGTGGTAGTAGCTGAGCAGGTCACCCCATTGAGGGAATGGGTGACGGTGAGGGTGTAGGTGCCTGGAAAGCTAACGGTGGGATTTTGGAGGGTGGAGGTAAAGCCAAAGGGTCCTGTCCAATCATACGTTACTATTGCAGCTGGATCAGAGGTAGAGGACTGCGCCGAAAGGGTAACCACAGGAGCAATGCAGGTGATGGTCGCGGGAGGAGCTATGTTGGCTGCCGGTTGTAGAACTTCCAGGTTGAGATTGACGGTGCTGTCACAACCGATGTTATTGGTGATGACTTGAGTAGTCGAAATATCGCTACAATAATTCGTATTGCCGATCGTAAAACATTCTCCGTCACAGATGACAATGTTTTGAGTAGACTCCAGAGGCGGCAGGACTTCAACGGTGACGTCATCGGTTACTTCGCAGTATTCGATGAGGGAAAAGTCATCCAGAATAAAGTCATTGCCCAATAGTCCATTTTGAGCCTGGTTGGTAATACAGAAGGTTGCCGTAGTATTATTTCCTGAAAACCAGACCTGAGTGACTTGTTGCCAAACGCAGCCTGTAAAAGGGGGGGATATGTAGAGGCCGCCCAGCGGTTGTCCATTTACAGTGGTTTGATTGATGGAAGGGGCTAGTGGGTTAATATTCATAATCCAGTAGCTAAACTCATAATAGGTGTTTGGAGAGACGTTGACTGATTGGCAATAAATGTTCTCGTCCAGGTTTAATCCTCCATTTACGATCATCATCAGTCCGGTACCGGTGGTATGATCCACACAGCTGGGAAAGGTGCTAGAAACGACACTTGGTGATGTTACGAGGGAATAGGTGCCCGGGAAGATCAGACCTACAGGCTGTGTGAAATTGTAATCACTAGTGAACCCAACATTTCCCTGTTCGAAATCACCATTAACAAAAAGGTTGGCGCTAGCAGGTTGGAAGGCGGAGAGGGTATAGGTAGAGGTAGTCGATACATTGGCTGTTGGTGTCAGGATAGTGGTATCGTTCAGGCCCGGAGATGGGGCCCAGGCGATGAAGTCGTAATTGCCTGTTACTGCTCCATTCAACTGGGCCATTCCGCCCGGGAAGCAGACCTGGATATCCGGGCCGGCGTTCACCGTTAGATTACAGGGTTGAGCGTAGCTATTAAAAAAAGCAAATATGCAGAAAAAAATAGTAGTGTTGGCCGATAGAAGGAGCGCGTGGTTTTTCATTTCATCAGGAATTAGTTTTCAAAGGTAAGATAAAAAATTACTGTTTTGAAGTTCTCAAAGCCTAAGGAATTGCTTAACCCTAAATTTAAATACAATTAACCTTTTTTTTACGAATTAGGAAAAAATTGTAATTTAAGGGCTGTAAACTTTTTTCTGTTGAAATCTTAAAAGCGATTTCTTTAAAAAAACAAAAACATACTATGTTCCATTTTATGAAGGTACTACTACTTGGTGGAATTGTTCTCTTTGCATTATCCGTTGGCTTAGGATTTCGAACCTCGCCGATGGCAGATGCGTTTGAAGTAGATCGTCCGCAGCGGGTGGATCGATATTTAAGGAGTTATCATTACCTGGCAGCAGAGTTAAAACAGCGGACAGGTATTCCTATGGCCGTGACTTTTGCCGTAGCCGGGTTAGAAAGTAATTGGGGGGTGAGTGAATTGGCGGTGAGGTCCAATAATCATTTTGGAATCAAATCTAAAAACTGGGATGGCCCGATTTATTGTAAGCAAACCCAGGAATATGCTTCTAATGGATATACTGCTTACTATCCCAGGGAGTGCTTCCGGAAATATAGGTTAATTCGTTATTCCTACCTCGATTTTGGGAATTATATGGATCAAGCTAAATACCGGCATCTCTACGATTACCCGGAATGGAATTTCTCGAGATGGGCTTTCGGGCTTCAGGAAGGCGGTTACGCCACGGATCCTAAATATGCAGCTAAGCTGATCAGTATTATTGACAAGTACAAGTTATATCTGTTTGATGAAAAATAAGTAGTACTAATTGTACTGTACAATAAACGGCTTTTCCCGGGCAAAAGCCGTTCTGAACTGTTGTTGTTTTTTCCAATCTCTGGCGGCACTTTCAGCTTGTTTAAGGCTTTCGTAGAAACCACTTAGCAGTAGTTTTTCGCTTGGATGGTCGGGATTGATCCAAAGAAAAGTGCCTGCAGGAAATTTATCCGGGATTTCCCGCATGAATTCAAAGCGGGCTAATTGAACTACGTAAAGCGGGTTAGGCGTGCCCGTCCCTTTTATTTCACGGTCTCCTTTGATGGGGATCTCTTTAGAGAGGACGACGTCGTTATTGGTTTTTCCTGCTCCTTTGCTGACCAGGCTGTATTCAACCACTTGTGCCTGGGTAGCGAAACTCAGGCCGAAAAAAAGAATAGCGGAAACGATTATTTCTTTAACACTTCCCATATGAAAATTATTTGTTGCGTTATTGGATAAGGTTATTCAAAATACGCTTAGCGTCCTAGTTGTTGTTTGGACAGGTTGTGGGGTTGATTGTAACACGTTCAGCATCACGAATTAAGGTGCTTTTGTTAAAATTAACAATAATTTTCCTGCTGAACACCTCTTTTTTCTTTTAAAAACTGCTGAAAGTCTTTATATAACGCAGGTTCAGTCGTTAAGATACTAAATTTAGAATAATTTATGCTGCTTGGGTTAAAGAAAGTATGATTAAACCGAAAATAATTATGGCTTGCTTTTTGATGCGATTAGTTAAATACACGGTAACCTAAATTACTTAATTTTTTGACCATGTCTTTTACATCAACTCTTCGTTGCGTACTCGCCTTGATAGCTAAGGCTATCAGGCTCCGCCGCGCCTCGATTTGATGTAAAATTCATTGCCCAAAATTGTTAACTAACTTAGATTACAGTGTATTAAAAATGAACTGACTATGAATATAGTAAAAGTCAAAATTATTATCCTTCTACTGGTTTTTTGGTGGGTTTCCCCAGGAAAGGCCCAGGAGAAAACACCCTACGAAATTACGGCTAAATCTGATCAGGCTGATGTGATGGCTAACAGAAGCACCTTTGCTAAACGTTTCCCATACGTGCCTATGCACTCGTGGCAGGAAGGGATCCGGTTTATAGTAGCCCCGGTTCGATCTGAAGACGAACCCAGGCAACTGCCGCTAGTCGCCTACCAATCGGAAAGAGACCCCTTGACAGAAGGGATATTGCGGTCGAATTATGCTTTGCGTACCATGGTTTTCGAAGGTTTTGAACAAAGGGATTACAGAGGGGAAACCTTCATCTATGGCATCTTTGATCTCAATGGCGTCAAGTTTGAATATCGTTTCGTAGGTACGGAAGCCATGTTCGATCAGGATCAGGGACCTACCCATATTAAAGGGTTGATCGTTTTGGATGAGGTCGAGTTTGCCAAAAAATCCTTAAAAGGAAAAGAGGTCTATACGCTGAAAAGAGCTCGTCTTTATGAAGATGGATCAGGAAGGGTAAGCACCGGTCTAGGCAAAAAGTTCGGACTTGTGGAGATTACTGATGTAGGCGTAGGTAGCCTCGATCGCCCTATTCACATTATCTATAAAGATGAAACCGGAACAGCAGCCTTTTTTGATGTTTGCCTAACCGGCGTTAATGTCGAGAGTAAAGGGATGGAAAATCATTTTGATGAATTCTTTTCACTAAAAGACCCTCACGATAGCTATCCCGATATAAGCGATGCCCGTTGGGAAAAAATCCAAAAAGGACAATTAGCGATCGGGATGAGTTTAGAGGAATGCCAACTTTCCTGGGGCCCTCCCCAAGATATTAATCGCATTACGGAAGAGGGCGTGATACAGGAGACCTGGGGATATCCCGGCTATACCCTGGAGTTTGAAAATGAGCGATTGAAACGAGCAATTCAAAAATAATTTGGTGTTCCAAAACACAAAAGGTGTTAGGAGCCCCCCTTCCTTAAAGTTGCTTTTTTAACCATTCTTTTTCGGCTATGGCCGAGGTCTGTTCAAGTTCGGATAGTAGTTTTTTTCGTGCTGCTGTATTGCCACTAGGGGTTTCTAAAATTTTCCGGGTAAACCGGACCAGGTTTAGAAAATTATTGCGGTGGTAACTCATCATCTTTTTGCGGCGTATGAAAGTATTCATTGCATCCAAATGGGCCTCCAGCGTGTCGAATTCTTCTAATTCAAAAAAGATCTTGACCAAGATGGCTTTTGCAGAAAGGTTTAGAACAACGTCTTTGTATTCGGCGTGCTGCAATAAACGGATTGCCGAATTAAATTGTTTTTGCTCGTACTTGATCCTGGCCAGATTAAAACTGTAAGAGGATTCCTGGAATTTCTTCTCCAGATTGGTCTTGTACTGATAAACAAAATGTTCTACCCACTCAAACTCCCCCACCCTTATTCCCAAAGCGGTAATATTGTTGTACGTAAATCTGGATAGTTTCTCATCAATCAATAAATACTCCTTTTCAATACCGTCCTTATAAAAGTCAAACCCGTCGGCTGCAAAAGAACGATCTCCCTGATTGAGTTGGCGGATACAGTAATTGATGGCGAGTAGATATAAATCTCGGAGTTCTGTATCTGGAAAAACTGCAGAATTTTTAAATAATAATTCTTTAAATTGCCTGAAAAGTTCTGGACTTGCAGGATTTTTTAGTGCTTTGAAACAGTAATAGTAAATAGCAAGAGTTGGGTTAGTAAGGTGTTTGGATGAAGGAAGATAGTCAAGCAAGTTAAGGATTAAGCCGTAGTCATATTCTATTTTAAATACGGCCTGGTGGGAATGTGCATAGCAGGCATATCGAAGTTTTTGTATAAAATAGGCCAAGTCAAGCTGGTCCAAAATACTTTGAAGGTTAAGCTCTTGTATTTGTTTTTGAGTGGCTTTAAACTGGTATTCTTCCAAAGCAATTTTTAATTCCAGATCATAAAAAATATCGCTACGGTAAGGTTGATTTGTATTGCTTAGTTTAGCTTGTTGGATGGCTTGTAAAAAATGCTTCGATAGCCCAAGCTTACGGTAGGTGATGCCAAGAGTCGTTAGATAGTGCGTTCTATTTTTCTCCCATTCTTCAAACACAAGGCACCGCTCCATCAGTTTGAGAAGAAGGCTCATACTGAGTCTCAATTTATGATCATCATAAGCCTGATCCGGGAAGATAGCGCGAAATGCCTGTTCTTTTGTTGGAGTAACCTTCAATTCAAAGCGACACTCCCATAGGAAGTCAAAAAGCCTCGTTACATGTGGTCTAGTCGTGAAATAAGAAGAATGTGCAGCTTTTTGAATGGTGCTCAATTGTTTCTTAGGAAGCTGACTAAACAACAAAAAAAGACGGCTATTTTTCATTTTATGTATTAATAAAAAATAAATATTTGATGCAAAATTATGAAATGGCAATTTGTTTAAAGATGATTTTGTTGGTTTTTTTAAAAAAGTACGATGCAAATGCGTAAAATTGTCTTTGTAATCCAGCTACTTTCCATTCATTTTTGTAGGGTCATTAATCAACAAAAAAAATTTGTTATGAAACAGAATGTACTTATTCAATTGATAGCCATTTTTTCTGCCTTATTCTTTTTCCAGTTGACCTCTGCTTTGGGACAACAAGATAGTGTAAAGGTGATTTATGGAAAGGTCTTTCAAGACCTCAACGGAAATTGTTTATATGATGCAGGAGAGCCTCCGATTGAGGGCTGGGTTGTCCAAGCGACAGACCAGGATAATGGCTTCACTGCTACGGGGCCTTCCAATCCAGATGGTTATTATACCATTTATTTGTTTTCTTTTGCTCCTATTTTCGAAATGACCGTTGAGTCGGCGCTCAGCATGCCCTTAGATCCGGTTTGCCCGGAGCCTATTGTTATAACAAACCCTCCTTCTCTACCTGATACGGTTTTTGTAGATATTCCTATTCAATTCGTTACTGCAGATTGTCCTCAATACATGGTCACAGATATTGGCGTCGATTTGTTGCGCTGGTGTGAATTTGAAAATACCTATTCCATATTTTATGGTAATTTCGGATTGGAAACAGCCGAAGATGCTTATGTAGATGTGACCTTTGAGGATGGTATGATCATTACCGACAGCGACTTGCCGTATACCGATCTTGGAAATAACGTTTATCAATTTGAATTAGGAGATGTTGATCCTGGTCAGTGGGATTTTTTCCGGATAAAGGTAAAGTTAGATTGTGAGGAAACGGAGGCTGGCCAAACACACTGCGTCGAGGCGCATATCTATCCGGATGAGGTTTGTGGTGGCGATCCACTTTGGTCCGGAGCTGACCTTAGAGTAGAAGCGGAGTGTACGGGCGATAGCTTGAAGTTTACGATCATAAATGAAGGAGCCGCCATGGATGAGCCTTCTGAGTATATTGTCATCGAAGACTATGTGATTATGATGACCGAGCAGTCTTTTCAATTAGGTATTGGAGAAAGTGTGGAAATTGGTTTTCCTACCGACGGTTCTACTTACCGCGTAGAAGTTGACCAGGTAGCAGGGCATCCGAGTTTAGCTGATCCAAGTGCGACCATCGAAGGTTGCGTGCCGGATGGCGAACCATTTATGACAGGTATTGTCACGCAATATGCGGAAGGTGACGAAGATCCATTCATTTCCAGAGACTGCAGGGAGAGTACGGCGTCTTTTGATCCGAATGACAAGCAGGGGTTCCCTAAAGGATTTGGTGATGATCGGCTGATCGAAGCTAACCAGAGCCTTGAATACTTGATTCGCTTTCAGAATACCGGTACGGATACTGCTTTTAAGGTGGTTATCAGAGATACTCTTTCCGATTTTCTGGTGGCGCAATCGGTAAAACCGGGAGCAGCAAGCCATGCTTACGAGTTCCGCATGATCGATCAAAAATATTTGGAATTCACCTTTGATAATATTATGCTGCCGGATAGTAATGTAAATGAGCCTGCTTCTCATGGGTTTGTTAAGTTCCGCGTTCATCAGGTGCCTGAGAATCCGATCGGGACGGAGATCTTCAACCGGGCCGGTATTTACTTCGATTTTAATGAGCCGATTATCACCAATCAGACGGTACACCGGATCGACGAAGATTTTATCGATATTATGGTCAATACGACCGGGACTTTTCACGAAGCTTATACGGTTAATGCCTATCCTAACCCATTCCAACATGCTACGATCCTCGAATTGGAAGGTCTCGACATTAATGAAGGTACGATGACTATATTCAACTCGGTCGGGCAATTGGTTAAGCAACAAGCTTTTACCGGCAATCAAATCCAGCTGCAGCGGGGCAACCTGAGCAAAGGGGTTTATTTCTTTACGATAGAAGTTGAGAAAGGCCGGTCTTTTGGCAAGGGTACTTTGATTGTCGAGTAATTACCTGGGGCGCTAGTGCCGCAGGTAGGGATAATATTTTTTCATAACGGCCGATTGAATCTGCCTGGCTTCACCTAAATCTTAAAGGATGGCCAGGCAGATTTTTAATTTTACAAATTTTTAATCTGTGGCACTACTGGAGGCGCCATGAAAATTGGTGGAGACGAGACGTCTCCACTAGCATAAGACGGGACGGCTCCGGAGGAGCCTGATATTTATTATCGAGATTTCAATGCTTTTTTGGATTTTATATGAAGGTGCGCTGCACCATCTATGATCGATGATTATCCTATGCTACCCATGTTTTGGTGCGCTGCACCAGCATAATATCTTTGGAGACATAGATGTCTCTACCAACATAAGAGCCCTACCCCACCGTAAAATGGTAGCCCGTTCCTTTCAGGGTAATGATTTGGATGGAGGGATCCTCCTTGAGGTAATCTCTAAGTTTGGTGATATAGACATCCAGGTTGCGGGAATTAAAAAAAGAATCGTCTCCCCAGACCTCTTTGAGGATATATTTTCTTGGGATGGAGTTGTTTTGGTTGTCCGCCAGGATTGTTAGTAACTGAGCTTCGCGATGAGACAGTTTTTTTACTTGGTCTCCGAAATGAAGTTCATACTTCTGGGGGAAGAACTGGTACTTTCCGATGGTTAGCTCTTCTCTGTTTTTCTTGTTAGACGATTGGGTGAGTTGAAGTAGGTTGTGGATACGGACGATGAGTTCTTCCATACTGAAGGGTTTTCGGATGTAGTCATTTCCGCCTGAATCAAACCCCCTTACTAAATCTTCCGTTTGTGTTTTGGCGGTAAGAAAGATGATCGGGATGGACGGATTTATTGATCTGATTTCTTTCCCTATCGAAAAGCCGTCTTTGTTGGGGAGCATGACATCGAGCACACAAATATCGGGCTTCCATTGCTCGAATGTAGGGAGGGCATCTTTCCCGTCGGCAACCATTTTTACCACAAAATTTCTGCTTTCAAGGCTTTCTTTTACAATTTTACCCAGAAAGGGCTCATCTTCCACGTAGAGGATATTTACTTTTCTCATAGTCTCAAGTATTACTCCGCTTGGGTAATGTAATAATAAATTGCGTTCCTTTACCTGGGGTGCTTTCCACGGTTATTGTTCCTCCGTGTTTATTGATAACATTGGCCACATAACTCAGTCCTAATCCATGTCCTTTGATGTTATGCAGGTCGCCGGAGGGGACCCGGAAAAACTTTTCAAAAATTTTGTTTTGGTATTCAGCGGGAATCCCGATACCGTTATCTCGGACCCTGCACTCAATGGATTGTTCTTTTTCAGCCAAAGTGATGTGAATTTCCGGTGTTCCGTTCCGATATTTCAAGGCGTTATCCAGTAGGTTGTACAAGACATTCGTCAGATGAGTGCGGTCGCCTTGGAGGAGGAAAGAAGAACCTTGTTGATGGATGCTGGCTTTGGCCTGGTTCTTTTGGAATTGCAGCTGCATGGAATTTACAATTTCTTGAGAAAGTTTTTTGATATCGATGGTTTCCAGCTCCAGTTTTAATCCCTGGTGCTCGAATAAGGACATTTTCAGCACCTTGTCTACCAGGATGGATAGTCTGTTCAGCTCATGTCTTGAAATGTCAAGGTATTCTTTTGTTCGTTCTGGGTTTTTTAGCCCATCAAAATCGCTGAGGGCTTCCATTGCGACGCTGACGGTTGCGATGGGTGTTTTCAATTCATGGGTGACATTGCTGATAAATTCATTTTTTAGTTGCCTTAGTCGTTGCTCTTTTTGGAGGTTTCTGAAAATAGCATAGAAGGCGAGGGTAATGATCAGAAACAAGGTAAAAGAGAAGGCTATTTGAGGTGCTATTTTTTCGATCAGGTACCAATTGAAATTCTCAAACTGGAGGGCATATCGCTGTTCCGACCAGATATCCCGGTATTCGGCGGAGCGGATTTGACCATGCGCGGGAAAGGAATCCGGTTGCCGGATAAGGGTAAATTCTACGGGAAGGTTGGTTTGGCGGAAACGGCTGGTCAGCAGCTTTTCCAACATCACAGAATCACTTCTTTCCATCTCGGGATAGTGAGATAAGCTATCCTTTTCCCCCATGGCGATAAATAGAGACAGAGAGCCTACGATATCTTCTTGCAGATTGTTTTCGAGCCTTGACCGGATGGTAAAAGTGAAGTTAGAATCCTTTTTTATTTGCTTGATCTTCCTTTTTTCAGGGTCATTAATTCGGATGACTTTGTTGGTATCGGCAAATGAAAAACTCCTGAATTCCAGTATGGAGGTAGGCATGGTGTCGGTGCGTTTGACCGTGATAGAGGGGGAGATCATCTGATTGATGATCGAATCTTCTACAGCTCTTATCGCATTGCTAAAAAGCTGATTGGCTTCTTTTTGAAGATTTTGCTTTTCTTTTTGATAAGCGCTGTTGAGCCACAAGCTGATGAATGCCAATAGAAAAGCCAGGCTTACTAAGATAAGAGCGAGTATGTTATGGTTTCGGTACAAAGCGCTATTTTTGAGTTTGCAGAGATGATCGATAAACCAGGAGGGTACAGAGGATCATCGTTATTTTTTGCTACCCACCGGTCTGTTTATCAATCCTTTTCACAATTTTGATAGTTCAAAAATACTGCATTCCTGCTTCATTTGCCGTCCTTTTAACCTTAATTAACCTTACATAAAGGTTGATTAACCCGCCGGTCGTTTGCTTGCCCCTACATTTGTAAGAAAAAATCACCGTCTTTGACAAATTGTGTGGAATGAAAAATAGTAATCCTTGAATGCCCTTGTGGCT
>CAZHOV010000146.1:8230-14028 GCA_964534315.1 uncultured Saprospiraceae bacterium | reverse complement strand
AGGGATCGCGAAATAATAAGTTACATAGAATAGACGAAGTTATTTTGTGCGCTAACAAGGCAAAAAAACGTAACCATAGCGGGGCTACGGTGTCCCGCTTTTTTGATCAAAAAAGCGGGATTAACGCAGTTAGGGTGCAAAAGAACAAGCCTAAATGGGTAAGTTATTGTTGCGCGATCCCTAAGGCTGCCTGATGGCGATATTTGGACCAGTGCCGTGGGAATTTCGGCCAATGATTCTACCGGCATCCTAACTCCTGAACATCGCCTTTGCATGGGAAGTATTGCCAAAACCCTTGTGGCGGCGACCATCATGGACCTCTATGAGGAGGGATTACTATCGCTCGACGATAGCTTACATAAATGGGGGATTCAATTCCAGCATATCGATACCAATATTACTGTTCGTCAATTGTTACGCCATCAAAGTGGTGTGTTTAATTTTACCGAACATCCTGATTTTTCCACTACTATTTCTTTCCAACCAAATGTAAATTACACTCATGAAGAGGTGCTTTCGGAATTTATCAATGAACCGCTATTTTTCGCCGGATCCTCCTTTTCCTACAGTAATTCCAACTACACCCTTTTAGCTATCATTATAGAATGCATTACCGGAAATCCGTTCCACGAAGAAATCCGCAATCGATTTGTCAATCCACTGGGTTTGGATAATACCTTTTTGCCTTTTGCAGAACCCTGGCAATCTCAGGTTGGGCATCTATGGTTAGATATCTCAGGGAATGGCAACTTAGTTGATTATCATGACAACTTCATCCTTTGGGAGTCCTTATTATCTTCAGTAGCGGCACCGGGATGCTTTTTTTTACACCTGGTGATCTAGCAGAATGGATCTACCAATCCCAAAGTGGGGCCATATTTGAAGAAGCCACTATGCAAGAGATGCATTCTTTTCTTCCTACTTCTCAATTCCCCGGAAATACGGCTTATGGTATGGGCGTTATGCGCCGAAAGTATGACGGTGAATGGGCGTATGGACATGGTGGTGATCTTTCCTACGCCTCTTCAGCCTGGTATTTTCCTGACAAAGACATTAGTATCGCTATGCAGGATAATGACGGGACGATTATTTCCTGGGACCATGCTCCAATAGTAGCTGATTTGATGCGAGCCTACAGATGGTATGAGAGCACCCAAACGGTAGCGGCAGAGGAGATTGAAAAAGAGCTATTATTGACCATCTATCCAAACCCTGTTTCAGAAGTGCTAATCATCCAAAATACGGGTCTTAATCAGCCAGGTAGGGTAGAGGTGTTGAACGGGAATGGACAAATAATAGAAGTCTTGAGCAGGGTAGACGTATTAGAAATCAGTGTTGAAGATTGGGCAAATGGAACGTATTGGGTAAGAGGTGTCTGGGAAGATAAGGTTGAGGTTATTCCGGTTGTTAAACAATGAGATCAGGATGGAACGCTATTGAAGTGGGTTGGGCGGATTTTCGCGAATGTAAAGTAAGTGCGGCACACCTCGCAGGTGTGCCGCACTTAAAGCAAAAATCAATGCCGACAGCTACACTGCGGACGCATAAAACTACCGGTTTTTTCAAAAAACGGATAGGCATTTCCGCTCCCTTCCATCTCCCAGTAAAATTGGGTGCGTTGGTTGTCGTAATTACCAATTTCGTTCATGGTAGCTGCATCATAAAGCCGGCCATTGATCATGGTATATACCACGTTTTCGGTATCATAAATATCTTCTAACGGATTGCCGTCAAGAACGATGAGATCAGCAAGTTTGCCTTCTTCAAGCGATCCAATCTCTTCTTCCATGCCGATATATCTTGCTCCATTGATTGTTGCCGATCGGAGCGCTTCCATATTGGTCATACCCCCTTGGTGGAGCATCCATAATTCCCAATGCGCACCGAGTCCCTGTAATTGACCATGAGAGCCCAGGCAAACATCTACGCCCGCTCGCTGTAGTTTCGTACAGGATTTAGACGTCAAAATATGTCCGTTTTCATATTCTTCATCCGGGATCATCATCCGGTGGCGTGACCGGGAATCGACCACACTCCTCGGCGTAAACGCCAATAAGCGTTCTTTTTCCCAGACATTGGTCTTTTGGTACCAGTAATATTCGCCGTTGATACCGCCATAGTTAACGATCAACGTCGGGGTATTGGCGGTGCCGGTCTGACTCCAGAATTTTATGACATCGTCGTAAAGAGGAGCGACAGGGATGTTATGCTCTACACTGGTATGGCCGTCTGCAACCATCGACATATTATGGTAGAAGAAGGAACCACCTTCCGGATATACCATGATGCCATATTCGCGGGCAGCTTGTATCACCTGCTGGCGCTGTTCTCGTCGGGGCTGGTTGTAAGACTTAACGGTAAATGATCCCAGCGCTTTGGTTCTTCGGATGGCAGAGCGGGCGTCATCCAGATTGTTGACGACTGCTTTGAAGTCTCCGTCTGCGCCGTACAAAATAGTACCGGTACTATATATCCTTGGGCCAGTCATGATACCTGCCTGTACCATTTCAGACTGGGAGAAGGTCATCTCACTATTGGAGGAGGGATCGTGTGTGGTCGTGATCCCGTAGGCCAGGTTGGCATAATATTGCCAGTGCTTCTGGGGGCTTAAGCCAAAACGAAAAGCACCGAGATGGGCATGTACATCGACGATGCCAGGCATGATCGTTTTGCCTTCCAGGTCATAAACCTTAGCTCCCGAAGGAATTTTCGTTTTTCCGGCTTCTCCAATCTTTTGGATCTTATTCTGGTTAATAATAATCGTTCCGTTTTCAATCACCTTATCGCCGTCCATGGTGATGATGCGGGCATTGGTAAAGGCAATCTTGCCACTGGGTTTGTTGGTTTGTAATTCCAGGTCAATGACAAGACCGGTAGTGTCTATGGGTGGAATACTATCTGCAGCACCTTCCAGAAACTGAAATCGGTTGGTTAATTCTTCTGAGAAATATTGATTGCCCAGGGTCCAATGCAGTTTTTTGCTATCTGCCGACCAGTGCAGCGCTAAACCAGCGTCTCTGGCTACCTGAGCAACCGGAACAGCCTTTGTTTTGGCGGAAAGTCCGACGGTTTGCCCATGCATAGGCATAGGAGCGATGTACACTTTATACAATTCAGTAAAGGCAATCCATTTATTGTCCGGACTGGGTACGAACCGGGTGACATATTTGCCGGTAAATAGCGTCTGTTCTTCTTTGGATTCCAAATGCTTGCTTTTGTAATTCTTAGTTAACGCACCAAACAGGTAGCCTCCAGTTTGATAGAAAACTTTCTTGCCGTCAGCACTAAATATTGGATATTCACCTTCTTTGGTCACTAACTGCCGCTCTCCGCCTCCGGCAGGAATGACATAGATGCCGGCATCTTTGCTAAAGGTGTAGCCCTGGTGCGTATTTCCTCCTTCTTTGCGAAAGACGATTTGTGAGCCGTCAGGCGAAAATTTGGGCGTTCGGTAGATGCCTTTCTTTTCGGTGATTTTTTTTGTTACGCCGGTGACGAGGTTGCGCACATGAACGGCACCCATTTGCTCATCATCCCAACTTACATATACCAGCTGTTTCCCATTGGCTGAGAAGGAAGGTTCGAATTCGAAATGCTCATCACTGGTTAGCCGTTCTGGTTTGCCATTAGGGAGGTTGACCTTCCAAAGGTGACCAACCGCATTAAAAATGGCATAATCTCCTCCCGGAGCAGTAGCAAGCTGTCGGATCATTTGTACCTTAAAGGACTCGGGAGCTACCACCTTTTTAAACTTGACCGTTTCGGCTACTTTGTGCCTGGCAGTTACCGTAAAGGGGATCTCTGAAGCATCTCCCGATTCCGTATCCACCTTCCATAATTTTCCTTCTCCCCAAATGACAATATTTTTATCATCGGAAGTCCAGTCGAAACCTGTATACACGCCAAAAATAGCCCAGGCTTCCTGTTGATCTTTAGACAACCCATCGAAAAGTGGAAATTCCTGGCCGGTTTCCAGATCGTGAATAAAAAGGACAGATTTCGTGCGTACTCTCCTCACAAAAGCCAGCTTTTTTCCGTCATGTGAAATCTGAGGGCGGCAAGCTCCGCCGGGGCCACCGGTAATTTGCTTTTTCTTACCCGTTTCCCGGTCGTATTGGTAGATCGCATAGATCTGATCGTTAGGATCTTTATTGTACTGAAAATAACCGCCTGGATACATATCTTCGCTGTAATATAAATAGCGGCCATCAGGAGACATGCAAGGCTCGTTGACATCCTGCTGGTCATTTTTGCGTTTGGTCAGTTGGATACCTTCGCCTCCGGCAATGTGATATAACCACATTTCTCCTGCTCCCAAAGAGCGGGTTGAAGTAAAATGCTTTCGGGCAACAAAGTGCATACCATCGGGCATCCAGACTGCATTATTTAATAAGCGGAAGCTTTCTTTGGTGATTTGTTTGGCATTTTCACCCTTGTTATCCATCACCCAGACATTATCGCCTCCGCCGGCATCGCTGGTAAAGAGGATTTTCTCGCCATCGGGGCTAAATCGCGGCTGTACCTCATAAGCAAGGCCGGTGCGAAGCGCTTTAGCCGTTCCGCCAGTCATAGGAATCTGATAGATATCGCCCATCAGGTCAAAGACGATTGTTTGATCGTCCGGACTTACGTCCAGGTTCATCCAGGTACCTTCATTAACGGTGAATTCAATTTCCTTGTGAGGTCCCGGCGGATTGTTGACATCCCATTTTTCTTCTTTATTCTTGTCTTGGGCAAGCAAAGCAACTGCACAAAACATCAAAAGCAACAGTGTGTAGAGTTTTTTTATCCGTAGCATATCATCTTAGATTTTAATTACGCGAATATACGCAATTGTTACAGGATTGAACACGGATAAAACGGGATAGGCGGTAAATCGCAGATTTAGTTTTTAATAATTTTATGGGTTGATATATCGTTGGAAGAATAAATTTTGAAAATGTACATTCCTGTATTCCAGCTGTTTGTATTTAAAGAGGCCCTTTGGCTCTCCCCGATATTCTCTGAAAGTATAAGCTGCCCCATGGAATTAAAGACTTCCACCACTTTTATGGAACCCTCTTCAACCGTAATAGTTAATTCCTCCTGAACAGGATTGGGAAATACCGCTACCTGAGCTGTTTGCTCCGCTAATGTTTCGATTGATGTTGCTGTTGAAGACTGGAATTGGCTGAAGAAGCGCCAAATCTCTACGCTGGCATTAAAGTCTTGGTTGGTAATGCCGATCGGGAATATGGCCCCTGGCCAAGTATGGCCGCCTCCGTCGACTTTGTAAAAAGCAACTGCTGTTCCTTCGTCGCAGTCGTCGTAGTCAAATCGTTCTGCAGTACAAAGATCATTGGGATCGATATCAGGAACCTGAGTAACGGTAGGAGTGCTATTGCAGTTGTTATATTGTACCCAAGAGTCAACGACATCCTCAATCGGAGCACTAAAAGCACTGCCGTCATAAGGAACCACCATATCCGCCGTGCCATGAATTTGCATGACAGGGATAGGATTATCAGGAGTGCATTCCGCCAATTTCTCTGGCGTCATACTGCCAGTTACCGAGGCAACAGCAGCAATCTTAGTCGTCAATTCGCAAGCTAACAAGTGGCTCATGTATCCTCCGTTTGACATTCCGCAGGAATATACCTTGGAAAGATCAACCGGATATGCTGAACTAATTTCCGAGATCATCAAGTCGATAAAGCCTACATCGTCTATCGGATTATCCGGATCAAATCCTGTATTCCAGGAATTATCTACACCATTTGGATAGCAAACAAAAAAACCGGCGGTATCGGCGACACCGT
>CAZHOV010000146.1:0-8220 GCA_964534315.1 uncultured Saprospiraceae bacterium | reverse complement strand
GTTCATACTTGTGTAAAACAATTGCTGCCCTCCGTCAGAGCCTAAGCCATGCAGGTTGAATACTAAGGGGTATTCTTGTTGCGGGTCTAATCCCGGTGGAATATAGACGCTATAAGAACGGGTTAAGCCGTCATGCTGTACGCTAAAATTCACTAATTGGGCAAAAGCAGAAAAAAAAGTAAGGGATAAAAAAAGGGTAAAAATGTATTTCATAAAAACTATTTTTTCGAGATAAAAAATAAATTTAGTAAAAGGAACAGAGATTTTTATGTTTGAGTGGAAAAATGACTTAAAGACGATTAAATAATAAGCTTATGAGATTTCTGATTTTTGCTGTTTTATTTTTTTGGAATGTAGCAGGGGTAGCTCAGGAGGATTGTTTTGAAGCATTAAAGGGAAAATGGAAAAACCCAAACAACTCTATTTTATCAATTGAGCAAATTGATTGTGAGACCGGTCAGATTGAAGGAGCATTCATTTCCGGTTTGGGGACGGAAGGGAATACCTACCGGTTGGTTGGTTTTGCAAATACAGCTCCGGCCAAAGAAGGTCAGCATCATGTGATCGTACTATCGTTTAGCGTACAATGGGGCAAATATGGCTCTATTACTTCCTGGACGGGCTATCTGGAAGAGGAGGATGGAAAAGAGCAAATCAGGACGCTATTTCATCTGGTCAGACCCAATACGGACTTTAAATTTGAGCATATTATTTCTAATGCGGATTTATTTAAGAAGCAATAAAAAAAGGGGGCGAAATTTCGCCCCCTTTTTTTATTACTTCTTAAACAAAAGTGGTTCTTTGACAAAAATTGTGAAAAATGGAATTTCAAAATAATATTCCTTTCAGCCACAAGGGCATTCAAGGATTACTATTTTTCATTCCACACAATTTGTCAAAGAAGGACTAAAATTAATCACTTGAACTCATAAAAATGCTCAAGATGTACCAGAAGAGTAGCATCAAGGAAGCAAATAAGCCTAGTGAAGCAGCCACATATTGGCCTTTATGATAAACCTGAAAAAGGTTTGAAGTTTGATACAAGATAGAACCAGCAGCCAATACGACCATTGCAAAGGAGAACCATATACCTAAAGTAAATCCAAATAACAGTCCTGCGACAATTAGACCGATAGCAATGAAAAAGCCGATCGTCAATGCAGACTTAAGAAAGGAGAAATCCTTTTTAGTCAACAGCACCACAGCCGACAGACCGGTGAACAGGGATAGCGTCAATACTGCTGCTTGATTGATCAGGGCCATATCACCGGAAACCATGATTCCGATGTAGATCAGCGGGACAAAGATGAAGGCTTCAGCAACAATAAATAAGGCAAATGCAAGATATTGTTTATTTTTTTCAGTTGAAGTAGCAGCCCACCGGGTAGCCATATTTGTTACCCACATGAATCCGCCCAAAACGAGGAGCCATGTCCAACCTTGAGTCATGGACAAGCCGATGTTAACAATAAGGGGCGTATTGAGGAATAGCGCTTCAACAGCGATAAAGGCCAATACGGCTAGTGCTACATGCATGTAAGTCTGACGAAGAAAAACCGCTTGGGTTTCTTCAGTCTCTTGTGCAATAGGCACTGCAGCATAATACTGATTTTGATTTTGGTAATCCATAAGCTTAATTATTAATTTAATTGGGGTGAAAATAAATATTTAATTTAAATAACAAGTAGAAACAGCAAAAGTTATTACCTTAATTACTTGCTTCACCTAACGATCTAAACTGAGCGGATGGTATGATCGTTCAACTATTTGGACGAAAATCAATCTATCTTCGATAAATTTTTTATTGTGACGGAAGTAATACCCATTCATACATTCCACTCGAGTCAAGGGGGTTAATCCTCAAAGTTTTATTTGATTTCTGCGAATATTTTGTAATATTACATCTTCTACAGATGGATGAAAGGTGATGAGTAATAATCGGTCATGGAAAAATAATTGCTGTAAACTTTATACTTCCCTCTTTGTTTCAAACAAACAAAATTTAAGGTATTCAGGTTATTTTCTTTTTTGAGAAGAAGGAATTCACTATAAACAAAAAAAGATCAATTTTGGAAGAACAACAAATGCCACAAGACCCGACAGCTCCTTCGAGAAAGAAGGATCATATTGAGCTGGCATTTAAATCGCAAATAACAGCCCACCAAATAGATGGGCGCTTTTTTTATGAGCCATTATTGGCTGCGCATCCCTCTGAATCTGAAATTCCCGTAATGAGATTTCTGGGAAAATCACTTAAAGCTCCTGTTTGGGTGTCGAGCATGACTGGAGGCACTGAACTGGCGCGGACGATCAATCAAAACCTGGCGAGAGCATGTAGAGATTTTGGTATGGGAATGGGACTAGGATCTTGTCGTTCTTTACTGTATAACAATGACTACCTGGCGGATTTTAACGTGCGGTCGATTATCGGAGATGATCAATTGTTATTTGCAAATTTGGGGATTGCTCAGGTAGAAGAATTGGTGGTCAAAAAAGAAATTGATGTCATAAAAGGTTTGATAGATAAGTTGAAAGCAGATGGATTGATCATTCATGTAAATCCAATGCAGGAATGGTTGCAGCCTGAGGGTGACCAGTTTAAGCGGGCGCCGATTGAAGTGATCGAGGAGGTGTTAGGTAAGGTTGATTTTCCGTTGGTCGTCAAAGAGGTAGGCCAGGGCATGGGTTATCATAGCCTGAAAGCATTATTGAAATTACCTCTGGCGGCTGTAGAATTTGCAGCCCATGGCGGTACGAATTTTGCTCGATTAGAACTTTTGAGAGGTGAAGCAATTAAAAAAGAGACCTATAGCCAGTTAGCTCTAGTTGGGCATTCGGCTGAAGAGATGGTGGATATTACCAATCAGATCACAATGGAACTGGGAGATCAGCGCAAATGTGACCAACTGATCATCTCCGGAGGCGTAAAGAACTTTTTAGACGGTTATTATTTAATTCAAAAAGCTGAATTACCTGCCGTTTATGGTCAGGCATCAGGCTTTTTGAAACATGCCAGAGGGGAATATGAAGCGCTTTTTAATCATGTAAAGAGCCAGGTGGAAGGATTAGCATTGGCATATGCATATTTACGAATCAGGAACAAGAATTAATTTTTAAGCAGATGGCAAAGTCAATTTCGGGATTTTCAAAATTGTCGAAATGGGGGAAATTGCAATGGATTGCAGAAAATTTTTTTGATGACTCAGCAAAAGTGATCGAGGAGTTTAGCAAGTTTTGGCATGAAGATGAGCGTCAACAAAAGATTTTAGAAGGATTTAGTGAAAATACACTTACCAACTTCCCACTTCCTTTCGGTGTTGCACCTAACTTTTTGATCAACGATCAATGGTACGCAGTACCAATGGTTATTGAAGAGAGTTCGGTGGTTGCAGCAGCTTCTAGTGCAGCCAAATATTGGTCGACGAAAGGTGGGTTTAAGGCAGAAGTGCTGGGGACAAATAAAATCGGGCAAGTTCACTTCAAATATAAAGGAAGCATCGAAGTGCTCAAAAGCGTTTTCGATGAATTGAAGGGAGCGATGCTGAGCAATGTGGAAGGATTTACGTGCAATATGCGAGAGAGAGGTGGCGGAGTTCTCGATGTAGAATTGCTTGCGCTTAATGAGCTGGGAGACGAATACTACCAGCTCAGAGTAGATTTCGAGACTTGTGAATCTATGGGGGCCAATTTTGTAAATACGGTGGTAGAAGATTTTGCCGAAACGCTAAAAGAATTTGTCGCACAACATCCTGCCTTTGAGCATACAGAGCGCACCATCGACATCGTCATGGCAATCCTTTCTAACTATACTCCGGAATGCCTGGTACGCGCCTCAGTCGAATGTCCGATCGATCAGTTAAACTGCATTTCAAAGGAAATGGACAACCAAACCTTTGCGCAGAAATTCTATGATGCTATAAAAATAGCCCAAACCGATCCATACCGGGCCACTACGCATAACAAAGGTATTTTTAACGGCATCGATGCGGTGGTTATCGCCACAGGTAATGATTTTAGAGCGATCGAAGCCTGCGGACATGCCTATGCAGCCAGAAATAAAGGTTACCGTAGTCTTTCAGATTGTTCTATCCAGGACGGCGTCTTTCGTTTTTGGCTGGAAGTACCACTTTCTGTAGGAACTGTAGGTGGGTTAACCAAACTACATCCTATCGCAAAACGTTCGCTGGAGTTACTGGGGAATCCTACTGCCAAAGAGCTGATGATGGTCATTGCGTCTACCGGGCTGGCTCAAAATTTTGCCGCCGTCCGCTCCCTGACGACCACCGGTATTCAAAAAGGACATATGAAAATGCACCTGATGAATATCTTAAATCACCTGGAAGCCACCGATCAGGAAAAAATGCTCACCTTCCAGCATTTTAAAGATAAAGTCGTTTCTTTTTCTGCTGTACGGGATTTTCTCGAAAACCAAAAGGTAAAGGTAAAAGCTATTCGAAACGGAAAACCCTGATCTTTCTACAAACCATGAAACAAATGTTCAGGAGTAATGGCAAACTTTTACTTACCGGCGAATACTTCGTCCTGGAAGGGGCAAAGGCGCTGGCTGTTCCTACTAAATTGGGACAAATCCTAGAGGTCAACTCCGATAATACAACTTCGTCTATTCTATCTTGGGAAAGTTACGATCCTGCCGAAGGGCAATGGTTTACCGCTCAATTTTCCCTACCTACCCTCCAACTACTTTCTTTTTCTGATCAGGGTATTGCGGAACGGCTAGTAGCCATTTTTAAGGAGGCCCAAAAATTAAATCCCCGCTTTTTAGCTGATGAAAAAGAACTAAACGTAAAAGCGACGCTCGAATTCCCCAGAAATTGGGGCTTGGGAAGCAGCTCTACGCTGATCAATAATATGGCCGAATGGGCGCAGGCTGATCCTTATGAACTACTTGAAAAAACCTTTGGTGGCTCAGGTTATGATATTGCCTGCGCCTCTGCTCAGGGTCCAGTCTTTTATCAACTCGTGGATGGGCAGCCTATTATACAAACCGCTTCTTTTAATCCTCCTTTCAAAGAAAACCTATACTTCGTTTTCTTAAACCAAAAACAAAATAGCCGAGAAGGTATTGCCCGATTTAGGGCCAAAGGGTTCACTCCGAAAGCTCTGATAGAAGAGATTTCTGACCTTACAGACCAAATTGCTATTTGTGATTCCTTTGATGAATTGGAGCAACTTCTGCTTCGTCATGAAACGATGGTCAGGAACTATTTAGATCTGCCTCGCGCACAGGAATTACACTTCAGGGATTTCCCCGGGGTAGTTAAATCCCTTGGTGCCTGGGGTGGGGATTATGTGTTAGTGACTAGCAGGGAAGGGGAGAGGCATACGAAAGCCTTTTTCGAAAAGCGAGGTTATCGGCAAGTCTTTAAGTATATTGATTTTATCATTTATTAATGCTATATTCAACAGCAAAACTTCATCATGAAACCGATTGAGGATCGTAAATATACCGTTGAAGAATATTTCCAGTTAGTAGAAGATCTCGACTACAAGATTGAGTATCACGATGGTAAGATTGTGGCTATGGCGGGGGGAACGGCCAACCATAGTATTATTTCTACTAATTTCTTAACATTATTAAATATTGAACTTCGTAATAAGGACTGTATTATCTACAACAGTGATATGCAATTAGCTGTAAGAAAACAAACCAAATATGTCTTTCCTGATGCGATGGTGGTGTGTGGTGAGCCTAAATACGAAGATGCCCGGCAACTTAGCTTAATCAATCCCTCCTTGATTATCGAGGTTTCCTCAAAGTCTACCGAACTATATGATCGAAAGGAAAAATTCCGGTTTTATCGTTCGCTTCCTTCCTTTAAAGAATATATCATTGTCAATTCAACCTATCCACTCGTCGAATCGTTTTTTCAGGAACAGAAAGATTTGTGGCGAATCAATTCTGCAGTAGGGCTAGAGGAATCCTTTCCGGTTTTTTCTTTAGATCTGGAATTCAAAATGAAGGATCTTTATGCTAAAACGCAGGATTTGGAGCCTATTCCGGAGGTTGGCATATCAAAGCCTCCTGAATTCCCGAACTAATCCGGCAAATTTATGTTACTTTTATAGAATAAATCTAAATAAAATTATCTCAACAAATAAAAGCTATAAAGAAATGGATACGGTAACAAAGAGTCCTGTAATGCTATACACTGAGCAAACGCCTAATCCCGAATCGCTCAAGTTTGTTACGAATCGAATGCTATACAAAGGTACGGCTGATTTCAGAGAAGAGGAACTGGCTAAAGAGTGGTCGCCCCTGGGAACTGCCCTTTTTGAATTACCCTATGTCAAGGGCGTGTACATTTGTAACAATTTTGTGACCGTCACTAAAGAAATGAACTATGCCTGGGAAGATATTATGCTCAAGCTAAAAGAGTTCATCAAGGAGTATATTCAAGAAGGAAAAGAGATTCTGAAAGATGGTTTCGAAGAGGCGATGGCAAAAATTGAAGCAGAGCGTGGAGCAAGCTACGAATACTCTGAAGACGATGCCGAGATCGTCAAAAAGATAAAAGACCTCATTGAGACTTACGTAAAGCCTGCCGTTGAAATGGACGGAGGAAACATCGAATTTAAGTCTTATGACCAAGGTAAGGTAGTTGTGGTATTGCAAGGGGCTTGCAGCGGCTGTCCTTCCTCAACGGTTACGCTCAAAGCGGGTATTGAGGGCATGCTCAAGCGAATGATCCCTCAGATTACCGAGGTTGTTGCCGAAATGGGCTAAAGATCTATTTCTATCCAAACCGGACAATGGTCAGAATGCACAATATCTGTCAATTGTCCGGCTTGGACCAATTTTTCTGCCAATCCATTGGTTACCGACTGGTAATCAATTCTCCATCCTTTGTTGTTGGCTCGTGCATTAGCCCGGTAGGTCCACCAGCTATATTCCACCTTTTCCGGATTCAGATAGCGGAAGCTATCGGTAAAGCCATTGTCAAACCATTTCGTCAGCCATTCCCGCTCTTCTGGTAGGAAACCAGAGTTCTTTTTATTGCGCACCGGGTCGTGGATATCGATTTCCGTATGCGCAATATTATAATCGCCGACCACGATCATGTTAGGTCGTTCCTTTTTCAGTTCTTCGATCCAGTTGAAAAAATCATCCAGAAACTCCATTTTAAACGCTTGCCGTTCGTCGCCGCTGGTACCTGAAGGCAGGTAGCAATTGAGCAGCGTCCAGTCTCCGAAGTCCGTTCGCAGGATTCGGCCTTCCCGGTCATACTTTTCTATCCCGCATCCTTCGATTACTAAATCCGGTTCCTTTTTGGTGAAGGTTGCTACTCCGCTATAGCCTTTCTTTTCCGCGCTATGCCAAAAATGGTGGTAGCCCATAGCTTCGAGCGTATCCAGTTCGACTTGTTCTTCACGGGCTTTTGTTTCCTGAAGGCAAACGATGTCGTATTGATTTTCCTCCATCCAGTCCCAGAGTCCTTTTTTGATGGCGGCGCGGACTCCATTTACATTATAAGAGATAATTTGCAGGCTCATGCGTTACTTTTTTAGGTCGGGCTCAAGGTATCAATTTGTGTTGGTTTCTTCTAGTGGGGGGAGAGTTTTCTTGGGTAATGTGCGCCATTTTTGTGGAGCATTGGAGCAGAAAATTTTATCGAAACGGCTGACTATTGGTGTTTTACACAGGCGGCAGGTGCGTGTTTGGGAATCCTTTGTAAAAAGATTAAGCTCCTCTGGAGCATTCATAATTCGGGGCTGTTTAAACACTACCAATCTCTTGCTCCCCTGGAGCAAGTAGGGAATCGGGAACAAACCAATCATTTTCTCACTACTCTGGAAAGATCCGGGAGCGGCCAACTGCGAAAAGACCTCCACGTTATGATTAGCATCGCGGGTTGCTGCAGAGGCGAGTAAACTTCAAAACATTCTAAAGATTGGTGCAGGGCACCAAAAATCTTTATAACATAAGATAATTACCGATCAGGAGTGGTGCGGAGCACCTTGATATAACAACCAAGAAAAGACCTCTATGTCTTTGAAATACGGGAATAAAGTTGATAGGAAACAACGGACCTACTATGAGCTAAGGCCCAGAAAGAGCAAAGAGCTTCCCGGAGTATTTAGCGAGCAAGAAGTAACAGCGCTCTTAAAAGCGGTGGAAAACCTAAAACACCGGACGATTTTAATGTTGATTTACAGTGCTGGCTTAAGGATAGGAGAAAGTGTAAAATTGCGAAAAGCAGA
>CAZHOV010000145.1:0-14063 GCA_964534315.1 uncultured Saprospiraceae bacterium | reverse complement strand
ACAGCCCTCCCAAAATAAAAAATTCCTTAGAGGGAGTCTAAAAGCCTTTTTAGACCTCTCAACATATGGTAAAGGACAACCTTTCTAATTGAACATTTTGACTTTACTATATGGTGTAGGTTTATCCTTTTTTTTCAAAAAGAATACCTCCTGTACGACAAAAAAGCTCTAAGTGGATGAATTCGTTACGGCAATATGGCGCTACAATATTCCAACCTTCCTTAATCTGAATTTTAATTAGCTAGGTAGAAATAATTTAGTTATTGGAAATAAGAACAATAACTTAAGGTTAGTTATTATAACTAATAATTAAATACAAGCCATGTCAAAAAGAAAATTTAAGATGACCCCTTTCGCCCGTTTTTTCCTGGTAATGCTCATTGCTGCGCCGCTTGCTTACCTGGGGTCTGCCTATTACAACGGTGTAGACCCAATTGAAAATCTAAAGGAACTAATTAATCCGGAGCCGGAACCTCCTCAAATGGTAAAGGAAACGGCCGAAATTGAGAAAGAATTGGAGGTTGCAGATACTAATCAAGTGGTATTGAAAGAAAAGGAAGGGGAAGATGCCAGCCAGAGTTTGCCCTCGAAGGTGATCATCAACAGCCAAATCGCTAAGCTTCAGGATCTGTTGAAATTTAAAAATGAAAAGATCGATTCTTTATACTTAGCATTAGCCGCCCAAAACATAGCGCTCGAACAAAAAGATAGCACTATACAATTGCTCCGATCGCAATTGGACAAAATAAAGGGAGCAATCCAAAACGAGTAAATCAGCTACTAAGCCATTCTTTTAAGATTTGCAACGCTTCGACCATTTTTGGGGCGCATTTTTCCACAAATTTAAGATCGAGAGAAGTATTGCTATAATTATCTTCCACCTCCTTTAACGCTGCAGCTCCGTCAAAATCGACATATGATAATCTTGCAGTGTATTCATCTGAAGGCCTTCCGAAATCATAGCTGGGAAGTAGGGCAATTCCGGTTTCATCCAATAGTTTTTCGCAAAGTTGAGTACTATTGGTAATCCCCTTCTTTTGAAGCGTAACCAAATGGCTGCTAAAATTAGGGAATAAATAAAATCCTCCTTGTGGTTTGGGTGCAAATACCCGCATATCATGCAATTTCGAGTGCATATATTTGCCTAATATCCTTAAAATGCGGCGGGAATTCTTCAGGTACGCTTCGATTTCCTCATTTTCTTTAAATGCATCAATAGCAGCATATTGAATAGGCGCGCTAGTGGCTGTGAAGGTTTCGCTGGCAACAACCGCCATGGCTTGCTGCAGCCACTTTAGGGAATTAGGAAAAACGAAGGTTCCCAGACGCCAGCCTCCGGCTCCGCACCATTTGGATAGCCCACTACTGATAATGGTGCCTTCCGGGTAGAACCGGGCAATAGATACATGTTGGCCGGTATGATGTAACTCACCGTAGATTTCATCCGAGAGTAGAATAAGCTTATACTTTCGAGCAATTTCGGCCAGCTTCTTGAGCTTTTCGATCGTGTAGGTGGCGCCTGTAGGGTTAGCTGGATAATTGAAAATAACAATGCGGGGACGATCAGGGTCAGTATGGCATATGGCTTCCAATTCTTCAGGAGTTAAACGCCAATCATTTTCGGGATGCGTTTTTACCCAATTGACGCGGCGGCCTACGATAAGCGCTTGGGGTGAATAGGAAACCCAACTCGGAGTGGGTATGACCAGGTCCCCATAATAAACGAGCTGTAACAAAAACAACAATTCCTTTGAACCGGGGCCGATGAGGATGTTCTCAGCGGTCCGCTCCAGGTTTTGCTTGCGGTTCCAGGAATGGGCAATCGCTTCGCGCAGTTCCCAAAGTCCTTGTACAGGAAGGTAATCTTTTTGAAAGGCGTTTCTTTGTAGCCCTTTAACTACCGGATCGGGAACAGGGAAAGGCGATTGTCCAAACCCTAATTTATAAATAGCTCTACCCTCTTGAATATACCGACGAGTTTTTTCGTTGATTTCAAGTGTAGCGGATTTTTTTAGACCTCGAATATTCAAATTGAGATCTACCCGTATTGATGATGGTCTTTTCGGCATGAAAACCTGATGTAAGGGTAGAAGGAAGGGGCAGAGGAGGCTTACTGGCGCGTCCTACCTTTCAATTAACTCATCTTTAACCTTGTCTCTGTATTTTGCTTTAAGCACGGTATTTCTTCGCTCAATAGAAGGCTTCGTAAATTGCTTACGACGGCGAAGCTCTTTCATAATACCTGCATTTTGAAATTTTCTTTTGTAACGTTTAAGGGCGCGATCTATGCTTTCCCCATCTTTTACATCAATGATTAGCATTTTTTACAATTTGGTTAAAAATTAGATTTTAATTTTTTAAATAGAGAATGCAAAGTTACGATTTTTTTGATATTTGGTGCAACTATTTTTTCATACAAGAAGGGCCATTCGAATTTTTTTTGAATGCCCTTCTCGTACGAACCATGTGGACGGATCTAATCAATTATCAGTAACGATAGAGATTAGAGGCTCATCAACTTTCAATAATTTTTTAGCAGGACGATTTAGCGGAAACTCCCTTTCAAAGAAGAAGTTGTCTTTCCCAAAGGCGGGATAGAGTTGGTTAAGCCAGATGGCATTCGGGTCGAATCGGGCAAAAAACGGCTTACGCACCCAATCCGGATTTCTACCCTGAATAAATTGTAGAGCGAAAACTTTTTCGCCATTGATTCCTGTTACGCCCAGAATATGAACCTTTCCTGGTCCGGCTGACATACTAGGCCCTCTGACCGTTCTGGCCAGGCCGCTAACCTGTTGATAAGCATCTCTAAAAATATGCCAGGCGCGTTCCAGTTCAACAGCAAAATAATCCTGTGCTCCGGTATCACGAGCAACGAACATGTAGTAAGGTATGCACCCCAGTTCTACTTGCCGTTGCCACATGCTTGCCCATACATCGGCATCATCGTTGATACCTTTCATCACAGGCGATTGTGTTCGAATGACCGTGCCGGTAGACAATAGCCGTTGAATAGCCTTCTCTACTTCTTCCGTTTTTAACTCATTCGTGTGATTAAAATGGGCCATAAAGGCAATATGTTTACCTGCTTTTTTGGCCTTTTCGAGTAAGAATAGCAAATCGTCGGCGTCTTTGTCAGTAGTAAATCGCTGTGGCCAATACCCCAATGCTTTAGATCCCAACCGTATCGTTTTGAGATTGGGCAGATCTGCTTCAATCAGGGCGTCGATATAAGTGCGTAAAATCTTTGTTTTCATAATCAGCGGGTCTCCCCCCTGTAAACAGAATATCAGTGATGTGCGGCTTTGAGCGGATATACTTGATCACTAATTCGATATCCTTCATCGCAAATTTCAGGTCGTTCATACCTACGAACTGCGGCCACCGGAAACAAAAGGTGCAATAAGCGTGGCAGGTCTGTCCCTGACTGGGAAAGAACAACATGGTTTCGCGGTATTTATGCTGAATACCGGTTAATTTAATCTCATCAATCTCCGGAACGTTATTGCTCAATTGCCCTGCCGGATGTGGATTGAGCTCCAGTCTGATCTTGTTTGCAATTAGTTTCATTTCTGACCTAGAGGCTCCGTCCAATAATGCTTGTTTGACCTCTTCATAATGCATCGGTTGGAGCATATCCTTTTGAGGAAATGTAAGGATATATATAGGATCATTTACATAATTATCCCAATCAATCAATTGATCAACAACATAGTTATTTACTTTAAAAGGAAGAACACTCCCGACAATTTCGATATCGAGTTGTTCTTCTTCACTCAAGTGTTCTTGAACCTGAGGTATTTTTTTGAAGTTTCGGAGATGGTAGGTGACATATCTTTCCATTTGTTATAGTGAATAAATTAATAGTGAATAAATTAGTTTAAACTTGGCGGACTAGATTCAGTAAACTTTTTTCCATCCCAGCAACCGTGCCATTCGCAGTCTTTTCCAACCTTTATATAAGACAAATAAGAATGAACAGCGTCTTCCTTCTTTTGACGCTTTATTAGAATACCACTATTTCCTCCTGTTCGAATAGTGAAATAATAATTTCCTTGGCCCAAAGAGAAATTCTTTTTCATAATACAATTAAGTTTGATTGAATAAAAAATTAAGAAGGTAAATGCAATTGCTTTCTTCCCGAAAAAGGCAAAACACGCAAGATGGTTTGTGTTGGTATGATATGGTGTGAAAAAAGCCTAAGGGAATAAATCTAGTAGAAAAGAGTATTGGGAAATAGAGTGTGGTGAATAGGAAACCACTCTGTTTGCTTACATACTTTAATAGACACAATTACGATCATACCATCTAAATAACCTAAACTTTCTTTGAATAGTTCAAAATAATAAAAAAATTTAAGGAACTGGTCTTATTTAGTTAATTTCCTTACAGAAATAAAGCTTTAGGGCATTTTTTCTAAGGATTGGGTTGACCAGGCTTGAGGCGGTTCTGCAAAAAGTTGTTTAGTCGCCGACCAGGTAGCCTTGAATAAGGGGGAATTTCTATAAACCTCTAAAGAAGCCGGGCTATCCCAAACACTGTAGGTAAAGAACACATTAGCAGGCTGGTCAGCGCGAAGAAGTTCAAGGTGATGGCAGCCGGGAAAAGAACGTATACGTTGCTTATTCTTTTTAAAAAGCTCTAAGAAAGAATCGACTTGAGTGGGTTGGAAAGTTAACTTTACAATTCGAACAAGCATAAATCATATTGTTGGTTCCCCTTGAAATTCAAACACATGTCATCCCTGGGAGCTTAAAAACACATTTAGTATTTTAAAGCTTTGATTTGGTGTGCATCCCAAATAAAATTGGGGATGGCCCAGGTATATTCGAGACAGCCCCATATTTTGTTTGGTTTGAACTTATCTAAAACTTTTAAAGTAGGCGATAAGAGCTATTTATTACTCTTCTACTGCTTCACCTTCTCCTTTTTCAGCAGCCGCGGTTTCGGAGCGGAGCGATCGAGGCGTTTCAACTGATGCAATTGGAATACCGGGACTGTAAGTAATCTCAATACCTTCTGGTGGTTCTACGTCCCGTACTCGTACAGATGAACCGAGTTTTAGGGTAGAAATATCAACCAATAATCGATCGACTAATTTTTCAGGTGTGGTCTTTACTTTTAGCCGACGAATTTTCTGAATAAGCTTTCCACCTGTTTTCACTCCTGGAGAAGTTCCTTTAAACCCAATGGGGAGATTTACTTTGAAGGGCTTTTCCGGAACAAGCTGAAGCAAATCAATATGAAGTATTGCATCAGTTACGGGATGAAACTGAATATCTTTAAGGATACACTTATATGTTTTCCCATCTACCGTTACTTCCGCTAATTTAAAATCAGGGGTGTATACTAAGGCTTTAAATTGGGAAGGATGTGCCTGAAAGTGAATATTTTCCTCACCTCCATAAATGACAGAAGGAATCATATTATTCTTTCGAAGATCTTTTGCCTGCTTTTTACCTTTCGGTTCTCTCTGCTCTCCTTGAATTGCAACAATTTCCATGAGTTGATTAATTTAACAATTTCAACAATTCTAAAATGGTTTGCAAAGGTACATTTTTTTCGTGAATGATGTAAGGAAATCTTACAAAAAATTAGCCTTCGACAAATAACGCTGAAATCGAACGGTGCTCATGCGTATTTCGGATCGCCCTGGCAAATAACTTGGCAGTTGACAGAACTCTTATTTTGCTGGACTTTTTCTTTAACGGGATGGTATCACAAACGATCAGTTCCTGGAGAGCCGAATGCTCTATATTTTCATATGCCTTCCCGGAAAGTACGGGGTGTGTACAAATTGCCCGGACGCTTTTTGCACCTTCTTCCACCAAAATGTTGGATGCTCTGGAGAGGGTACCGGCCGTATCAACAATATCATCTACTAGTATTACATCTTTTCCGGTAACATCGCCGATGACAGTCATTCCCGCTACCTCATTAGCGCGTTTTCGATATTTATCACAAATCACCAATCCTTTATCAAAATGTTTAGCATAGGTTCGGGCGCGTTTGACTCCACCTACATCGGGCGATGCAAAAATGGCATTTTCCAGGTCTATACCCTGAAGATGCGGAATAAATATCGCCTCGCTTTTCAAATGATCTACAGGAAGGTCAAAAAATCCCTGAATCTGATCGGCGTGGAAGTCCATGGTCATGATCCGATGGGCCCCGGCAGCTTCCAGAAGGTTGGCCATCAACTTAGCAGAGATAGGCACCCGCGGTTTATCCTTCCGATCCTGACGAGCATAACCAAAATAAGGAATGACAGCAGTAATATATCCTGCTGAAGCACGCCTCCCCGCATCAAGCATCAACAATAACTCCATAATATTGTCGCCGGGTGCAAAGGTAGACTGTATGAAGAAGACATACCCCCCCCTGACAGATTCATTAATGATCGGGTGCATCTCGCCATCACTGAATCGCCTGTGCGAAATATCTCCCAATTTATCACCATAATAATCAGCAATACTTGCAGCTAGATAACGCGAAGCTGTTCCGGAAAATAACTTGACGTCGGCCATATTTGAAATTAAATTAACAGTTGGTAAGGATTTATTTGGCATTCCTTATTAATGATAAAAGTAATTAAGTAGTAGGTCAAAAAATCTCCAGTTTCACTAAAAAAACATACCTCTATCTCCCTGCAGCAAATCTGAAAGAGGGGATAGATTTTTATTCAAAAAAAAACATGTAGATGAAATCAAATGAGATGTTCTCGTCTTCCTGATGTACGGAAGCAAAGGTAACAGAATTAAGAAGAAAACGAAACCTTCCTTTAAAATAAAAAGGAGTCTTTTCGATTGTTTCGAAAAGACTCCTGAAATATTAAGAAAACAAAATTTTATTTTATCTAAGCACCACTTTCTCCACAACCGATTCCTTTCCGGTATTCATTTGAATAAAATAAATACCTGCTGGTAAGCTAGAAACATTAATCGGTAAAATCTGCTGATTTTGATGGAGTTCCAGCTGTGTGGAATACACACTTCTTCCTTCAAGGGTGAACATCGTAATGCGAACATCGCTTTCGATGCTGCCAGAAAATGCCACATTGATCAAATCCTTAGCAGGATTTGGAAAGACGCTGAATTGGGTTTGATCATCAAAAGCTTCTTCCGTATTCACCACCCCGTCAACAGAATTAACAATCGTTCCTCTGCTTTCCGCTACAGCACAAGCTTCATCTCCTTGATCGGAGGTAACACAGACTTCGCCATTGTAGCTGACCATATCCTGCAATTCAAAATCGTCAACGCTCCAGCCGGCTATTCCCCCAACTGTAGTACTTTCATCACTAGCGAAACGGAATCGGATCAATACATCCTGATTCTTGTAATCACTCAAGTCGACATAGGTAGGAATATACCCTCCGCTGTTTCCATAAAAAGCCGAAAGGTTTGGAATAGCAAGTGTACCATAAGCTAACCCGCCATCATAACCGTTTCTGAACATCTTATCTCCGAGGTCGATCCAATCATCACCACCATTAGTAGAGACTTCAACGATACCGCCGTCAGCACCTACTTCAGTATTGTAGCGATTGTAAAATCGAAGTACAGGCGTATTATTGCCAATGATGGTAAGTGGATCAGCAGTCTGAACAATTTGGTGGTTTTCAGCCTCCGTAGCTTCTACGAACCAGGAGAAGTCACCACTAAATGCCGTAATATCAGAAATCTGCCAGATGTCCGCTCCATTGGGAGCAAACAAATCCCAATTATCATCTCCATCTTCAATATCATCAATATAGTACCGAATGGATGGATTATTAATATCCGTCTCTAACTCGTATGTAAGAGTAAACTCATCCAGATATTCTACTGTTCCCAACTCAAAAATAACCAACCCCCCTTGTTCAAAACCGTTATTGGAAGCCGATCCGGCTACAAAGCTGGCGCCGGCAGGAATCTCATCATTAACCACAACATTTGTCAACGTCTCCGGCTTGTGATTGATCACATTGATGGTCACCGTGATCTTTTCTCCGGGCTCTACAAAATCGGTCACGGTCTTAGAAACTTTTAGCTTTGCAATACAGGTTGGCAGCGGTTCGAAACTATTATCTTCGTCTCCTACTGCATTATCGCTGCCGCCTTCAGCAAAATATCCTAGTCCTCTTTTCGCAAAAGCTTCCCAGATTAAACACTGGTTGGCTCCGTCATAAAGCGCCTGATCAGCTGCAAGAATGGCATCCCTACCTTCAATAAAGCCGGGGCTACATGGTTGCAGCTTCATGCCATCCATCACGAGTTGCACGGCCATATTATTCCCTCCTGTTCCGTGGTATAGATCCGGATCAAAACCGTACTCATCAACAAATGCCCAGTACATTTCCCAAAGCATGGCGCACCAGACAGAACCTACCCCGTGAGGAACAGATTCTCCTACGATATCTGCAAAAGCATGTGGGTTTTCATCCAGAGAAGTGGAATATGGGTAAGAACGGATACCATTTCCAGTTGTATTCTGAGCAATGGCATAAGTACCGATTCCTCTGCGCATATCTCCGGTATCTCCGGGTTTAACAGTCGTTACCAATGAAAAGAAATCGCTCCATCCTTCGCCCATTTGCTCGGTATTCCCCAGGCAGCCTGCCTGTGAAGGACCACCGGTCAGACGATTGGAAATACCGTGCGCAAACTCGTGGGCAATAATACCGTTGTCAAAATCGCCATCGATGAATTCAGGGCCGCTATTTTGAGGGGGCCCCACTGTAGCCTCCAGTCCTTCTCCTGCAAATTCGCGGATCAGGTTACAATCGCTATTCGAAATAAAAACTACCGGAATAGTAACCTGGCCGCCATCATCACCCGGAGCCATACCAATAACTTCATCTTCAAAATTACAAATGATTACGGCAATAGCTCCCTTCTGTTCTGCCCGAAGCGCCTTTGAACCAAATTCACATCCACCTCTATCGATGATCGCAATTTTACCCGCCACATCATTGGTTATTTCTTCGCACGCGTCCGTAAAATAAGGGTTTTCAATACCATCTTCTGCAATCACAACAGTGCCACTTGCAGGAGGATCACTAATTCCGGCACCCCATCCATTTGCTAAACCGGTATCATAACCACCAATAACCGTTCCCGGAGATGTTACTTCTAACCACCCGGCGCCATTATTCCACAGGTACATTTGCATACGGCCATTCCCACCATCCGGGGGGGTAGCAAAATTGGCGTTATTGGTTCCTCCTCCGTCTTGTGCTTCTGCCCGGACAAAATCGCCTCCTGCACCGCCATTTCCATAATTATTTTGCTGAAAATTTCCTGCCGCTTCATTAAACCCATAAGCATAGGAAAAATCATGGATCATATTGTTCATGAAGAATAAATTCGTAACGGCCACATCCTGCATCAAGTCAGGATTCAAAGAAACATCATAATTAAAATCAAAGACTAACGAAGATCCTCCATCTGGTTCGTCACCGCTGGAGCTGTTGGTATCATTGACATCTAAATAGGCATGTACGTTATTTCCTCTGGTAATGGTAAATTCAGCTCCGCTGCTACCATTGGTATCGTGCCATCCGTAAGGAGATGCGGTCAGATCTTCAGGGTCGGCGATGAGATTGCGATCTCCGTGATTCGGACTTTCATGCGGATGAAGATTACCGTCTCCGTCGTATTCGGCAAAAACATTGTATGAACCGGCTAATACTCCTCCTTCCATCATTTGAGCTTGCTCCATCGCCTTTTCCATTGATAGAGCCTTTTTATTAATGACCTTCGAATGATCTCTGCACTCCGCATCGTGGTTGTGATACATACCGGGAGCAAAAGAGCAATGCACCGTCCAGCTGATCTTATCTAAGATGGCTCCGGTTTGAGCATCTACCCGAACAGACCAATAGTCATTTCCGCCTACCTGGTCGATAGAAAGATCCCACGCCAGGCGAACTTCACCATTTTCAAGCGGTTGATAGGACAACTGAACCGGAATATCGACATAGGAATAATTACCCTTTTCGAAAACGAATGCGTTTTCATCGAGCTGTTCTTTCAGACGCAAATCATTCGTATTGGGAAACCCAAGATCAGCTAAGGTTTTTTGAACGGCCTGAGCCGCTGTAATGGAAGGAGAGGCAGTATTTACTTTTTGGTAAAGACCGGTAATAAATCGATTTCCGGTATGGAATACTTTCCCGTCTTTTATATTGAGGTTAAAAATGGCGTTGTAAACCTCAATTTCATTCGATCGTTGTTTTAGGTAAATATGGGTAACCCCATTGTGGTTGCTTTTATATATGTCAGAGACCACTAAATCTGAAATATCCCCTGAGGTAAGATCGTAGGATTTATAATTATTTTCGAGGTACCTTAACGCTATGTCCAAGGTAGTTTGAGACTGAGCAGTTGCGTTTATATTAACAAACAAGCAAACTGCTAAAAACCAAAAAAAAGAAGTAAAAAATTGTTGTTTCATAAACACGGTAGGTTAAGCAAGTGATTAATGTATTAAAATAAATGATATATTTATAAAAAAATACCGGCTGCAAATTTATATAAAAAACGGTATTTGTTAAACCTGCAAACACACAGAATTAATATTCTGGCCGACATAAAAGCAAATAGTGTAGAAAAATGTTTAACGGATGGAGAGGAATTGACTAGATTTTTACAAAAAAAATGCCATTCACCGCATTAAATCCCCATTTTTTAGGAAACTATCTAAAAAAAACGGATGTTTACCAGATAAGTAGTTAATTTGCAGTATGGTTATAGATATTATTTTCATAATCGTTGCCGTTTGGGGGTTTTATCTTGGTTTTTCCAGAGGGATTATCAAGACGGTCTTTACCGTATTGTCTTTTCTATTTGGGTTAATTGCCGCGTTCAAATTTGCTCCGGCTACTACTCAATTTCTGGAAACTACCTTCAATAATAACAATCCTTTGATGTTTGCCGCGGGGTTCTTACTTTCCTTTGTATTGACCATGCTGATTATCCGAATGGCTGCTCGTTTCTTGGAAGGTATTTTGGAATCTGCCAATATTAATGTCATCAACCAGTTTCTTGGAGGCGTCTTGCTATCCGGTATTATGATTCTCCTCTACAGCGTATTGCTTTGGTTTGGCAAAGAAGCGCATATCATCAACCAGGAAACTAAAGGGCAATCCTACACTTATGAATATCTGGAAACCATCCCCGGCAGAGCTCAGGAATTCATCACCTGGGGTAAGCCCATTTTTCTGGAATTTTGGGATCGGTCAGTAGATGTCATGGACCGTCTTCAGGAAATGAGCGAACAAACAGAAAGCGAAGCAGAAATTTTCGATATCGAAGAAGATAACGAAAAAGATTCGTCCAGCCGATAGCTTCTCTTGATTCGACCTATCTGTAAAGTCTCATGAATTTCAAGAATTTGCTGTTTATGTAATCCTTTCGGGAATTCATTTGTTCTACTTTCCTAACAAATATGGATCATGTTTTTTTATTCTGTTCATTCTGTTAATTACATCTAAATGGCTGATTTGTGGAATCGTTTTAAAAATTTGTTTCAAAAAGCGGAAGAGAGTTCTCCTTCTAACCCGCTCATTCACGAAGTGATCGAGCGCAATGAAGAGGAGGTGGAAGAATATAACCGTTGGAAAAATTCATTAATAAAAAGAAGATTGATCGATTGGATCAATAATCAGTATGCCACCTTTCTGGTTGACCCCGATAACATTGACGAGGCTGTAGATTTTCTCGTTACCCCTTCCTCTAATGGCTTTGTTATTCACTTTTATCAAACCAATTATAATTTAAAGGAGATTACTCATCTGTTTGATTACCTCAAGGAAAGAGTTCTTTCTCTGAATTACAAACCTTACATCTCCGATGTCCGCACTTATAATCGCCCCGAATGGGTGGAAAGCGTACAGCGGCATTATCTCAAACCCCGCTTAAATCTTCAAAATATAGAAAAGCTCGATCAGGAATATGGCAATATCACTATCGAGATGCTCCTACGTGATGAAAAAGTTACTAACCTAAAGTTCAGAGCAAACCACTACACCGATCAAAAATACCATGAACCGGGGGAGTTTAAAGAGTTGATGGTGGAGCTACTTGCATAAATGAAAAGGAATTAAAAAAGAATGAAACGAAAATGAAAAAAATCATGAAACCAAGGGCTAAATAAAAATACTTTTTTTCCAACTTCGCTCATTTCCTTTTCATTAATTTTTTCACTCCATTTTAATTTTATTTTCATTTGAAAAGCCTCTATGCCAAATCCTTATTCAATAGCTCCCAAATCCGGTCTTTCAATTCTATAAGTCCCTCTTGAGCAACGGAGGAGATGAAAAGGTGAGGAATCGTGTCCGGAATTTCAGGCTTAAGCAGTTCTTTCATTTCATCGTCTAGCAGATCAGACTTCGATATGGCGAGCAGTCTGGGTTTGTCCAGCAATTCAGGGTTGTACATCTCCAGTTCTTTCAACAGGATTTCATATTCCTTTTTAATATTTTCGGCGTCAGCCGGAACTAAGAATAAGAGCGCTGCATTACGTTCGATATGTCGGAGGAAACGATACCCCAGTCCTTTGCCTTCATGTGCTTTTTCGATGATACCAGGTATATCGGCCATTATAAAAGAGCGGTGATCGCGATAAGATACGATGCCCAAATTGGGCGTAAGAGTGGTAAACGCATAGCTGGCTATTTTGGGTTTGGCGGCAGTGATGACTGAAAGCAGAGTGGATTTACCTGCATTTGGGAAGCCTACCAGGCCTACATCAGCCAGTACTTTCAGCTCCAGGATTTTCCATTCCTCTTTCCCCGGCTCACCAGGCTGAGCGTAACGAGGAGCCTGATTGGTGGGTGATTTAAAGTGGAAGTTCCCCAGCCCTCCACGACCTCCTTTTAATAATATTTTGGTTTCATCGTGCTTGGTGATCTCAAAATGCACTTTACCGGTTTCTGCATCTTTAGCGACTGTACCCAGGGGCACATCAAGGATAACATCTTTGCCGTTGGCGCCCGTACTTCTGCTAGCGCCTCCCGGCCCTCCATCTTCAGCAATGATGTGTTTACGATATTTTAGAGATAGCAATGTCCAGAGATGGTCGTTTCCTCTCAGAATGATGTGTCCCCCCCGACCGCCATCTCCGCCATCTGGTCCTCCTTTAGATGTCCACTTATCGCGATGAAAATGAGCAGAACCCGCCCCTCCCTTCCCGGTACGGCAACAAATTTTCACATAATCTACAAAGTTCTGCTCTGACATAATTGTTGGATTGTTGGATTGTTGGATTAGAAACAAAAAAGGCGTAAGGAAAGGTTCGGGAGTATGTTGAAGTGGTTAATTGTTGAAGTGTTGAATCCAATAAAATAAACAATTCAACACTTCAACAATAAAACAAAAGAAATATCCGGTTAAGCGATAGCGTCCACCTCATTGCACAATCGATCAAAGATTTCATTGATGGAGCCGATCCCGTCTACCATTTTAGCGCGGCCTTTTTTGGCGTAGTAGTCAAAAACCGGGCTGGTCTCACTTTTGTAGACCTCTATTCGGTTACGGATAATAGATTCGTCATTATCATCAGCTCTGCCAGAGGTTTTGCCGCGGTTGAGAATTCTTTTGACAATTTCCTCATCATCGACATCAAGGGCGAGGAGGGCGGATACTTGTTGGTCTTTTTCCTCCAGGAGGTTGTCCAGGGCTTCAGCCTGCGGGATGGTGCGCGGGAAGCCATCGAAGATGTAGCCGGCCACTTCGGGGTGTGCCTCCACTTTATTTTTGAGCATACCGATGGTCACTTCATCGGGCACTAGTGCTCCTTGAGCGATATATTCTTTTGCTTTTTTTCCGAGTTCCGTTTCGTTTTTCATTTCGCTACGGAAGAGATCTCCGGTGGAGATATGGAGTAAGTTGTATTTTTCAACCAATTTGGTGGCTTGTGTTCCCTTACCCGAGCCCGGAGGGCCGAATAAAATTAGATTAATCATAACTAGAAGTGTTCTAATAATGTAAAGAAAGCAGCGAAAATAGCGAAATTATTGGTTTACTGCAAATGTAGGTGGACTGCACGTATAGGTGTACTCCACCTATAGGTGGAGTACA